>NZ_CP044126.1:343125-686250 GCF_016864575.1 Rhizobium sp. BG4
GGCGATCCATACATTCATCCAGCCAGTCGCTTTGCGGCCAGTGTTGTCCCGGCCGTCGCTCATTCCATGTCCGGATGAAATGTTCGCAGAAGATTTCGCCGGTCTTCCCGGCAAGCCGGAACCGCAAAGGCGTTCCGTTCTTCTGCTTTGCTTCGTGGGGGAACTGATAAAATCTGTCCTGGGGGCTTATGCCCTCATGCACGAAGCGCTCCGCTCTACGCATGAAGTAATCCGCGCCAAGCGGCGGGTCCTTTGACATGGTGAGCTTTGATTGCGCCGCAGCGTCATTCACATCCTTATGAATGTACTTGCAGGCGTAGGCGATTGATCCCCGCATATGGCCGGGTTTCACCGGCTCCCAATGGCTGAAGCCATGCGGCCATGCGGGAAAATGAATTCGCTTGTCCCATTCCATGAAACGCTCGACAGGCTTGTCGAGAGGCTTCCAATCCGACCACGAATTGTTGCCGTAATCCATCATGGAAACGGGAACTTTCTTCTTCCAGAAGATTATGCCGTGCCAATGGGTTCTACCCTTTTTCGATCCCATCTCACCGGTAAACAAATACCGGCAGGGAAACCCGGCCTTGCGCAGGCGCTTAAGGAACTTCTGCACGTCAGAGTAAGTCAGGATCGCCGCCCGCGCGTGAGAGACGTTGTCATCCTCATCGCGCCCGTAGGTCAAGGTCACGGCGGTGGCAGCGACACATGTCTTACTTTCAGCAATGCACCGGCCCACCCAATCCATAGTTCGGTGGTCCTTACATTGCTCGCATTTTCGACACGCGACCAATTGCCCGTCGCTAAGCAAATTTGGTGCTGTGCACATATCGAACGCTCCTGTTTTTGGTCGGTGTCAGTAAATGCACTCTTGGACAAGGGAGACCGTGGGCGCGCGCCTACGCACATACGAGAATGTGCGATAGGCGCGCTTGTGCGAGCGCCCAACGAGGATTGGGCGTTCGCTTTGCCTTGAGGCGGGAGTGAACCTTAGCGGTTCTTGCTACCGTAAACGGTTCTGCGCCGCTTTGCAGCAGGCACAGCCGCAGGGTGCGGGGGGCGGCGCTACGCCCCCCTTTGGCTCGCTACGCTCCACGTCCCAGACGCGCAGTGCGGCGTCTGGAACCGTGACGCATGAGCCGCGGACAGGCGCTTGAAGGCGGTCGCTCACAGATCGCTCCTGTTGAGCGCGAACGTGCCGTCAGCGTTTTTGCGCCAATTGCGCCAGCCCGCCATTTCGAAATGAGCGGGATCGTATTTACGAGGCGGGAAATCACCGCCCCATACGATCTTAAGCCCCATCGATATGGCGACCTGTTTACCGACATGGCCGACAACGTCCCATGCGTAGGGAATGGCTGGCTTATCCATCCAGCCTAAAACACCATGGATGAGGTCCACAGCGCCGAAACGATGCGGCCAAAGGCCATCGTCCGGGCTATCCCAAGAGACGCCGCTTTGCACCGCTTGCCGCTGCTCTTCTTCCGTCCTGACAATGCAGTGCGGAAAAAACGGGATGCCAAGCATCCCGAGCCGTTTCACGGTCTTATCAGCGAACTCAAGGATAAAGGGATGCGCCCCTTCCCTGTTCGCGCGGTGCTGTTGCTCCGTGTAGCGCGCGGACTTCAAAAAGCCCGCGTTCTGCATGGCAGCAATCGCCCTGGGGAATTTGGTAGCCGGATCGACATTCGTCAGATCAGGCACCATCATTCTGTTCCCCTGCAGCTCCTGTTCCAGCCGGTGGCGTTGCTGGCGGATCGCCAGCAGGTGCGCCGGTGGACACGCCCGACTGATCGCTTGCCGTTCCACTTGCTGCATCAGTCTTAGGCGCAGTGACATTCGCGGCATACCTCGCTTCCAGTGCTGCCGCATGAGCGGCAAAGTCTTCCATCATTTGGCGCTTAAGCGCCTCCTGATTGTGCCGCGCAGCACGCTCGATCTCGAGGATGCGCGGGTCACGTTCTTCGCGCTCCCAAAGGCGCGCGTAGTTGGTAAAGTCGCTAGGCGTCGTATCCACGAACGCGCTATCGAACGTCGACAACCAAATGTCGCCGCCGAGCAGGTTCAGGGCAAAGGTGCCCTGATAATAAAACTCGACTTCATCGAAGCCCTTCGTGACACACGTCAGAAGCCGCGTATTACGCGGGTTCTCGACCACGCGTGGCTGAATGACCTCACCCGTTTCCGGGTCGATAATCTCCGGCGCGTAGTCCACATCACTAACCTGAAGGACTACGTCCTGCTCAGTGATGATACGAAACTTGACGAGACGCGCCTGCTCGGCGTTATCCGGCGATGCCACGAACACAACGGAGTTGGTTTCTTCAAGATGGCGATACGCCTGAATCATGTTGAGCTTCTGCACATTAAACTCCCTTCGTGAGGCGGCTCTGATCGACCTGCGCAAGAACCTCAACGTACGCGTTGTCGTTCTCCAGCAGACGCGTACCGAACTGCGTGTTGCCTTCAATGATCGCCGTGCCGTGGATTTGGACTTCGCCAACATCCTGATTGGTCACGACGAAGGGAAGCGTGTTGAACGTTTCCGAAATCATGAAGTCCGAGTTGTATGACGGATCGGTAACTTCGACCGTCCAGAAGTGCTGTCGATCTTCGTTGAACGCCGTAGACGGCGCCGACTTGAACCACTTGCCGCCGATACGCGTGTTGGACGCCTGCCACATCCAATTGAGCGGTCGATAGCCAAACAAACCGTTCGGGTCGCTATGCGACGTATCAACCTCGCCCTTGGACATGCGCTCGACCTTCTGCGGATCGAGATCATCACGCAACGCGTTCGGAAGCTTGGCGGGGTCAGTGATAAACAACAGCGGATCGCGCATACGCTCGAACAACTGTTCGGGCATGATCTCAGCCACGATCATGACAATGCCGCCAGTCGGGCAACGTGGGAGAACCATGTCGAGATCAACAAGAGCGGACCCGTTAACAACCGCGTCCGTCAGGTTTGCACCATCAGTTGCCCACCGCTTTTCAATACCAAAGACCTGCGTCTTGTCGGCAATAAGGATCGGCTGCTTCCACATCTGATCGGGAACGTTCACGCCCTGCATCAGCAGGTCGATGACGTAATTATCCGGGATGCCTTCGAACTGCGCTTTCAGTTCCGCATACCACTGCGTCTTCTTGGCAAGCTCAATATTCGCAAGCGAAATCTTGACCCCCGCCGCGGCGAGATTAGCGAAGACTTGCGGGACACCCGCTGCAAGCTCCATAAAATTCGCTGAACTGGCGTCCCGGAACATAGAGGCGCTAGCGTAGGTCCGCGTACCGCCCCCCGTCTCTTTCACGTTCGCGATATTCGCTTGAGCATTCGGCACAGTCGTACCCAAGCCCTTAATAGGGGCAAGCGCGTTAGTGAAGGTCAGATCAACCTGCCCTTCCATGGCGATATCGTCCCAATCAGGAACGACATACTTGAACTGTTCGTGCTGCCAGAACGCGGGCGCAAGAGACGTCGCCGTCTCAAGCCGCTTCTTCGCCTGAAACAGCGTTTCAGAGCGATTGCGAGCGCGGAAATTCCAAATGATGTTATAGGCCTCGATATAGGCCGTATTGATCGTATCCGCCGCACCGGCATGAAAGCCAAGATACTTATGGATCGGGATCGATCCAGCGGCACCCGCTACCTGGCTGTTGAAGAACGGGGTCACCGTCGCACCATCCGCAATATTCTGCTTCATGTACGACCGGTTGAACTCATCCATGCCGCCGTTAAATCGCGCAAACGCGAGGAACGGCACAAAGTACGCCATGACGCGGCACTGGATGGCGTTCTTGATGATTTCCGCGGTTTCCATGAGATCGACCCGAACGGTCATCATGGAATTGCGCAGCGCGTCTTCGCGCAGAAGTGGAAACGCATCGAGCGGAACCATCTTGCCCGCAGGCATCGAGGTAGCCGCATTCTGATTAACCTGCCGCGTGGAACGCGGAATGTTAATCGGTGTCGTATTGGTGCGCGAGATATCCTTGATCTCGCGGGCGCTAAGCTGTCTATTCAACGACGTCTTCCTTTTCTAAACGCTGACTTCACCGAACGCCATGTCTTCACGGCGGTCGCCTTGATATTCTCGGCCCGGCGTTGACAACCGGGGCATTTCACTTTTTTATCGTCGGCCATTAACTGGAGCCTCCTAAATGAACGTGATCTTTACTTCCGCCCTCGCCCTCCTCCTGATCTTCCTCGCAACAGGATTGCTCAGCTACCTACAGGCCTAACGGGCGTACCGCCCCCAACGGCCTGTACCGGACGGCGCAACCGGCTTCCTCGGCCCAATAAATGGCCGATCATATCGACCCTCGCGCCGCGCCTCTGACTTCTCCCGATAAATCAGCTTGTCCTTCTCCTCGTTGAACCTGCCCCCCGCATCCGAGACGGCACCCGCCAATTGCGCGTCGCCGTCCGGGAAATTCGGATTGTAGGTGTACATCAGCGAGTTGTCCGACCGACGCCACGCCACCACGGCGGGCTGTATCTCTCCGTTCGGCCCAGCACCCGGAGGCAGGTTAGGACCAAGCGCACCGACAACATGCGGCGGCTTTTTCGCCGACGGCCCAACCGCTGGCGATGCCTGCCCGTCACTTTCGTGCCGGTGTAGGTGCTCCCGGGATAAAACATACCCGGACCCTGTTTCAGCTGTCGCAGCTGATAATCCACAAGAGCAGTATCAAGCTCCCGCTGCTTCTTTTTCAGCGGGTCGATCTTGTTTTCGAGGGCGTCACCAAGGACGCCCCCGAGACTGCCGAGAGCTTCCGGCAGATTCGAGAGAGTCGGGCCGGTGGTTGTTGTGAAACCAGCCGACCCGCCATTGCGAAGAGCGGTCAGCGGATTGAACCCTGCCGCCGTCGCGTCTTTTACCATCCGCCCGTAATCAACACGGGTGGTGGTAGTCTGCTTCTTCTTGCTCCCGAAAAGGGAGCCAAGCAGACCCGCGCCAGCCGTGATCAGTTCCCCGATCATAGCGGCGCTCCGTTACGCTCCGCCCACGAGGGCGGATCGCTGTTGCGGAGACCCTTTACTATAGCCGCTGGCTTCTCGCCGTCCGCCACCAACGCCCGAAGAAACTCGGACGTATAAGAGGGCGTTATCTGATCAAGGATCAGCTTCGCGCCCTTCTCTTCCGCCTTCTTACGGTCGACCAACTCCCAACCGATGTTGAAGGCTACCACGCCGAGCGCGCCACAGGCTGCAACAGCCTGTTCAAGCGCGTCGGCGGGTGCACCCTTGCTAGCAAGGTACCCCACGAGAGCCGACAGCGCGGCCCGTGCGAGGGGCGTAACGACCATCAAGACAAGCTTGCGGTCGATCATTCCCTTCAGCGTCATTTCGCCCCCTTTCGTGCTCAAAGAGCACTTGCAGAAGCTCGCCTAAAGGTTTGTTCCATACCGTATATTATGCGATCCTTGGATGGACGTTGGTACATTCTATTTCGTAAAGCGACAGGTGTGCCAGTTAGAGATGCGACAGTCTCGCTCGGCCGCCGTACTCTCCGCAGTATCACCGTCCATGTCGGCCGTCGACGATACCGGCGCCTGTTGCCGGCGGCTAAAGGAAGCGTTGCGGATGGAATGGTTTGGGGTCCGCAAAGGTTTCTCCGCCAACCATCTGCTCCGCGAGGAGCCGCCCGCCGGCAGGCCCGAGCGTGAGGCCGTGATGCGCATGGCCGAAACTGAACCAGAGGCCCGCATGGCGCGGCGCCGGGCCGATGACCGGGCGCATGTCCGGGAGGCACGGACGAAGGCCGAGCCAGGGCGTTGCCTCCACCTGATCACCAAGCGGAAAGAGTGCGCGTGCCATCGTCTCGGCCCGGCCGAGCTGGATTGTGTTGACCGGCGCATCGGGTGCAGCGAACTCGATACCGGTCGTCAAGCGAATGCCCCGGGCCATCGGTGCCAGAACGTAGCCGGCTTCTTCGTCAACGACCGAATGGCCGAGTGGCTGGCCGCCGCTCTGGGCGTAGTGCCGGTGATAGCCCCGCTTGACGGCCATCGGCAGAGCGTAGCCGAACTTTCGAAAGATCAGGCCGGATTGCGGGCCGAGGGCAACGACGACCTCCCTCGCCTCCAGGATCGAGCCGTCTTCTGCCGCCAGTGACCAGCCGTTCTTCTCCTCGCACAGCATCGCCGCGTCAGCGCGGACGATCCTGCCGCCCGAGGCAGTGAAGGCTCCCGCATAGGCGGCTGTCAGCGCTTGCGGATCGATCACTGTTTTCGGATCGAGCCAGTGAATGGCGCCGGCGATTTCCGTGTCTGTTGCCGCGAAAGCCGGTTCGAGCGCCTGAAACGCCGGACCATCAAGGATCCTGATCGCCAATCCATATTTCGATAGACTTGCGGCCTCCGCCCGGGCGGCATCAAACCGCCGGGTGTCCTTGTAAAAAGAGATCCAGCCGTCAGAGCGGATCAGGCGAGACGCCCCTGCCCGCTCGATCAGCTTGTCATGTTCGCTGATACTGGCCTCGACCAGAGGAAGAAGCGCGCGGGTCGATATCTCCAGATTGGCAGGTGAGGAATGCCACCAGTAACGTGCTAGCCAGGGCGCGATCCGGGGCAGATAGAAAGGGTCGTAGCGGACGTCGGACGCGCGGTTCAGCGCGTATTTTGCGATCGTCTTAAATTGCCGCGGAAAGGCGTAAGGGATGACCGAGGAGCGCTCGATCAGCCCCGCGTTGCCGTAGCTGGTCCCGCCCCCCGGCTCACCGCGGTCGGCAAGCACGACCGAGCGGCCGCGATCCTGGAGATGTATGGCCGCACTCACGCCGACGATGCCGGCACCGAGAACGAGGATGTCTGTTTTCATCGGATAGCTGACAGGGTTGGCGCAGAGGCTTTTGGACCTCTGCGCGACTGGATCGCCCGGCGATCAGTAGATGTCGAAGGGGAAATACTTCCTGGTGATTTCCTGGTACTTGCCGTTGGCGACGAGCGCATCGATCGCCTTGTTGAAGCGCTCCTTCAGCTCGGTGTCGCCCTGGCGAATGCCGATGCCGGCTTGCGTTTCGGTACCGGGAACGTCGCCAAGCAGCTTGCAGCAATCCTTGCCGGCCTTGTTCAGCCAGTCCACGACAACGAATTTGTCGGAAATCAAAGCGTCCATGCGGCCATTCTGCAGATCGGCGACCGCTTCGTCCTGGGTCGGATACATCTTCGCTTCGGCTCCACCCTTGGCATAGTGGTCGTTGAGATAGTCAGCCTGCGTCGTCGATGCCTGGGCGCCGACGATCTTGCCCTTCATGTCCTCGATAGAAACGCCTTTGAGGTCGCTATCCTTAGGCACCGCAACGGCAAGCGGCGTCGTATAGTATTTGTTGGTGAAGTCGATCTGCTTCTTGCGTTCGTCGGTGATGCTCATTGATGCGATGATGGCGTCGTATTTCTTCGCGAGAAGTCCCGGGATGATGCCATCCCAGTCCTGGGCGACAATCTTGCACTTGGCTTTCATTTCCTGGCAAAGCGCATTCGCCATGTCGACATCGAGACCTTCGAGGCTGCCATCCGATTTGACATAGTTGAACGGAGGATAGGCGCCCTCGGTTGCAATGCGGATCGTGTCGTCCGCGCAGGCAAGATGTGTTGCCGCCAGCAAGGCTGCGGCAGCCAGGAGGATGGTCTTTTTCATTGCTGTTCCCTTTTTGGAATTATTCGCCTGCTGAGTGTAGCAATTCCGACCTGCTTCACAACCCTGAACAGGCCACGGCGTGCGCCGCCGGGCGCAGCCGCGCTTCGGCTACGGCTGCCAAGTCCGATATACGGCTACTCCTGAAGATGAGACTTGATTCAGCGCTCCGCGATGCGCTCCTCAAGCGCGAGCAGGCCCAGAAAGACGGCGATCGAAAGCAGCAGGCCAAGCGTTGCATCGGACGCGTAATGCGCGCCGACGGCCACCCGAAGTCCGGCTGTCGCAAGCGAAGCCAGGATGACGGGAGGTGCCATCCACATGCGGTAGCGGGGTGGCAACACAAAGAGAACGCATATCAGCCAGCCTGCGCCGGATGCTTCTCCCGATACGAACGAGCAGTTTCGTTCGCAGGCTCCATTGAACGATCCCGCCGGCATGAATTGGAGCTTGCCGCCGAAGAGATCCGTATCAAACGGACGCGGCCGGCCGGAATGCGCCTTGAGGAACAGATTGGTGATCAACCCAGTTCCGATGCCGAGGCTGAGGAGCGATATCCAAAGCCGCTGTACCGGCATCCGATAGCGAAGCCTCGGCGAGTATCCCGCAACCAGCAACGCAATCACGACCGCCGCGGCAGCCAGATAGGGCAGCGCATAGAGAAGCCACCGAAGGGTCGTGATCCACGCAACCTTGCTGAGTGTGAAATGTCCGCATTGCGGCACCGTGGCTCGGTCCATACAGAGCGCAGAACTGAAGAAACTCTGCGAAATCCTGACATCGATCATCGGCCATGCATGGAATATCGCCAGCAACAGAAACCAGAACGCCGTCAGAACGAGGAAGGAATCGAGATAGGTCCGTTGGCGGGAGACAGCATGTAGGGTGGTCATCGCGGCGCTCTTCATGGAAATGAGACGTCGCCGCCATTTTCCGGTTGCGCCTGACAGGAACCTGAACGGATCCCGCTGAATTCTTTACGGATCCGTAAAAAATCCAAACCCTGCGAGCGGGACCTGTTTCGAGCGTAGCAATGTTGATGCCGCGGACCGAAGCACTTCCAGGCTCCAACCTCCCATTTGCGCCAGGACTTCCTCGAAGCCGAGCGGATCGGCTTGGAGCCGAGATCGCGCCCGGTACGAAGGCTGCCTCTCGTTCAGCGGGAAAGCCCGGTTGTTTCACGCTGATCCTGGTTGGCCGTCATGTAGATGACGATCAGGATTATCGCTCCAAGAAAAGCGAAGCTTGTGTAGATCGTCCCGAAACCAAGGCCACCATATTCACTCGGCTGCGATAGCAGATCGCCGAACGAAGCGCCGAGCGGGCGGGTGAAGATATATGCCAGCCAGAACGCCGCGATGCCGTTCACCTTGACGATGAAGTACGCCGCAGCAATCGGCACGATCAGTGCCAGAAAGATCAATGCGGTCGCCAGATACCCGAAGTCGAACTTCTCGGCCACCAGATCGCCCGCGGCCGTTCCGAGCGCGAATGTGAACAGGATTGCCAGCCAATAGAAGCCTTCGCGGCGGTTGGTGAAAATCGTGTGGATCGAAAGCGTTCGCTCCGTCAGATGCCATCCGAGGAACGTGGCGCCGAGCGCGACCGTGAAGAAGATCGTCGATGCCTCCAGTGAAACGCCGAAATTGTCCGTGAGGTTGTCGGTCACCAACGTCCCGACGACGCTGATAAGAACCACGGCGGCCCAGTAGGCGGCAGGCACATAGCGCTTCTGCGCAAATTGTGCTCCGACCACGACGACGAGGACGATGGTCATGATGATGGACGTCAGCGTCAGGCCGAGGCCGAGATTGACGGCCAGGTAGTCGGCTGCGGTCTCTCCCATGGTGACCGCCATGAGTTTGATGAGCCAGAAATCGACGGTCACCTCGGGCACGCGGTTTTCCGGCCCGGCAAGCTGCTGGTTTGCCATGGTCATGGTCTATCCTCCGCTCACTTGCCGATGATCTGCATGGCTTCGGTGAGGAACTTGTCCGCGCGCGCGTCGTCGTCGGCATTGCACCTTTCGACCGCCTTGGTCTCGAGTTCCTCGACCTTTTTCATGTCGGCGCCTGAAAGCTTTGCGGACGCTTTCGCAGCACGCATGTCCTTCAGCATGTCTTCGCAAGGTACGGCAGCCTGAACGGGCACGGCGATTGCGATGAGCCCGAGAGCCACGACGGAGTTCAAAGCGGCGGCGGCTACAATTGTCTTCATGATTTTGGTCCTCTCGCTGGAGCGGTTTTGATGCAGCAGGATTGCAGCGAGGGGGACGATATTGACCGGGACATACAAGCGCCTTGCCGGAACCATACCATTTGGTAAGGCCGCGACTTTACGAAACCGTATGTTGTAGGATGCGCATCATCGCGGTTACATTTTCGCTCGAACATCAATCTGGTGAAAACCTCAAATGCGCCTTCTCCTGGTCGAGGACGATCGCAAGACGTCGGAATACGTGGCCAAGGGCTTCGCAGAGGCAGGGCATGTCTGCGATGTCCTCGCCGATGGACGCGACGGGCTCTTCCAGGCTCAGCGCGAAGCCTATGACGTGATCGTCGTCGACCGGATGCTGCCCGGCCTCGACGGCCTGTCGCTCGTGCGGTCTCTGCGCGCAGCCCGCGTCGGCACCCCTGCCCTGTTCCTGACCTCCATCGGCGGCGTCGACGATCGCGTCGAGGGACTGGAGGCAGGCGGCGATGACTATCTGGTCAAGCCATTTGCATTCTCCGAGCTGCTTGCTCGGGTAAACGCGCTCGCCCGGCGCCCGCCGGTTCAGGAGCAGAAGACAGTTCTGAGGGTCGCAGATCTCGAACTGGATCTGATCCGCCGCGAGGCCCGCCGCGCCGGTCAGGCGATTGAGCTTCAGCCGCGGGAATTCACCCTCCTGGAAGTGCTGATGCGCGGCGAAGGACGGGTGTTGACCAAGACCATGCTGCTCGAACGCGTCTGGGATTTTCATTTCGATCCCAAGACCAGCGTCGTCGAGACCCATGTCAGCCGGCTGCGCGCCAAGATCGACAAGCCGTTCCAGACGCAGCTCCTCCATACGGTGAGGAACACCGGATATAGCCTGCATGCGCCTCGCTAGCCTGCGCCGTAGCACGCCCTTCCGACTGGCCATGACCTTTGGGGTGCTGTTCATCCTGACGTTCGTCGTCAGCGGCGCTGTCATGTATCACATGCTGCGCACGGGCCTCGCCCATGAGATGGATGCGTCTCTTCAGGAGATGAATTCCGTCATTGCGTCGACCTATGCGCCCGATGACATGGAAGATCTGATCGCGACGCTGAACAGCTACGTCAATCTGCAGACGACCAAGGACGGGCTCTATTCGCTTGTCGATGCGAGGGGGAACAGGCTCGCGGGCAACTTCACAGCGATCAAGATGCCGCCGGGCGTCTACACCATCAATCCGGAAGACATCGGCCAGCCCGGTTCCGGCAGATTCAGGATCCAAGTCACCGAACTTGGACCGAACCTCCTGGTGGTCGGAGAAAGTTTCTCCGACATGGATGACCTCTTGAAGATCGTGCTGGTGAGCCTTGGCTGGGCTGCCCTTCTGGTTGTCGTCGCGGCGCTGGGGGGCGGCATCTTTCTGGCAGCCAGAGCCCAACACCGCCTTGATGCGGTCGCCCGCACGATGCTCGACGTTTCCAACGGCCGGCTCGAAAGCCGGATTCCGCTCAAGAGAAAAAGCGATGATCTCGATCTCGTGGCGATGCAGATCAACAGCGCTCTCGACCGCCTTTCGGGCTTGGTCAAGGGGATGCGCCAAGTCAGTGCCGATATCGCCCATGAACTCAAGACGCCGCTCAATCGCCTGAAGATGACGCTCGGCGATGCGATTGAGGGTGCCGCCGGCGGTCGCGATGTCCGCTCGCTTTTGGCCGATGCGCGCGCCGAAAGCGACCAGATCAATGCGACTTTCGAGGCCCTGCTGCGCATCTCGCAGATCGAAGCCGGCGCGCGCCGGCAGCGCTTCCAGAAAGTCGACCTTGCCGGGATCCTGACCTTCGTCGAGGAGGTCTATGCCAGCGTGGCCGAAGACAATGGCCAGGTACTCGAGTTGCTCCCCTCGCCTTCGGTCGAGATTATGGGTGACAGAGAACTCCTCACCCAGATGGTGGTCAATCTCGTCGAGAATGCCATCACCCATTGTCCCGAAGGGACACGGATCGTTATGGCTCTGCTGCAGGCCGACGGTGAGACGGTTCTTCGCGTGGTCGATAACGGAGCGGGTATCCCTTCGGACGAACGAGACAATGTGTTCAGGCGCCTCTACCGCATGGACAAGAGCCGAACGACATCAGGAAGCGGACTTGGCCTCACCCTCGTAAGGGCCATTGCGGATCTACATTTTGCGCATATCGAGCTTGGCGACAATCGCCCGGGACTGGCAGTTGCCGTGTCGTTTCCAGATCCGCCGCCATCGGCCGGATAGAAGGTTGCTGGCCCCTCGGCAGTCACAAATCTGACATTCAGGTGGCCGTCAGGAAATCACATCATCAGCTTCGCAACACGCCATGCTGCGAGACACGATGAAGAACCACGCCAAGCTATCCATTGCCGTCGGAACCGTTCTCTCCATCGGGGGAGCTCTCGGCGGCTATGCTGCATACCTGCAGGCCGTTGGAAATTTCCATACTGTCATCAAGGGGCAGCTTTACCGTTCGGCGCAGCCGACCCCGGCGCAGCTCGACACCTATGTCAAAGATCACGGCATCAAAACGATCATCAATCTGCGTGGTGAAAAGCAGAATGCCGCCTGGTACCAGGCGGAAATCAGAACCGCCGCCGAACTCGGCGTCGAGCATATCGATTTTGCAATGTCGGCCTCCCGGAAGCTGACACCGGACCGCGCCGACGAGATCGTGGCGATCATGGCGGCAGCGCCCAAGCCGATCCTTGTCCACTGCCAGTCGGGATCCGACCGCACCGGGCTCGTCTCGGCGATCTATACCGACAGGATCGCTGGTGAAGGTGAGGACAGAGCCGAAAGGCAACTTTCCTTCTACTATGGCCACGTCGCGCTCCCCTTGATTTCGGCTGCCTGGCCGATGGATGCAAGCTGGGAAGATCTCGAAGCGCATTTCGAGCGCAAGGGCTGACCAGCGGATCGCTTTCCGGATGAAAGCGCCAGCAAAGCGCGGTTCTTTCAGCGTCCCGGCCAAAGATTGCGCAAAAGGAGACTTGAGCGCGCGATAAAACGCGACACCTCATAAAACGCCCGCCACAGCAAGACGGTCAGGTAGTGGTCAGCGGGCAGCTTGAAGCGCTTGAGACCGTTCTGGATCAGGGAGCCGCGTTCCGCGCTCTGGCGTATCGGCTGCGGATCGACAAACAGGCCCCGCAGGCCAGAAAGATGCTCGAGATCGAAGGCCAGATCATAGGGCAGCCGCATCGGAACGAGTTCGTCGACGATCCATCTCGCCGCCTTGCGATTGATGAGATAGGCACCGGATCCCTTTTCCCTCGTCAAAGACACGGCAAGCCTACGGCAGCGGGTGAGGTGCTGAAGTTTGAACTTCTTTCCGTGATTGACGGTCGACAGCCGGAGGATGTCCCATTTCCGCTGTTCGTCGAGCGCGGCACCGAGCACCTCCACGATATCCTCCTCGAATATCAGGTCGTCCTCGAGGATCAGTGCGTGTCCGGCGTCCGACCGGAGCATTCGCCGCGCACATTCGACGTGGCTGAGAAAGCAGCCGATCTCGTAGGGATTCGGCATGCGCCCGTGACGCAGGCGATATCCCGCCTCGTCGAAACCTGGCACCGGAAACGCAAGGTCGCGGCCGTCGATTGCAGAGACGCGTTCGAACTCCAGTCCCTTGGTGTGGATCCGCGCTTCCATCCGCAGACGCCGCTCCGGCGAGCGATCCAGGTTGATCAGATAGACTGAAAGCCTAGCGTTAAGTGTGGCGCTCAGGTCGCCGCGGTCTGCCGTGGCGGCGGTGTGCATGTTCATGGGAAGCCTCGAAGTGCAATGATCAGGCCCGAACGTTGCGCTTCGAATTTCACCGGCTGCTGACCGCAGCCATACGGATTTGTAAGGTCAGGGCACTCGGTCTTACCGATCCGTAAAGTTCGGGACAGGAAACCCCAAACTTAACGTTGCAGCCTCCTCACCGGCCCAATAACGGGCACTAGAAGGAGAAGAAAATGAACCGTTATCGCTCATTCAAGACCGCCATGGCGGCGATGATTGCTGCTGGCGCCATCGGGTTTGCCGTCCCGACGCCCGGCCAGGCAGCCGACCAGCAGAACGGCAAGGACGATCGCGCCGAATATTCCAAACTGTTGACGGCGAAGATCAGCCTCTCCCAGGCCATTGATGCTGCGGAAAAGAAGTTCGGCGGTAAGGCCGTCAACGCCGCGCTCGACAACGAGCAGGCGAACGCTGCCTTCGAGGTCGAACTCATGACGGCCAACGGCTCTCAGACCGTTGCAGTCGATGGCATCAGCGGCGCGGCGACCGCCGCGCCCGACCAGCAGGACAACGGCGGCGAAGACGTCGAATAACTCCCCTCCTTGCGGCTGCGGGGCGATGGCACCGTGGCCGCTCATCAGCTTGCCCGGACCCCGCAATGACACTTCCCATGTTTCCGCTACTCCTCGAAATCCACTATCGATGCGCCGATAGCCCCGACAACCAGTGGATCGTTCTGGACGCGGCGTTCGCCGAGGCTGAGTTGGAGCTTCTGCAGACCGGCATCGAACAAGGTTTCATCGCGTGCGATACCAAGACCGATGTCGCCGATTACTACCGGCTATCCCTCACCGAGCGGGCCAGAAGGCAATTTGGTCTTCCGAAGCCAGCTGTTCAAACCGGTCTCCTGCGCCAGCTGGCACGTCGTCTCTTTGCGCGATCTGACAAGCTTGGAGGCTGACGCTATTGCCCTTGAGGCGTGCGGCGCTCAGCATGCAGAGGCGCCATTCGTCCGACTTGCCTTTCGAGACCTATCGCATGCCGGCTTTGCGCGCAGCGCGCCAAAGGCTTTCCAACAAGATCAGGATGCAGCCGATCAGGAGGATGACCCCACCTGCTAGAGCATCGAGATGAGCATACTTGACGGCCGCGGTGATGATGAGGATGAGACCGAGCGCCAAGATGGCAAGGGCGCCGTCGTCGACGAACATGCCGGCGACTTCCTCGAAGGCGATCTTGAAAAGGTGCTTCATCGCACAGCCCCTTCGTCCGCGATGCGATGCTGGCGAAGGCCTTTCACGGCGAGCCAGGAGAAAGCAGCAAGCGCAGCAAAGATCGGGATCAGCGACAGATCGGCACCGGGCCACCGAGCGCCGATCCCCTCTCCGGTCCAGAAGATGCCGAAGGCGCTGATAAGCAGGCCAACGACAAACTTCAGGCTGTTTTCCGGAACCGACGACAACGGCTTATGGACGAACAGCCCGACGATCAGGACCAGAATACAGGCTGCGGCAGCGCCGATGCTGGCATACCCCATCATTCCCTGCCCTGCTCCGGTGGCGATCACGATGAAGACGACCTCGATGCCTTCAAGCAGGACAGCCTTGAAGGCGGCAATACCTGCAAGCAGATTGGCTCGCTGGTCGGCCGAGTGCCGGCGAAGGCTCTCGCTCTCCTTTGCAAAGGCCTTTTCCTCGTCATGACGCGCAATGTAGCCGGAGGCTCGAAGAATAGCTTTGCGGAGCCAGCGCAGGCCGAAAAGGATCAGAAGCGTGCCAATGGTAAACTGCAGCGCCTCGATCGGGATGAGGCCGAGTAACGGCCCAGAGTTATCGTCAAAAGGCCGAGGACGACAAGGGCAGCACCGCTCCCGATGAACGCCGGTTTCCAACTCTGCGTCACACCGACGGCCAGAATTATCGTGAATGCTTCGACCACCTCGACCAGCGAGCCGAGGAATGCAGCACTGATCGTTGAGGCAATGCTTGTGAGGGATGTCATTTCAACTTCTGCCTGGTGTAATCTCGAAGACCGGCGTCTGCACTTCGGCGCTGCCGATGCGCGCTACAGCGCACCTATTCACGAAGGCTGACGATCACCTGAACGTGCTCGCGATGATCGCCGCGACGGGCGCTGTTTGTCTCCTGCCGATCAGTTTGATCCCTCAGCAAACGCCGACGCCGGCAAACTCGATCCTCCCTTGAGGGCCTGAACTCACAAATCGAGCTCTCTGCGCAGCGTCTCCAGCCGCTCCATCGCGATCACACCGTCCGCAATGCTTGGCGCCGGAGTTGTTGCACCGGCCAGTGCAGGAACGACGTCTGCCAGCAGTGAGTGGTAGCCTTTCGGGTCCTCGTTGGCGGCGGCCGTAAAATTCGGCTTCCACGTCAGAGTGTCGCTATCGTCCTTGAGCGTCGCAGCCAGATCGTCGATCTTGAATGGAGGATTCCTGTGCCATTTGATCTCGATCACGTCGTCGACCTCGATGCGCTGGTGATCGCTCATCAGCTCGATGCGCTCCACCGGCGTTCCGCGGGACTGAATGGTTCCCATCGCGATGTTGCCGATCGCGCCGCATTCGAATTCGAAGCCGACATGGAAGAGTACGCGGCCGGGCGTCTTTTCGACCTTTCGCGCCGAGATCGTCCGTACGGGCGACACCAGGAATGACACGAGGTCCATATAGTGGACGCAGTGGTGCAGGAAGAAGCCGGTGTAATCGACGTTCCCGGCAAAATATCCGGGCGCCGTCATATAATAGCCGGTCAGTCCCATCACCTCGCCGAAACGGCCGGACCTGACGATGTTCGCGGCCATCCGGTTGCCGATCGAGTATCGCTTCATGAACCCCAGCAGAAGCGGCTTCTTCGCCTTCTCGGAGGCGGCCAGCAGTTCGCGTGCGCCTGCGGCACTTCCGGATGGCGGCTTTTCCATGAAGACGGGCAGGCCCCTCTCAAGTGCCGCCTTGCCGAAGGCCAGATGCTGGTCCGGGCCGACCGCCATGCCGATGGCGTCGAGGCCAGGCGTGCGCAGCAGATCTTCGACGTCGGTCACGAGATTGGTGACACCGAACTGGCGGCCAGCGCTCTTCAGGCGCGCGCCGTCGATATCGCACAGTCCGACCAGCTGGACGTCATGACGGACGAGCTGCGGGAGAAGCATTTGGGTTGCGTGGATGCCGCAACCGATCCAACCGATTTTCATAGTCATCGACGATATTCCGTAAGCAGGAGGTGGGATTTCATGAAGGCGCTCGACGCCGAGAGGCGATCGCTCTCGTCTTCGTGCGGCGCGCGCCACTGGGCAAAGGGCACGCCGAAGCGGTCGTCGGTGCGCCGGAAAGGCTCGAGCGATATCGGGCCGGTATAGCCAACCTCGTGCAGCGCCCGGCAGACTTCGACCCAGTCGGTCATGCCGGTGCCGGGGAAGCCGCGATGATTTTCGTTCGCCTGGAAATGCACGATGCGATCGCCACCGAGCCGGATAGCCTCGGCCAGAGAGCTCTCCTCCATGTGCATGTGGAACGTGTCCAGCATAAGCTTCACGGCAGGATGATCGACAGCGTCGAGCAATTCCATCGCCTGCTGCGTCGTGCAAAGGACGTCGCTTTCGAACCGGTTGAGCGGCTCGACCGCCAGGGTAACGCCGGCATTCCGGGCATACTCCCCTGCTTCCTTCAAACCTCTGACGCAGCGATCCTTGCGCGCCAGCCGCTCGGTTTCGTCGACAGGCTGCGGCGGCCGGCCGGCGAAGACCAGCGGGTTGCCGGTCAGCGGGCCGCCGACGATCTTCGCGCCGAGCCCCGCGGCGCAATCGACCGTGTATTTGAGATATTCGACCCCGGACCGATGAGCCTGGATTTCGGCTGATGCGAGATTGCGCTGAAGGTTGACGCGGGCTGCGAGCACTACGCCGAGCCCGGCATCATCAAGAGCCTTGCGCGTCTCCTTGATGTCGAGCTCGCCGACCTCGGGAACGAGAAGCTCAACGAAATCACAACCGTGTTCCCGCATCTTCGCAAACAGCGGAAAGTGCTCGGCTGTAAAGGGCCGCGCATATTGCATCGAAATCAACCCGATCGGGTTCATCTGCCATTCCTTTTTAAGAGCGAGGTTCGAACTGCCGAACCCGATTGAAAATCGATAGACGTCAGCCTTTGACCGCCCCCTGGGTCAGCCCGCCGATGAGGCGCCGTTGCACGAGAAGGAAGAGGATGGTCGCCGGCATGGCGCCGACGACGGCACCCGCCGCGAGCAGACCCCATTCGATCTGGTATTCTCCGATCAGGGTCTGGATCGCCACGGTGACTGGGCGCACGTTGCGGCCGCCGAGCGTCAGGGCGTAGAGATATTCGTTCCAGGCGGTGATGAAGATATAGATGCCGGTCGAGATGATCCCCGGCATGGTCAGCGGCAGCACCACCTTCCGCAACGCCGTCAGCCGCGAGGCGCCATCGGTCATCGCCGCTTCGTCGAGGCTCTTCGGGATCGCCCCGATGTAGCTCGTCAGCATCCAGACGGCAAAAGGAATGGCGACGGTCGCGTTGGCGAGGATCAGGCCAAGATGCGTGTCCAATATTCCGAACTTTCTCATCAGCACGAATAGCGGAAGAATGAGGAGCACGATCGGGAACATGTTGATCAGTAGGAACTGAAGCATCAACAGTTTCCGGCCGGGAAAGCGAAACCGCGAAAAGGCATAGGCCGCGGTGACCGAGACGATCAGGCCGACGACGACGGTCCCGCCGGCGATGATCAGGCTGTCCATCATGTTCTTCAGGAACGACGTCTGCTCGAAAAGCCTGACGTAGTTGTCGGCACTCCATCCGGCCGGCGAAAGCGACACTCCGCTGGCGTTGAGCGCCGCGGTAGGTGTCAGGGACGTCAGGATCATCCAGGCGAAGGGTGCCATTGCGAAGATCGCCAGCAACGCGACCGGCAGGTCGGTCGTCAGGATACGCTGAAGGGTTCCGGGCTTTTTCACTTCTGCACCTCCCGCATCGTCCGGGCCAGATAGACGGCGACGAATGCGCCGAGGAAAATGGTGAAGGTCACGGCGATCGACGTTCCGTAGCCGAAATCAAGATTCTGGCGCGCCTTGATGAAGGCATAGAGAGGCAGCGTATACGTCGCGTAGCCCGGGCCGCCGCCGGTCATGACGAAGATCACGTCCATCGAATTGGCAACCCAGATCACCCGGAGCAACCCGGCAGTCGCCAGAACCGGCGCGATACCGGGCAAGGTAATGTGCAGGAACTGACGCCAGGGCGACGCGCCGTCGATCGACGCGGCCTCGTATTGGCTTTTCGGAATGCCCTGCAGGCCAGCGAGGATCATCACCGCGAAGAACGGAAATCCCTGCCAGGTCAAAGTGGCGATGATCGCGTAGATCGCAACATTGGGGTCGGCAAGCCACGGAACCGCTGCCTTGACGATCGAGAGATAGATCAGGATGTCATTGAGAACGCCGGTATTCGGATCGTAGATCCAGCGCCACATGAGCGCGATGACGACACTCGGCAGAGCCCAGGGAATGATGATCAAAGCGCGCGCGAGACCACGCCACGGAAATTCGCGATTGAGCAGCAGCGCCGTCAGCAGGCCGAGCCCCATCTGCAGCGGCACCGTCAGACCGATCCAGATGATCGTGTTCCAGAGCGCCGCCCAGAAGACCGGGTCGTTGAACAGCTTCACATAGTTTGCGAAGCCGACGAACTTGCTGGCATTCGGCCTGAAGAGCACGAGATCGTAGAAGCTCGTCCACACCGCCTGGATCATCGGCATGAAGACGATGACGATCGTGACGAAGACGGCCGGCGCCAGGAGCATGTAGGGAAGGATGCGTTCCGAACGCCATTGAATTCGGCTTCGGCGCATCGGGGTAGAGGTCGTCGATAAAGACATGATCGGCTCCGGGGACGAACTGCGGTGGACGGCCCCGGAATAAACCGGAGCCGTCGCCCATGGACTACTCGGCAAAAAGCGTCTGCAACTGTTCCATCATCTGCTTTGCAGTGATCTGTCCGGTGAGAGCCTGCTGCATGTTGGTCTGCCACGCCGTGTTGACGAACTCGGTCACGGCGGACGTCTGCGGCAGCACCTTGGCGAAGGGCAGCGACTGCACCGTCGCATCGACAAAGCGGCGCTCATGCAGTTTCCAGTTCGCCGAACCACTCTTGGTCACGGTCATCTGGCCGGTCGCACTGTTGAACGCCACATTGTTTTCGCCCTCGGCGAGGAAGGAGATCCACTTCCATGCCGCATCCTTCACGGCCGATGATGAGAAGATCGCCAGGGATTCGTCGCCATAGGATGTCCACTGTCCCTTGCCGCACTTCGGCACCGGCACGGCCGATACCTTGTCACCCAGCGCCGCCACGAGATCCTTGGAGGAGCCGATGTGATGGATGGTCATTGCCGTCTTGCCGGATTTGAAGGCCGCGATGATTTCCTGGAAGCCGTCGTTCGGTGCCGAGGGCGGAATGACCTTGTCCTTCTGGAAGAGATCGACGAGCCACTGGTTGGCAGCGATCGCTTCAGGGGTCGTCAGACCGCCCGGCTTCAGCTCGGCGCCCTGCGACATGACGAACGAGCCCCACTGGTCCCATCCACCCTTACCGCCACGCAGCCCAAAGCCATAGGTATCCGGTGCCTTCGTCAGCTTGATCGCGTCGTCCCTGAATTCCTCGCAGGTGGTCGGCGGCTTCAGGCCTGCGGCCTGAAAGAGATCCGTGCGATAATAAAGATAGAGAACGACATACTGGATCGGCAGGTAATACTGCTGGCCGTCAGGTCCCTTGTTCAGCTCGAGCAGGTTGTCGAGCAGATCGGCCTTGCCCTTCCAGGCATCGATCCGATCGCCGAGCGGCTCCAGCGCGCCCATCTCGACGAGCCGCGGCTGCGCAAACAGCTTCACCATCGCGGCGTCAGGCGCGTTGCCGCCCACGATCGACGTGTAGAGATTGTCGTAATAGCTGTTCCACGGAACGTTTTCCGCTTCGATCTTGATATCCGGGTTTGCCGTTTCGAACTTCTTCACCAGGTCCGACATAGGGTTGGCGGGATTGTCGAAATGGTACCAGAAGCGGACGGTCTCCGCCGCCATGGCGTGACTAAAGGCGGCCGAAGCTGCCAGGGCGGCGCCGAGCGCCAAAGTCTTCAGAATTTTCATGCCTTCCTCCTCTTATTTTAACGCTATTGGCGGCCAGTCAGCCGCCTTGCTGCATTGCCCGCCGCATGAAGCGCCTCCCGCGCCGCGGCCAGTTCACGAGTGTTCTGCAAGAACCCGTGCATGACGCCCGGGACGACTTGCAGTTCGTCGTCACGGCCGAGCGCCCGAAGGCGCCGGCCAAGCTCAAGTGTGTCGGAGAGCAGCGGATCGACGGCCGCCGCCATGAGATAAAGCGGAGGCAACGACGCCAAGGCGGCATCGTCAGCCATCAGCGGGCAAGCCAGGGGATTGCCGTCAATCGCCTGCTCGCCGGCATAAAAGCTCCAGTAGCGCTGCATCTTCGGCCGCGTCAGGCCTGGACCATTCTCGAACCGGATATAGGATGGGGTCTCGAACGATCGGGCGTAATTTCCATAGAACAACAGGGCGCCATCGGCCTTGGCTCCGCCGGCTGCCTGCTCGTGAAGCATCGCGGCCAATGCGAGGTTCGCCCCGCCGAGTCACCCGAGATCAGAACCGGCCCGCTCCTGACGCCTGCCTCCTTCGTCGCGGCAAAGACGCTTCGCAGCGCCGAGATGACATCCTTGAGCCCGGCAGGAAACGGATCTTCCGGCGCCAGCCGGTAATCCGGCAGAACAACAGGCATCCCGCTCTCAACAGCAAGCACCCGTGCGCAACGTTCGTGCGTCTCGGGTGAACAGAAGGCAAAGCCGCCACCGTGGACAAAAAGAATGACACCGGGGCGAGCGCCTTGCGGCACCAGCACCTTGAGACGGGTGCGTGCCGCTCCCAGGGCGGGGTCTTCGTCCACCCAGACATCGCCGACGAAATCCATTGCAGGCATCTCGGTGTTGCATCGCGCGTTGGCGGCAAGCGATTGAGCGCGCCCTTCCGCGGGCGGCAGCGTCGTCGGATCGGGCAGAGCACCGAGTTCGCGATAGACCGCCTCGATCAAGGCGATCGATTCCTCGGACAGTTCTCCCGACATATCCACGGACGAGCTCACTGCGTCGCCTCCGGAAAAACCTCGGGGCCGAGATCGACAATCGTCGCGATGTGATGCTGCATTGCCTTGGTGGCGCGAAGCGCATCGCCGCTTTCGATGCAGTCGATGATGCTGCGATGGCGCCCTGCCGTTGCCTCAAGGTCCCGGGCTGCCGGGCTGCGGGATATCTTGAAGCGGTGATTGTGAACGAGGCAGCGATGCAAGATCGGGTCGAGGGCCGGAAGGTTTGCATCTTCGAAAATACGGCGATGGAAATCTCTGTCGAAGGCGGCAAGCTCCAGTTCATCACCGGCTTTTGCGGCCGACATCATCTTGTCGAACAGCTCGTTCAGATCCCGGATCAAAGTCCGGCTCGGCGCCCGCATCACGCGCGCCATGCCGTTTCCTTCGATCTGCTGGCGAAGGCGAAACATTTCGATCGCCTCGTCTTCGGTGCATTCCGAGACCTGCGTACCCCGCCGCCCCTTTCGCAACACGAGACCTTCTTCCTGAAGCTGCAGCAGCGCTTCGCGAACGGTGCCCTGGCTGCATTGGAAGTGCGCGGCCAGATCCAGTTCGGTGAGCCCTGTGCCGGGCTCCAGCACGCCGAGCATGATGTCGCGCTTCAGAGCATCGAAGGCCGCCCCCGCCTTTGCGGGCCTGCTCGCTGTCTGCCTGGGAGGAAAATATGCCATGTGCCGGTCCGAACGGTTGCCAATCCAATCAAGTATCATTATCGATATTGATCTCGATAATGAGCGTCAAGTCAGAAATTTCGATCTGGGAGGAACATGTGGCCGGAATCGAACTGAAAAGAATCCAGAAGTCGTACGGCTCGCTGAAGGTCATTCACGACATCGACGTGGACATCAGAAGCGGAGAATTCCTTGTGCTGGTCGGGCCGTCCGGTTGCGGGAAATCCACGCTGCTGCGGATGATCGCCGGCCTCGAGGAGATATCCGGAGGCGACCTGATCATCGATGGCGCACGCGTGAACGAGCTGGCGCCGGCCGAGCGGAATATCGCCATGGTGTTCCAGGACTACGCGCTCTATCCGCATATGACGGTCCGCGAAAACATGTCCTTCGGCCTGAAAATGCGGGGCGAAAAGGACGATCAGATATCGGGTCGGGTGGGACAGGCAGCCGATGTGCTGAAGATCGCCGATTATCTCGAGCGGCGTCCTGGCCAGCTCTCCGGAGGGCAGCGCCAGCGCGTTGCCATGGGCCGGGCGATCGTCAGGGAGCCCGCCGCGTTTCTGTTCGACGAGCCGCTATCCAACCTCGACGCAGCGCTTCGTGTCGAAATGCGGCTCGAAATCGCAAAGCTGCACAACCGCATGAAAGCAACGACCGTCTATGTCACGCATGACCAGGTCGAGGCGATGACACTGGCGGATCGCATCGTCGTCATGAACGGCGGGGTCGTCGAGCAGATCGGCAGGCCGCTCGATCTCTATCACAAGCCCTCCAGCCTGTTCGTCGCCCGCTTCATCGGCAGCCCGACCATGAATACGATACCTGCGACGCTCACAGCCGACAGCGCCGGCATCCAAATCCTCGGCCGGCATCTGCCGCTTCAGACTCCCATTGCGTCGGGCGCCTCGACCCGGGACATCGTGCTCGGCGTTCGGCCCGAAGATCTCACCCAATGTTCCTCGGATGACGCTTGGTTCAGCGGCGAGCTTATGGTTGCCGAGCGACTGGGCAGCCAGACTTACGGCTACGTCGAAATTGGCCACTCGAAAATGTTGAGCGTCGAATTTCCGAGAAACAGCGACCTGACTGTCGGCGACACGATGCATTTCCGCTGCACAAGCGGGAACATTCATCTCTTCGATGCGAGCAGCGGCAGGAGATTGTCCTGATCGGATGCGTGAAGGGATGGCAATCAACCCACGGCCGCAGAAAGGTCAACCAGGATCGCCGGAGGCAACTCGCTGGCCAAATGGTTGAAATTTGCGCCAGATGAACAGCCTCAACCACCCAGCCACTAGCTGCCGCTATCTCGCGCCAAGACGAAATCGTGCTCGACATCCCAGAATTTGTCGGCGAATTCGAGAACCCTGGCCCTGCCGGCGTCCTCCTTCAGGCGAAATTCCGCCAGCAGGCTTTCTTTGACCCCGAACACCGCATCCGAGTGGATGTAGGGATCGTCTGGATCGAAGATGTGGGTCGTCAGGGTTTCGAAGCCATCGGCCTTGATGATGTAGTGAAGATGTGCCGGGCGATAGGGATGGCGGCCGAGTTGAGCGAGCAGTTGCCCCACGGGTCCGTCATCCGGAATCGGGTAGAACTTCGGCTTCACGGCGCGGAACCAGTAATGACCGTCAGCGCCCGTGCGGAAGATGCCCCGGAGATTGAAATCCGGCTGGATGCCCTTCTGCTGGACGTCGTAGAAACCCTCGTCATTCGCCTGCCAGACGTCGATCACGGCATTCTCGATCGGCTTTCCATCCGTGTCGAGGATACGGCCGCTGATGACCATGTCCTCGCCCTTCTGATCGAGGCAGATATTGGCGCCCATCGGTAGTTCCGGTGCGTCAGCGACATGGAAAGGCCCGAGCACAGTGCTTTCCGAAGCGCCTGAAGGCTTGCGGTTGTTGATGGCGTCCACAAGCATCGAAACGCCGAGCACGTCCGACAGCAGGATGAACTCCTGGCGCCAGTCGGTGCAGGTGTGGCCAGTGCGGGTGAGGAACATGATCGCCTCCATCCACTCGTCCTGCGTCGGCTCCAGTTCCTTGACCGCCTCGTGAAGCTTGCGCGTCACGACCTCCATCACCTGCTTCAGCCGCTCGCTCTTGGCGTTGACGTTCCGGCTGGTGACGACCTCGACCGAGCTTGCCTCGGTGAAATATCCTCTTTCGTCGCTGCTCATTTCTACCTCACCGGTCCAGAACGGTCTTGAGAACGCGGCGCAATTCGCCTTCGGCATCGGGTACCGCCGCCTCGGCGCGCCACGCGACATGGTGATCGGGGCGAACCAGAAGCGCGCCGGCATCACGGATTTCCCGGGCCCGCGCCCAGTCGCCGGTCAGATCTTGCCAGACCTGCCGCGGTCCGATCTTGTGTACGTTGATCTGGATACCGAATTCCTTGGCAACGGCCTTTGCCGCAGCCTGCCATCCGTCCCCGCCGATGCCGGTCAGGATGGTAAACACCCCATGCCCCGCCAGGTCGAGGCTCGATATCTTCTCGCCGTTCTGGCCGAACAGCCAGACATGCGGCAGGCGGGCGCCCGGCCAGGATGTCGGCTGGAAATGAAGCTCGGCGTCCTTCTCGAATTTCGGTTCGGGCTGATCGTCTTTGACTACGGCATTCGAGGCATAGCGGTGGTTCATTTCGACGCCATGCGCATCAAATTCATAAACCTTGGAGGCGATCGCTTCGCGGATGGCGGCGCGCTGGCGCTCGGCGTCTTCGGTGTCGTTGCAGCGCGCATCCATATTCTGCTGCATCTTGACCGGGTCGACGGAATCCAGAAGGCCGAGAGATTTGAAGATCGGGCCGAATTCCTCGATCGACTTGTTAGCGCGCGTGACGATCTGCTTAGCGATCGGCGCGCGCTCGGCCTGATAGCTGTCGAGCAGCCCTGCTCCGGCCTGCCCCTTGAGCACCATCGCAAGCTTCCAGGCAAGGTTGAAACCGTCCTGGATCGAGGTGTTGGACCCGAGCCCGTTCGACGGCGGATGGCGGTGCACGGCATCGCCCATGCAAAAGACCCGCCCGTTCGACATCGTCGTCGCGTACATGTTGTTGACCGTCCAGGTCGAGACCGATTTGATCTTGGGTGTCAGATCGGGAACGCCGACGAGTTCGCGCACCACCTTGGTTGCGAATGCGTCATCGACCTGTGGCGCCGGCTGGTTGATGTCGTAGCCCCAGACGATCAGCCATTCATTCCAAGGGCGGACCATGCGCACGAGGCCCATGCCGATGCCGCCGACATCGGCGCCCGGCTGCAGCACCCAGTAAAGAACCGATGGGCGATGCGCGACATAACGCGAAAGGTCGGCTTCGAAGAGGATGTTCATCGAACCGGCAACACCCATCTTGCCCTCGAAGGTCAAGCCAGCATGTTCCGCAACCTTGGAATTGCCGCCATCGGCGCCGATCAGAAACTTGGAACGGATCGTCAGTTCCTTGCCGGTCAGGCGGTCGAGGCAGGTGGTCGTGACGCCCTCCCCGTCCTGAACATGGCTCAGATATTCCGTCGACATGCGCGACTGGGCGCCGCGCGAGCATGCCGTCTTGAAGAGCAGCGGCTCCATATAGGTCTGCGGCAGGTCGTTCATGCGCCCCGGCGAGGTCAGGATGTGCTCGGCCTGCGACAGCGGGTGGTTGCCCCAGCTCTGCATGCGGCCGATCTCCTCGCCCGCAACCGCCGTACAGAAGACGTTCTGGCCCATCAGCTCCTGCTCGGTCGCAAAGAGATAGGCCTCGTCCTCCACGTCACGGCCGAGATCGCGCAGGACCTCCATTGTCCGCTGGTTGGTGATATGCGCGCGCGGCGTGGTCGCCAGCCAGCGATAGCGGTTGATGACCAGGGGCTCGACACCGTAGGTCGCAAGCAGAGCGGCCGTTGCAGAACCCGCAGGTCCGGTTCCGATGATCAAGACGTCGGTGGTTATATCAGCCATTCGGCCCTCCCATTGTGTCGAATGATGCAGGTCCGCCCTTCAGCAGGCGGCGGACCGGAAATAGCTCCCAGCCGGTACGCCGGGAAATAAGCCCCCAGAGCCCCTGGGGTGCGAAAAGCATGGTGACGATCGCCAGTGCTCCGAGCGCCAGCAGATACCAGGAGCCGTAGCTCGAGAAGGCATTCTGCAGCGCAAAGAAGACGAGAACGCCGAGAAGCGGCCCCTCGATCGTGCCGATGCCGCCGATCACGACGATGAAGACGACGTAGGCCGTCCAGTCGGTCAGCGAGAAGGCCGCGTCCGGGGATATCCGTGCTTTCTGAAGATAGATCAGAGCGCCGACCATGCCTGTGACGAATGCGGTCAGCAGATAGATCGCCGACTTCAACCGGAGCGCATCGACGCCGAGTGCACGGGCAGCGGTTTCGTTGTCGCGGACCGCGGCAAGGCCAAGCCCGTGCTTGCTGCGCAACAGCTTGTAGATCAGCGTGATGGTGGCGACGGCGAGCGCCAGTGCCAGCCAATAGGCGAGCGCATCTGCGGCCGCGGCGGGCCGCATGCCGAACCAGTCGCCGAGGGCGGAAAGTCCCAGCATATCGCGTGTGGCATCGCGCGGCAGCGAGGTGCCGGTTCCACCCCAAGCGCCTTCCACTGCGCAAGCAGCAACCGCCCGACTTCGGCAATCACCCAGGTGCCGATCGCGAAATAGGGGCCGTAGAGGCGGAAGGAGAAGAAGGCAGTCGGAATGGCAACCAGTGCTGCCAGCAGGCCGGCAAGCGGGATGGCGATCAGGGGATCGACGCCCGCCAGGATGACCAGACCGAACAGGGCGTAGGCGCCGCATCCGACGAAGAGCTGTTGCCCGACCGAAATGAGACCCGCATAGCCGGCCAGCAAATTCCAGCTCTGCGCCAGCGTCAGCATCGTCAGGATGAAGAAGAGGTCCTGGACAACACCGCGCGATACGGCAAAAGGCGCAGCCGCCATCAGCACGACCACGGCGATGGCTGCGATGGAAAAGAGGCCAGACAGCTTCGTCCGCGTCTCGATCCTCCATGCGCCCTTTGCGTTGATGTCATCTGTCATCGTGTTGAAACCTGTCGTCATGACGCGCCTCAATCCACTGCTCTCGGGAAAAGGCCGCGTGGCCGGAAGAGAAGCACGAGAAGGAAGGCGATATGCCCGGAAAGGATCTGCCATTCGGGATTGATCGAAGCGCCGACCGTCTGCGCCACGCCGAGGATGACGCCGCCCGCCAGCGTTCCCCAGAGCGATCCGAGGCCGCCGATGATCACCGCTTCGAAGGCGTAGATGAGCCGGGACGGGCCGGAGGTCGGGTCGAAATTGGCGCGCGTCCCGAGATAGAGCGCAGCGACGGTGACGATCATCATCGCGAGACCTGTGGCGATCGAGAAGATCGAGTTCGGCCGGATCCCCATCAAGCGGGCGGTGACGACGTCATCGGAGGTCGCCCGGAAGGCGCGTCCGAGAGCCGTGCGGTAGATCAGCTGATTGAGCGCCACGATGACGGCGACGGCCGACGCGAAGGTCAGCAGCGGCATGAGGCCGGCGTTTATTCCGGCAAGCTGGATCGACGCGGTTTCGAGCGCGCCTGTCGAAACACGCTTGCTGTCGGCAGTGAATGTTTCCAAAAGCCCGTTCTGGATAACGATCGAGAGACCGAAAGTGACGAGCAGCGGCGGCAGGATATCCTTGCCCAGCGTACGGTTCAGCAGATGATATTGCAGCAGCCAGCCGAGCCCGAACATCAGCGGAGCAGCAATGACCGCCGCCACGAACGGATCGAGCCCCAGCGTCGAGACGATCAGCAGGATCAGAAAGGCGGCCAGCACGATCAGATCGCCATGGGCGAGATTGACGAGGCGCATGATTCCGAAGACCAGGCTGAGGCCGGCGGCAAACAGCGCGTAAAGGCCGCCGAGCAGCACGCCTTGCAGGAGCGTATCAAGCCAGTTCATGGATACCAGCTCCAAAATAGGCGGCGTGGATAGCGGCCCGGTCGAGTTCCGCGGGGTGTCCGGTGAGAGTGATGCGGCCCTCCATCATGCAGTAGACACGGTCGGCGACCTTCAGCGCCTGCGCGATATCCTGCTCGACGATGACGATCGCCGCGCCCGATGCGCGGATCTTCGAGAAGGCGCCGTAGATGTCCTTGATGACGACAGGCGCAAGACCGAGGCTGAGTTCGTCGCAAAGCAGCACTTCCGGATTTGACATCAAGGCACGGCCGATCGCCACCATCTGCTGCTGCCCACCGGAAAGCGCAGTTGCCGGATTACGCCTTCTCTCCTTCAGAATCGGGAAAAGCGCATAGATCGTTTCCAGCGACCAGTAGCCGGGCGCTCTTTTGCCATAGCTGCCGATCTGCAGATTTTCTTCAACGCTCAGGGATGGAAACAACTTGCGGCCCTCGGGCACCAAGGCGATCCCGCGGCGGACGACATCGGCGGCATCGAGTGCACCGATCGGCTCCCGCGATGATGGATCATCGCCGGCGCATTGGAAATCACGCCTGCAATCGAGCGCATCAAAGTCGATTTTCCGGCACCATTGGCGCCGATCACGGCAATGGTCTCGCCGGCCTGGAGTTCGAGATCGACACCGAAGATCGCCTGGAAATCGCCGTAGAAGGCCGTGAGCCCTCTGGTTTCAAGAAGGTTCGGCATCACACCTCCATTCCGAGATAGATCTCACGCACTTCGCGGGATGCCATGATCGCATCGGGTTCACCGATGCCGATCACCCGGCCGAAATTGAGGACCAGCAGACGCTCGGCGACTGCCGTCAGCGCGTGCAGAACATGTTCGATCCAGATGATCGTCACGCCGCGGCCATGGACCCGCTTGATCGTTGCGACCAGCTGCTGGCACTCACCGTCGGTCAGGCCACCGGCAATCTCGTCGAGCAATAGAAGCTTCGGCTTGGTGGCAAGCGCCCGGGCAAGCTCAAGACGTTTACGCTCCAGAAGCGTCAGAGACGCCGCAAGCGCGTTGGCTTTTCCGATCAAGCCTGTTTCCACGAGAATATCGGCGCAAAATGCCGCCACGTCGCCCTCGCTGGCGCGGGAGCCGAAGGCGCCGGCGACGAGCAGATTTTCATAGACGGTGAGCCTCTCGAAAGGCTGCGGGATCTGGAAGGTGCGGCCCATGCCCGCAAGGCAACGCTGCATGGGCGGAACGGTTGTCACATCCTTTCCGTCAAAGACGATCGACCCTGAGGCGACCGGAAGGTTGCCGTTGATCAGGTTGAACAGCGTCGATTTCCCGGCGCCGTTCGGCCCGATGACGCCGAGCGCCTCGCCCTCTTTCACCGAGAATCCGATGTCTTCGGCAACGACGAGCGCGCCGAAGGACTTCGAGACACCTTTGAGTTCCAGTATGGACATGGATCACCTCCACTCGCCCCATCCGGCAGATCCGCCAGGTGGGTCGAGCCAGTTACGCCAGCGCTTCGAGCTTGCCGCCGAGCGGCACGTTGGGCGAAAGGCTGTTCTCGACGACCACCAGCTCGTAGCCGCCACCGGATTTGAGACGCCACTGGCCGCCGACAAGCGGTGTCTTCGCGACGTTCTTCTGCGCAAAGGGCGGAAGCTTGTCGCTGCCCCAGGCGACTGGACCGACAATCGTATCAAGCTTGGTTTCGCCGATCGCCTTGGCAACGGCATCGCCGTCAGCGGTATCTTCAGCCCGCTTCATGACGTCGACTGCGAGCTCGAACAGCGCATGTGCAAAGCCGATCGGCTGCGTCCACGGCCGGCCGGTCGCCTTGGTAAAGGCGTCTGCAACGGCAGCAGCGCTATCGCCCGTCAGCGATGACTTGAAAGGATGGCTCGGCGTCCACCAGACTTCGGTCGACAGGTTGTGACCCGCGTCACCCAGCGCTTCCACGGTCTGCGGGAAAAGCAGCGCCTTGCCGATCGAGGCGATCTTCGGCTTGAGGCCCTGCTGCTTTGCCTGGTTCCAGAATGTCGTCAGATCCGGCGGGATCATGACGCCGGTCAGAATATCGGTATTCGCCTGCTTGAAGGCGTTGATCTGCGCCGAGAAGTCGTCGGTCAGGTTCTGGTAGCGGCCGGTATCCGTCAGGCCGTAGCCCAGTTTTTCGAGAACCGGCGGGAAGCCGACAACCTTGTCACCCCAGGCGTTGCCGTCTCCATCATTGGGGAAGAGGCCGCCGATCTTCTTGTTTGTCTCGATCTGTCCCCACATGCCGGTAAAGACGGCAATGATATCCTCGAGGCCCCAGAAGAAGTGATAGGCATAGTCGAACGGCTTCCATGATGCCGGGTCGCCTGGATTGCCTTGCTGGCCGATGAACCACGGCTGCCAGGGCGCGACGGTCGAGATGCAGGGCATCTGCTCGCCTTCGCAGGTTGTCGAAACCGGGTTGGTGGTCTCCGGCGTCGACGAGACCAGCATCAGGTTGATCTCGTCGTTGACGATCAGCTCCTTGGCAACCTCGGCTGCACGGTTCGGGTTGGACTGGCTGTCCTTGACGACGACCTCGTAGTTCAGCCCCTGCTTCTTCGTCGTCGCCAGAAAGGCGTCGATGACGAACTTGTCTGCTTCGCCGAAAGCCGCAAGCGGCCCTGTCTGCGGGCTGACATAGCCGAGCTTGATCGCCTTGTCCTGAGCGATGGCCGGTGCTGCTAGCCCCGACGTCGCGATGATCGCACCGCCGGCTGCCGTGGTCTTCAGAAAATCGCGTCTCGTAAACATGTGACCTCCCATAGTCCCCTCTCCTCCCAAAGAGCGCGCTCCACTGCGCGATAAAATTCACTCGGCTGGCCGGCGGCCCTCCCAGGCATTCTGCAAAAGCTGCCTGATGGAACCGCGATCGATTGGCCGCGGGTTCCAATAGGGGTTCTCGACCGCGATCCCCGCCGCCTTGTCGAGATCGGCCTCCGTCAAACCTAAATCCCGCAGCGAGAGCGGCGCGCCGATGGATTTGGCGAAATCCCAGAGCCCGCCGCCGACGGACCCTCCGAAAATCTCGGCAACGGGGGCAAGCTCATTGGCTGCCGCCTTTGCATTGAAGCTCGCGGTATGCGGCAGCATGATCGCATGCGTCTCGGCATGCGGCGTATCGAAGGAGCCGCCGAGCGTGTGGCAGATCTTGTGATGCAGCGCCATCCCGACTGCCCCAAGCACGGTTCCGCACAACCATGCGCCATAGAGAGCGTCGCTGCGCGCTTGCGCATTTCCGGGCGCCTTGACGATTTCAGGGAGACTGCGCGCGAAGGCTCGCAATCCCTCGACCGCCATCAGACTGGAGATCGGGTTGCGATCCTGTGCATAGAGGCCCTCGACAGCATGTGCCATCGCGTTCAGGCCGCTCGTGACACTCATCGCAACGGGCAATCCATGGGTCAGCAGCGGATCGTAGATCACCACTTCCGGCAGGATTTTCGCGTCCTTCACCGTCGTCTTCCGGCCGCCTTCGGTCTGGCCGAGAATGGATGTGACCTCGGACCCGGCATAGGTCGTCGGCACGACAATCTGCAGAAGGTCGCTCCGGTAGGCGATTGCCTTGCCAAGGCCCGTGGTCGAGCCGCCGCCGAGCGAGACGACGCAGTCAGCGCGCGTCTCCGCCACAACTTTCATCGCCGCCTCGGTCACCTCGACCGGCGTATGCATGACGGCGCCGGCGAAGACACCGCAGGCGAGATCACCGATATCATGGGCGAGCGCCTCGGCATCCGGCTTCTGATGCGGAGTGGAGAGAACCAGCGCACGCGTCGCGCCCGACTTCATGATCCAATCCCGCACGCTGTCCCGGCTTCCGTCTCCGAAGACGATGCGGGCGGGGCTGCCTGCATAGGAAAACCTCGTGTTCATGCCGCTCTCCCCGGCTTGGAACGCACCATCACGAATGTCAGCGCGACGGCCTTTCCCCTCCGGCCATCGATATCGGCCGGATCGAAACTATGAACGAGCTCGGGACGAACACCGAAAAGCGCATCTTCCGCCAGCAACGGATCGCTCGCGTCATAAACATGCGTCGTGATCGTCTCGAAGCCTTCGGCGCGGATCACGAAGTGGAGGTTGGCAGGCCGATGCAGTGGAAACCCCGCCGCCGACAGCAAGCGGCCGACAGGGCCATCTCCCGGCACGCCGTAACCCGAGGGCACGACGGAGCGATAGGCAACCCGTCCGTCACTGCCGGTGCGAAACAGTCCGCGAAGGTTATGTTCGGGCTGCAGGTCCGGCTGCTGGTTTTCGTAAAAGCCTTGGTCATTCGCCTGCCAGGTGACGACCGCCGCGCCTGGGATCGGCAAGCCATCGAGATCCTCGACACGAACCGAGACAGCCAGGGGCTCGCCGATACCGTCAAGCGATATCGAGGCTCCGGCCCGGCGCTCCGGCGCATCGTCGCGGAAAAAGGGGCCGCGAATTGTATTGGGCGTCGCCCCTTTCGGCCTGCGGGAATTGATCGCTTCGACCAGCGCCGAAGCGCCCGTCAGATCCGACAGCAGCACCCACTCCTGGCGGCGCTCGTCGGAGGCGTGTCCGACATCCGTCAGGAACGCGATGACCTTGCGCCAGTCTTCCTGCGTCGGCCTGAATTGCTTGATGAGGTCGTGGACATGGGCAACGGCGGCGGCGAGCAGCTGCGCGATGTCAGCATCTTTCTGACCGGCCAGCCGCTCGGCAAACACCTCTGACGATGTCGCCTCGCTGAAGGTCAGCGTCGGAATATGGCCCGCCATGCTTTTCCTCCTCATCGCCTGTGGGTGAAGAGAACATTAACAGCGCTTCCTGGGCGGTTGATGATTTTGTTGCCGATCATTATAACAGATCGTTATGAAGATAGATGAAAGACACCTGATCCAGCTTGCGGCAGTCGTGAAAACCGGAGGCGTTACGGAGGGGGCAGCGCTGCTGGGGCTGGCGCAGTCGGCGGTATCGAGAACGCTCTCGATGCTCGAAAAGCGCGTCGGCGAGCCCCTGTTCATCAAGGGCCGGCGCCCGTTGCAGCCAACGGCCTTTGGCCTGGCGCTGGCCGAGCACGGCTTCGTCATGCTTGCCGCATCCCGCAAGGCCTCAGACCTCGTGGAAAGCTTCCGGATCGGCAATAGCGGCGTCGTTCGGGTTGGCGGCACGCCCTTCTTCATGGACTCTCTGATCGCCGGGCTTTGCGCCGAGTTCCAGGCCACCCATCCCGATGTCCGCATCGATCAGAGCTACGGCTATTTCCCGGATTTGCGCGCCGGATTGAAGGCCGACCAGATCGACATCGCCATCTGCCCGATCGATATTCTCGACGAAGGTTCAGGGCTGGAATTCCAGCAGATTCTGCCCGGCCGCAACGTCATCGCCTGCGGTCTCACGCATCCACTGCTTCTGAAGAGAAAACTGCAGCCGAGCCAGCTTCTGAGCTATCCTTGGGTCGCACCGCCTCCGGGCAGCCCGCTGCTCGCCGACCTCCGCGCACTGCTCCTGTCCTTCGGCGGCACTGAAATCAAGGTGCGCTACTCCGGTGGCTCCTTGATGGGCGTCATCAACTATCTCAAAGCCTCGGATGCGCTGACCGTCATGCCGCACAGCGTCGTCTTCGCCCAGCGCAAGGAAAGATCGATCACCGCGCTGCCGATCAACATCCCGCATCCGGAACGAGCACTTGCCATCCTCAAGCGCGTCGATGCCCCGCGCACACCGGCCGTCGAACAATTCGCCACCTATATCCGCTCTGGCTTCCAGACGCTTCGCCACTTGATCAAGCGCCACGAGGAGGCGGTTATTTGGGGGCAATAGCAACGGGAAATTTGATCGCGTCAACTAGACGCCGCATCACCAACCTAGCCACCTAGCGAGCGCCTGAGATCGACATCCCTTGGCTCCAAGGCAGACAGCGATACCTCGATGCTGCGATCATCTACGATAACACTCACTTCGGCATCACGCTTGCCAACCAGCCTGACATGCGTGGGCTGCCCATCCTCCCAAGACAAGTCGATGACGATACCATCGCGGATTCTGAGACCGGAGACCGATCCGCTCTGCCACTCGCTGGGCAATGCCGGCAGCAGCCTCAGCTGCCCCGGTTTTGATTGAACCAACATCTCAAGGATGCCGGCTGCGCCGCCGAAATTGCCGTCGATCTGGAAAGGCGGGTGGGCGTCGAAGAGGTTGGTGTAGGTTCTCTCGGGGCTGAGGAGAAGCTTGACGACGTCGAGGGCGTGTTTGCCGTCGCGCAGCCGCGCCCAGAGATTGATGCGCCAGCCGATGCCCCAGCCGGTGGCGTCGTCGCCGCGGATTTCCAGCGAGCGGCGGGCGGCGGCGGCCAGGTCCTGGGTCCTGTCCATGTCGATCTGCCAGCTCGGATAGAGGCCGTAGAGATGCGAGACATGGCGGTGGTGGATCTCCGGGACGTCCATATCCCAGTCCTCGAGCCATTCCTGTAGCTGGCCGGCGGCGCCGATACGGTCGGGCGCCAGGCGCGGCAGAATATCGTCGATCTCCGATACGAGAGCCGCCTCGCCGCCGGTAGAGACGGCGAGCGGACGCAGGAGCGTCAGGAAATCGCGGATCAGCTGGTTGTCCATTGCCGGACCGGCGCAGATCGAAGCGCCGTGCGGGTGGATATTCTCCGGCGAAAGCGATGGGTTGGTGACGAGATAGTCCGTGCCGGGCAGCGGCACGAGCACGTCGAAGATGAATTGGGCGGCCCCTTTCGCTGCGGCGAACAGGCGCTTTCGGGTGGTCTCGGGATCATCGAGGTAATCACAGGCATCGAGAAGCTGTGCCATCAGCCAGATGCCGCCGGTCGGCCAGAGGCCCCATTGCGCGCCGTCGATCGGGCCTGTGGCACGCCAGAGATCGGTGTTGTGATGCATCACCCAGCCGCGGGCGCGGTAATGCACGTTCGCCATCTCCCGGCCGGTTTCGGCGAGATCTTCTGCCATGGCGATCAGCGGCTCGATGCATTCGGTCAGATTGGCGGGCGCCGCCAGCCAGTAATTCATCTGCAGATTGATGTTGGCGGTGTATTTGCTGCCCCAGGGCGGATCGGTCTGATCGTTCCAGATGCCCTGAAGATTGGCGGGCTGGGTGCCCGGCCGCGACGAGGCGATCATCAGGTAGCGGCCGAACTGGACATAGAGCGCCGCCAGAGCCGGATCATGCCCATTGGCGAATTCGGCGACGCGCTGATCGGTCGGCAGGCCTGCGGCAGGCGAAGAGCCGAGATCGATGGAGAAGCCGCCATAAAGCCGCTGATGCTCGGCGACATGGTCGCGATGAAGATCGGCGTAAGCGCGGCGGGATGCCCGGTCGAGCCTCTCTTCGATATCCCGGTCCGGATTGCCGGAGACGTCGTCATAGCGCCTGAAATTCGTGGCGGCGTCGAGCAGGATAATAAGCTCGTCCACTGCCTCGAAATCGATGCCTCCGGGCGCTGCTTTAAGCTCGCCGCCGCTATTGATCACCCTGATGCCGAAAGTTAAGCGCAAGGCAGAGGCTATGCCGGATTCCGACTTGCCGGTGCCGGACAGTATCAGCTGCTGCGGTTCGATCTTGCTCAGCGCGCTGCGCTGCGGGCTGTCGATCAAGATCCTTCCGTTGATCGCACCTTTCCTGTCGGCGGAAATTCGCATCACCAGGATATCATCCACCGGAGAAACGAAGGTCTCGTGTAGGAAGCTGACGCCATCGACCGTGTAGGACGCCACCGAGGTCGCCGTTGCGAGATCGAGGCTTCGGCGGTAGCCGGAGACATCTTGCCCATGGGAGAGCTCGATCCGGAGATCGCCGACCGGCTGATAGGACATCTGCTTGATCGGCCGCGCCATCAGATGCGCCTCGGCCATGGCCTCGGCCTCGGCATAGCGCCCCGCAAAGATCAATTCCCTCACCTGCTGCAGATAAGCGTAGGCGTCAGGATTGACCGGTTGATACGGGCCGCCGGCCCAGAAGGTCGATTCGTTGATCTGCAGCCGCTCGTGATGCGGGTCGCCGAAGACCATGGCGCCGAGCCTGCCATTGCCGAGTGGCAGCGCGTCCGTCCAGAGGCTGGCCGGCCTGTCGTACCAGAGAATATCGTCGCTCATGATCACTCCGCCGGAATGGCGTTTGCAGGTTTCAGATCGCGGATGCGCTGGCCGTCTGCGCCGAACAGCAGCGCCTTGCGCGCCGGGAAGGCCGCGGTCACCGTCTCGCCGGGGCGGCGCGATGTTTCGGAGCGATCCTCGACGATGACGGATTGCCCTGAGGACAGCGTCCCATAGATGAAGCGCGTCCCGCCGAGATTTTCGACGACATCGACTTTCACGTCGATCGCGCCGCCGGCGCTCTCCTGCCCGGTGAAATGTTCCGGCCGGATGCCGACCTTGACGGGAACGTCGCGGCCGCCAGCATGCATCAGATCCGGGCGGAAGCTCGCGCCGCAATCGAGCCTGACGAGCCCGTCCGCCCCAGCGTTCCCTCCAGGAAGTTCATGCGCGGCGAACCGATGAAACCGGCGACGAAGAGGTTGTCCGGATCGGCATAGAGCATGTCCGGCGTCCCCATCTGCTCGATCTTGCCGGAGCGCATGACGACGATCTTGTCGGCAAGCGTCATCGCTTCCGTCTGGTCATGGGTGACATAGATCATCGTTGCGCCGATGCGGCGATGCAGCTTGGCGATCTCGACGCGCATCGAGACCCTGAGTTCCGCGTCGAGGTTGGAGAGCGGCTCATCGAACAGGAAGACTTCGGGATTGCGAACGATCGCGCGGCCGATCGCCACGCGCTGGCGCTGGCCGCCGGAAAGCTGGGCAGGCTTGCGTTTCATCAGCGGCTCGATCTGCAGCGTTGCGGCCGCCGCGGCGACGCTCCGCGCAATCTCGTCCTTCGCCATGCCGGCCATGCGGAGCGAAAAGCCGATATTCTGCTCGACGGTCATATGCGGATAGAGCGCGTAGTTCTGGAAGACCATGGCGACGCCGCGTTCGATCGGGTCGGCCTCGTTCATCCGCCGCCCATTGATCTTGAGGTCGCCGCCGGTGATTTTTTCGAGACCGGCGATCATCCGCAGCAGCGTCGATTTTCCGCATCCGGACGGGCCGACGAAAACGGTGAACGAGCCGTCGTCGATACTCAGGTTCAGGCCGCCGATGGCTTCGAAACTGCCATAGGACTTGTCGATATTCTGCAGTTCAACGCTGGCCAAAGCTTCCTCCCTTTAACCGCTTGGCGGGCAGCGCGCGTCAGGTCACCCTGCGCGTCGAGCCTCGCAGGATGATGTCGCATTCCAGAACGACGCTGCGCGTCGCCCCGCCCGCCGGTTCCGCCAGACGCTCGACGAGAATGTCGGTAATCGTTTCGGCAATGCTGGCGACCGGCTGCGCCACGGCGGTGATGCCCGCCTCGTAGAGCCGGAAAACGGCGACGTCGTCGAAGCTCGCCAGCGACACGTCCTCCGGCACATGGCGGCCGTTTTCCTTCAGCCAGCTGAGCGCGCCGACGGCCATGCCGTAGTTGGCGGAAAAGATCGCGGTCGGAGGGGTCTCCACCGACATCAGCCGCTTGGTCGCCTCATAGCCGCCGTCCATCCGCCAGTTGCCGCGTACGGCAAGCGCCGGATCGGGCGCGATCCCCCGTTCGCGCAGCGCCTGCTCGTAGCCTGCCAGGCGCTCGATGCCGGACGAATTGCGCGGATCGCCAGTCAGGATGCCGATGCGTCGGTGGCCGAGATCGACCAGGTGGCTGACCAGCCGGTAGCTCGCCTTGTGGTTCTCGACCATCACCCGGTCTGCCGCGAGGCCCCGGACGTCGTTGTTGTAAAAGATGATCGGGATATCATGATTGATGAGATCGTCGACGCGGTCATAGACCTCGGCCGTGCCGTCCATGATGAGCGCATCGACGCGTTGGGCGGCAAAGAAATCGAGCGCTTCGGCCACGACGCGCGGATCGCCGCCGTGGCAATAGGTCAGGAGCGCCCGCCCCGTCCGGCGCACGGAATTTGCCAGATGCTCCAGCATGCGCGCATGGAACTCGTCGAAGGTCGGCACCAAGAAGCCGATCATGTGCGTCAGGTCGGTGCGGATCGACGCAGCGGCGGCATTGCGCTTGTAGCCGAGATCCTGGATCGCCCGTTCGATCTGTTCGCGGTTCGAGCGGCGGATCGTCTGGCCGTTGAGATAACGCGACACGGTGCCGACCGCGACATCTGCCACCTTGGCAACGTCGATGATCGTCGCTCCGCGCTTTCTCCCAGCTGTGTGATCCGTCTCGTCCATTTCAAGCAAACCCCTGCACGTCTATCGCCAAAACGGCGCCCCAATAACGCCATTTCGTCATATAACCCAGCGCCTTGCCGCCCACCAGCGCAAGCGGCAGAGGCACCGGGTGCGGCCGTCCGGCGACGGCCGCCTCAATCAGGCGCCTTCGAAAACCACGGCGCTGTGGATATGGAGGCGCGGCACGGTGATGCTGACGGCGCCATCGGCGTCAGCATGCCAGGCGAGCTCCTCGCCGGTCATCGCGTCGAACACCCGCTTCGGCTTCTCAGGCAGGCGCACCGTCGCATTGACCGGGCCGATCGCCGGAATGTCCTCAATCATCTCCATCACCCGCGTCGAACCGTCGTCACCGCGCACAGCCTTGCCGCGGATCTGCGGCGGTCCGTAGAGAAGATGCAGGACATGACGGTTGTGCTCGACCTGGCGTGTCAGCGTTGCGCGGCCCGAAGACGGAAGATCGGTGACCATGGCCGGGTTCGGAACGAGGCGGTCGAGAAGACCGCGCACGACATATTTGTAGAGCGGCTGCCCCATGGCCCGGTAGAGCCGGAAGATCGGATAGGCGATATAGGCCGCACCGCGATGTTCGGTGACGGCAGCACCCAGCATATCGGCATCCGGATTGTCGGGCGCGTGCTGATGCGAGCAGAAGTGCTTGTAGGAGCGATTGAAATAGGACGGGTAGATGCCGGCAAGCACGGTCGCGTCGGTGGAGCGCACGGTCTCCGCCTCGTCGTAGAAGACGAAGGCTGTCTCGGGCATCGACGTGTCGAGCACCTTGTCAGCCTTTACGTAGCTCGGCTTGAAGGACACCGGTTCAGGCTGGCGCTCGATGCCGAAATCGACGGCAAAGCGGCCGTCTTCGCCAAGACCCGAGCGCCAGGAGGCGATGAGTTTGCCGCCATTGGAAAGGTAGGTCTTCAGCCGGGCTGCGAGGGCGGAATCGACAGTAATTTCGTCGGGCAGGATCAGCAGCCGATACTGTTCAAAGCGGGCTGAGATATCAATAACGTCGAAGGGGCGCTTCAACTCCTGCAGCATCTGCGCGGTGCCATCGTCGCTCGGATGGTTACGAGCACCCTCCGGGTTCATATGCTCGGCAGAAAGGATCGCGATCTCGGAGATTTGCCTGGCGCCTTCCAGAAAAGGCTCCATCTTCTCGACGCGCCGGTAGGCGGGCGCGATCGAAGCATAGGTATCCGGGTTGATCGCACCGTTCGGATGCAGCTGGTCGCCGACCAGGCATTTGGAACCGAGCGCGATCATCTGGGCGCATTCATATTCCAGGGCGTCCGGATGCTTGAAGCCGCCGAACTCGCCCCAGGATGTGTGGAATTTTCCGGTATGGGCGAGAAAATCCATGCCGAGCGTCGCCGCATAGCGCGCGCTCGAGGGGAAGTGGTCGTAGCCCCAGCCACCCGTCGGCAGGCTTTCGAGTTCGAGATGCGAATAGGTTCCGAAGCGCTCCGGCCCCTGCTTGTGAATGTGGCCGCAATTGTAGAACACCCGCAGGCCGGGGAATTCTTCGAATAGCGCCTTGCTCGTCTCGCGGCGGAACTGTTCGTTGACGGCCTCATCATTCTTCAGCCGATCGGCAGGATTTTCGGGATCGAGGCCCTCGCATTGCATGCGCTCGACACAGGCGGCGCAGACGCAATCGGGCGTCAGGATGATGTCAAAGAACAGGCCCTGCGTCGGATAGATTTGGGCGACTTCGCGTGCCTGATCGAGAATGTATTTCCTCAGGCCCTCGTGGTTGAGGCAGAGGGTATGCCAGGCCGGGCTCAGCTGCTTGCCGGCAGAGGGATCGCCGGGCAGAGCGTGCTGGTAGCGGTTGGATGCGCTCATCGCCCGCCACTCCGGATGCTCGCGCGCCGTCAGCTCATCCCACTGAACCGAGATATAGATCGGGCTTTCGATATCGGCGGCCGAAAGAGCTTTGACCATATCGCCGAGCAGATCCGGCCGCGCCAGATGCGGATGCGGCTTGCCGACCTTGGTCGGATAATAGGACCAGCCGTGATGGCACTTGGCGAAGATCGTGATCGAATCCACATGTGCCGCCTTCAGCGTCGAGACGAAAGCCTCCGGATCGAAATCCGAGCCGATGCCCGGAATATGCTCCGAGGTGTGGAAATCGAGATGGATCTGGCGGTAGCGGAGCGGCTTGTTGGTGAGTTTCGGCATGGTTCTATTCCTTTGCGCCGGTGCGGGTCTGCGAGCCGGCGGCGAACTGACGTTGGAAGACGAGGAAGACGACAAGCGGGACGATGGTGGTGATGATGGCGGCCACTGATCTCTGGTCCCAGTTGATTTCGTAGCTGCCCGAAATGCGGGCGAGCAGCACCGGAAGTGGAACATCGCTGCGCAGGAAGAGCATCGGCAAAAGCAGCGCATTCCATGTCCAGAGGAACTGCAGGATGCCGACCGCAAAGATCGGCGACAGGCTGTTCGGCAGCACCACATGGCGGAAGGTGGCGAGCGGTCCGCAGCCGTCGATCCGGGCGGCCTCGACGAGCTCCCGCGGAAAGTCCTCGAAGAAGTTTTTGACGAGGAAGATCGACCAGGCAAAGGACAGGCCGACATAGGGGATCAGCACCGAGAAGATGCTGTCGATCAGCCCAAGATCGCGCCACAGCGTGAAGAGCGGGATGATCACCACCTGCTGCGGCAGCACGAAGGCATTGATGATCAGGATCAGCAGCAGACGCCTGAACGGGAAGTTCAGGAAGTGGAAGGCGTAGGCGGCTGCCGGCGTCAGAAGCATCGTCAGCGCCGTTGCGATCGCCGCGGTCTTCATCGTTACCCACATCGAGGGTGCCAGCGGATATTTGTCCCAGACCTTGCGCCAGGCATCGAGCGTGAAATCGAAGCTCTCGAAATGCCACCATCCGAGCGACACGCCTTGCGGCGGTCGCAGCGAGGTGACGACAATGCCAAGGATAGGGATCACCCAGATGCAGGCGACGATGCCGACGGCGATAATGATCCAGCGGGGTGCTTTGCCAATCATCGCGCACCTGCCGTCCGCTGGATGATCGCGGGAATGGAGACGATGAGAACGGCGAGCAGCAAAATGACCGTGGCGGCCGCCCCATAGCCCAGTTTGAACTGGGTCATGGACTCGCGGTACATGAAGTAGCCGACCGTCTCCGTGGAGCGCACGGGCCCGCCGCCGGTCAGGATGTAGATGATATCGAAAGCGCGCAGCGCGCCGAGCAGATTGATGAAAATGGCAACGCGCACGCCCGGCATCGACAGCGGCATCATGATGTGGCGCATGGTCGAGACCGGCTTGGCGCCATCCATATAGGCCGCCTCCAGCACCGATTTCGGGATCGCCTGGATGGCGGCAAAGATCAGCATCAGCGGTAGACCGACACCACTCCAGGAGGCGGCGATAATCAGTGCCCAGAGCGCCGTATTGGCGTCTCCGAGCCAGGCGTGCGCAAAACCCTGAAAGCCAAGAAGCTGGATCAGCGAATTGAGCAGCCCCCCGGCATCCGGCCGGTAGATGCCGAGCCACATATAGCCGGAAACGGCTTCCGATATGCCGAAAGCCGCAAAGATCATCACCCGGAAGGGCAAGGTTTCGCGCGGCGCAAAGGCGCACATCATCGCCAGAACCCAGCCGATCCCCACCGAGATCACCGTCGTCCCGATCGTGAAGATCAGCGTCGTCAGCAGCGTATGGCGGAAGGCCGCGTCAGCAAACAGCTTGGCGTAGTTTCCGAAGCCGATGAAGGCCGGCTTTCTGAGCCCCTGGATATCCCAGAAGCTCAGCCGGATCGTTTCCGCCAGCGGATAGACGACGGCGATCGCAAAAAGCACGATCACCGGTGCGATCAGGATGAGTGCGGCGGGCGTGTCCCTGAGCAGACGCCGGCGGCCCTGGATGCCAGCCAGCGGAGAACCCTGCATCACGCCCGCCGCTCCCCGGACAGGGGAAGCGGAGGAGCCCAGCATCAGTAAGACCCTTGGGCCTTGGCCTCGATGGCGGCGAGCACCGTGTCGATATTCGCTTCCGACGGATCCTGCAGGAATTTCTGCAGCTGGACGCGATATTCGTCGACGAGATCGCCGGGCAGCAGATCGCCGAGCACGAATTGCAGCTTTGAGCTCGCGACCGCTTCCGTCGCCACCTTCTGGGCTTCGCCATAGAGCGACTTGTCGACATTGCTGCTCGGGGAGGCGTAGCCCGCCTTGGCGAGAATATTGGCGGCTTCTGCGCTGGTCCAATAGTCGAGGAATACGTCCGCAGCCTTCGGGTTGGCGCCGTTTGCCGTGACCAAGAGTTCCTTGGCATCGACACTCGAGGTGTCGTCATGGCCCATGCCGAGTGCCGGGAACTGGAAGAGACTGTAATCCTTGCCTTCGACGAGCTTGTAGTCGTTCTTGGCGCGGTTGTTCATCCACATGCCTATCAGCAGGTAGTTCTTGGCATTGGCCTGGAAGATCTGGTCGGCTTCACCGTCCCAGTCGTTGGCGAGCATGCCGTTGGTGGCGCCGCAGCAGCCAGCCTGCAGCATCTGGCTGTATTTCGTCAGCGCCGTCTTCACCACCGGATCGGTCCAGGGGATCTGATGCGCGGCAAGCTTCGCCGCCGCCTCGACGCCGGCCGTCCTCAGGAGCAGTGTTTCGAACCACTCGGCATGCGCCCAGTATTTGCCGGGGATGGCGACCGGGGCCGAGAAACCGGCTGCCGTCAGCTTCGCGAAGGTGGCGACGAACTCGTCCCAGGTCTTCGGCGGCGCGGTGATGCCGGCCTTGGCGAGATGTTCCTTCTTGTACCAGATGCCGGAACGGTCGCCGAACGTGTAAGTCAGGCCGTAGGTCTTGCCATCGATGGCGCCGAGATCCTTCCAGGACTGGCTAATGACCTTGTCCCAGCCGAAGCTCTTCCACTGGTCGTCGACGGGCCGGAGCATGCCGGCATCCAGCAGCTCCTTGCGGAAGGCGGGCCAGGTGTTGATCAGCACATCGACCACCTCGCCGCCCATCAGCGCCGTGCGGATACCGCCACGCATGTCGCCCTGGCCGGTGATCAGCACCTCGCGGATCTTCACATCGGGATATTTCTTCAGGAACCCGGCCTGAACCGCCTTCATCATGTCGGCTTCGGAACCGCCGAGCCAGTTGAGCACGACAAGCTCGCCGCTGACGGCCTCCTGCGCCCGGGCACCCCCGGCCATCGCCACAAGCGCCGCACTCCCTGCCCCTGCGAGCAGGGTACGGCGGCTGATTTCGGGCATAAATCTACTGCTGCTGGTCATGTCACGTCCTCCCAAACGTTGACTGTCGCATTCGGCATTCAATTTAGTTGAAACGTTATCATCTAAATCGATGGTCGCAAGTGTTTTTTGTCGATAATCAAACGATTCACCGTAGGTAATTGGAAAGATTGGAAAAATTTGCGGGATTGCGGGGAGTGGCATCGGCTAGGACGATGGCAGCACTAGCTCCCCTGCCCCAACGACATCAGCGTGGCGGCCGAAATTCTTCTGGTCGCGAGAGCCTACTGGGCCAGACAAAAAGTGTGCGGCTCAGCTGAGCCGCCGCACGGATCCAAATTCAGTCATAAATCTTGCTGACGAGGCGCTGGCAGGCAGCAATGACACCACCAGGATCCACAAGCAGCGCACCGCCGACAAGATACATGATGTCGTTACCATAGGCCGCGCGCATTTCGGCGACACGGTCGAGCGTCATGCCACCACCCGGAGCCGGCGCGATGGCTTTCAGGCCACCCATTTCTGCCGAGCAGGCAGCCGAGATCGACAGGCACTCCTCACGGCTGAAGCCGAAACGGCCACCGAAATTCGGATAGATGACGGCATCTGCCCCCATCAGCCTGTGCAGGGTTCCGAAGAAGGTACGATGCGTGAAGCCGCAATCGGGTGACACGACGTTGGCGCCCGAGAAGGCCGGATGAGAGACGACAGGCAGCGTGAAATCCTGATCGGCGGCGAGTGTGCGGATGATATCGTATCCGGCAAGAGCAGGTGCGATCATGACGCCGCCCGCCCCCGCTTCCTGCGCCTCTTTGGCTCGCTCGACAATTGCCGTCGCGGGTCCCGTGATATTCGGAACGAAGCTCGTCCTGCCGCCGGTCTTGGCATTGGCCTCGCCGACAGCCGCGACACAGGCCCTCAGGCGTTCACTGAATGGAGAGGTCCGTTGGTCGACAAGACCGTGATCGTCCTTGACGAAATGCACACCGCCAATCGCGAAGTCACGGGCCAGACTGGCCAGCTCCTTTGTCGACAAACCGACCGGCTTGATCGCCGACATGAGCAGAGGCGTCTGGCCTATTCCGGCGCGCGCCCGCAAGCCGGCAATGCCGTGGCGCGGTCCCCGGCAGAGATCGAGAATGCCGGATGAAAGACCGATATCTTCCACCTTCAGACCCGGCTTGATGGAACTGTTGCCGAAGACGATGTTGAGGAACTGCAGGAAATCGCCGCCGACATCATCCTCGGAATAGGAGATGGTCGCCAGAAAGCCCGACCGCCCGTCTCTCACCTGTTCGAGGCCCTCCAGGCGGCCGAGGATCACATCCTCGACATAGCCCTTCGGGACCGCAGCACGAGGGATCTCGACGGTTTGCTCAAGCGCGATGTCGAGCGCCCGGGCTTTCGCCTCCGCAGCGTCTGCCCCACGGATGAAATAGGTGACGGTAAAGCGCTGAGCCATCAAAGCGCCTCTGCCTTTTGCGCCGAATGAACGTGATCGAGGCGCACCTCCATCAGCTCTTGCTCGCCGATATCGAGCTTCTTGCCGAGAAGCTCCTCTATGGCGGAGACGAGGGCGCCGGCGTCGAGACCATATTTCTTCATGAGATACGGCTTGGAGGCGCCATGTGCAAAGGTGTCGTTCAGACCAAGCCGTCTCAGCCGGATGCCAAGTCCTTCCTCGGCGAGGATCTCGGCCACCAGTGAGCCGAGGCCGCCTGTCACCAGGTGATTTTCCAGCGTGACGATGCCCTTCTTGCCGCGCGCAGCCTTGAGCAGCCCTGCCCTGTCGAAAGGTTTCAATGTCGAGACATGCAGATGATGAACGCCGATCTTGCGATCGGTCAGCGGTCCAATCGCGCGGAGTGCTTCTTCGGTGCAGACACCGGAGCTCACCACGAGAATGTCATCTCCCTCGGAAAGCGTGCGCAGCTTGTTGAATTCGAACGGCGTGGAGAAGAGCCTCGGCACTTCCCCGCGCAGCACGCGCACATAGACCGGGCCATCGATGGCGTCAGCGACGTCGAGCACGGTTTCGACTTCGGTCGCGTCGCCAGTTTCCAGCACGGTCATGTTCGGCACGGCGCGCATCACCGAAATGTCTTCGATCGCCTGATGGGTGATGCCGCCGGGCGTCGTGATCCCCGGAAGGAAGCCCATGAGGCGCACCTTGCGATTGGAATAGGCGATGGAATTGATCAGCTGGTCGTAGGGACGGCGATAGAGAAACACCGAAAACGTATGAAGAAACGGGCGATGGCCCTGCATGGCGAGGCCGGCGGCGAACGACAACATGTTCTGTTCGGCCATGCCAAGCGAGAGAAACTGCTCGGGGTGCCGGTCTCTGAAACCATCGACCTCACAGGAAGAGGTCAGGTCCGCCGAAAGGCATAGCACCTCGGGTCGCGTGACGGCGAAGGCCTCGAACGCCTTGGCATAAGGACGATTGACAATCTCGACCATGGTCAGGCCCTCTCTGCTGCGTTCATGTCGATGCCGAGTTCGGCGGCAAGGGCTGTCTGCATTTCCAACCGCTCGTCCGCACTCTTGAACCGCACGTAATGCAGGCGCGGGAAGCGCTTCTTCAGGAAGTTCATGCCCTGATAGGGTGACGTGTTGGCGAGGATCACCAGCGGCTTCCCGGTTTCGGCACTGGCCGCCGCTTCCCGAAGCGCATTGAGGTCGTGGCCATCGACCGAACGGCATGTGACGCCGAAGGAGCCCACTCGCGTGGCGAGATCGCCGAGATCGAGCACGGAGGACATCGCACCGTCGCATTGCTGCCGGTTCACGTCGACGATCACCCGGATATTGTCGATCTGGTGATAAGACATGGCCGCGAGGCACTCCCAGGTCTGTCCCTCCTGGAATTCCCCGTCCGACATATAGACCCAGACCTTACCGGGTTCGCCCTTTTTCGACCGCGCCCAAGCGACACCCGAGGCCATGGAAAGCCCCTGTGCCAGCGAGCCGGTCGTTACTTCCATCCCGGGGCTATGTTCGGCGCCGATCATCTCCACCGACCCGCCGTCCTTGTTGAAATGGTCGAGCGCATGCTCGTCCATGCGGCCTGTCTCGATCAGGGCCGAGTAGATGACCAGCGCATAATGCGCGGGCGAAATGAAAAGCCGATCGAACTCGGGCGCGAACGGGCCGTGGTAGCCAGCACCGGTGAACGCGTCGGGATTATGCGCCGATGGTACGCCTGCGAATGGCAGTGGCACCTTGGGAAGCGTGGGCGCGCCGAGCGTCAGAAATTCGTTATAGAGCAGCGCAAGGCTTTCCGCGGCAGAGCAGGCCTGGCTCAGATAGCCGCCATTGTTTGCCATCGTATGGAAGAATACCCGGCGCCGGATTCCGAGCGCGATGTCTTCCGTGGATTTGTGGTTGGATAGGGTCATCGTCTCAGTTCCGTTCGGGGAAAAGTTCTTTCAGACCTTCCGGCGAAGGCGTTGCGATGCCGCGCTCGGTTATCAGGCCGGTGATCAGACGAGCAGGCGTAACGTCGAAGGCCGGATTGGCGGCGGGGCTTCCTTCAGGTGAAATGCGCACGCTCGCGATCGAGCCGTCCGCCGCCTTTCCCTGAACGAAGCTGACTTCGTCGGCAGAGCGCTCCTCGATCGGGATTTCCTTGATGCCATCATGCACCGTCCAATCGATCGTCGGCGACGGCAGGGCGACATAGAAGGGCACGCCGTTGTCGCGCGCCGCAAGCGCCTTGAGGTAGGTTCCGACCTTGTTGCAGACATCTCCGTTCGCCGTCGTGCGGTCGGTGCCGACGATGACCATGTCGACATCGCCGTGCTGCATCAGATGGCCGCCGGCATTGTCGACGATCAGCGTATGCGGCACGCCATGGCCATTCATTTCCCAGGCCGTGAGATAGGCGCCCTGGTTCCGCGGCCGGGTTTCGTCGACATAGACGTGAACCGGAATGCCTTCCTCAACGGCCATATAGATCGGCGCGGTCGCTGTACCGTAGTCGACGGTCGCAAGCCAGCCAGCATTACAGTGGGTGAGGACGCGCACCGGTTCGCCGGGCTTCTTGCCTGCTGCGATCTTCCGAATGATATCCAGGCCATTGGCGCCGATCGCGCGATTGAGCTGAACATCCTCTTCCGCAATTTCGGCAGCGCGCTTGTAGGCGGCCTCGGCCCGTTCGCTTTCCGGCAAGGGCCGCAGGTGATCGCGCATCGCATTCAGCGCCCAGCGCAGATTTATGGCGGTCGGGCGCGTTTCGTTGAGCTCTTCCCAGACAGCGTCGAGATGCTTGTCCGAGGGGTCAACCGCCATGGCGATCGCAACGCCGTAGGCGGCCGTCACGCCGATCAACGGCGCGCCGCGAACCCACATGTCGCGTATGGCGACCGCGACCTCGGCGACGGTCTTCAGCGTAACGACCCGAAACTCGTGCGGCAGCCAGCGCTGGTCGATGATATCGACGGCGCGGCCGTCGTCGTTGAGCCATATAGTGTGGTAATGGCGTTCTCCGACTTTCACGCGATAGTCTCCTTTTCTAGCCGCTCCACCGTCTCGCGAATGTCGCGGAGACTGTGGATACGTTGCCGGTTGACGGCGATGTGGCGCCCGAACGTCAGCGCCTTGCTTTCGCAATGCGCGCGGCGGTCGGGGTCGGCGATGGTTTCAAAATCTGCGTTGTGGGCAAGGCCGAGGATGCGGCGGTGGATTTCGATGCCGGCAAAGCCCAGCATCTCACCCCATATTTCGTTGATGACGAGGTTCAACGCCTGCTCGGAAGCGAGCGCATCGTTGCGACTCTCGAAGAGGCTCGCCTGATAGAGGATACCCTTGCGCTCGGTGCGCCACAGGTTCGAAAACTCGGCGCGGAATGTTTCCCAGAGCGTGTCGATCGTATCGAGCAGGTAAGCGCGCATACCGTCACGCGCGCCCGGCGCGGTCTCGTGACCGGACTGTGAAAAATAGCTCATCCAGAAATTGGCGATCAGCATGCCGACATCGAAGCTGATCGGTCCGTAGAAAGCGAATTCCGGATCGATGACGCGTGTTTCGTCATCGGTCACCATGACGGAACCGGTATGCAGGTCGCCGTGGCAGAGCGTTTCCGCCTTGGCCGAGAAGATGTGCTTCAGGCGTTGCGCCTCCACCTTCAGGTCGCGGTCGGCGCGAAGCTCGGCAACAAGGGGATCGAGCTGTGGCGTCGTGTGACGATTGAGCGCCGCCTCGAAGTAAGGGTCCGAGAACACGAGGTTCTCCGTGATGTCGCAAAGCTCGACATTGTCACTGAACAGCGCGACGTCAGCCTTCTTGTCGCGCGTCGGCATATGGAGATCCGAGCCGCGGAAAAGCGTGCGGGCGACGAACAGCCCGAGATCGCGGCCGATCTTCGGCAGCTCGCGCCCATCGATCAGCGCGCGGCGCAGGATGACGTGGGGCGTCAGGAACTCCATGACGATGATGGCCTGCGCCTCGTCGAAGAGAAGGACTTCCGGCACCATGCCGGGATCACGCGCGCCCTGGCGTTTCAGCGCATGATATTCGAAGAACGAGCGCTTGAGCGGCAGCGGCCAGCTCTCGCCGACCAGGCGCACATAGGGCAACGCCTGCTTGACGATTACCGTGCCTCTCGCGCCGGTGACGATGAACACCAGGTTGAGGTTGCCGTCACCGACCTCATGGACCTGCCAACGGCCGCAATCGTCCCCGATTCTTTGCGTGATCGCAGCGTTGCCGCCGAGCCGTACCGGCAATGACTCTATACTCAACGCCTCAAAGACGTGGCTATCCATAGGTTCTCCTCCTCAACATGGGGCCGCCTCCTCTGCCTGCCGCCATGTCCTCTTTGCCCACAGCTAAGGCATCATTCTGTCAAATGTCAACCGCCTTGACATTTGACGAGATGCTGTCCTAACTTGGGATCAATGGGAGGAGAAAATGGGCGAACAGGCATTGTTTCGCATTGAGGGCGTGCGCAAATCCTTCGGTCCGGTACCGGTCCTGCAGGGTGTGGACTTCGACCTCAAGGCAGGCGCGGTGACGGTATTGATGGGCGCCAACGGCGCCGGCAAATCCACGCTCGTCCGCATCCTTTCCGGGGTCTACATGCGAGACGCGGGCACGATCACGCTGGCTGCGACCGCTTTCGATCCGGCGACGCCGGCTGAAGCGATCCGCGCTGGCGTCGTCACCGTTCACCAGAACATCAATGACGGCGTCGTTGCCGATCTCGATGTGGCGACCAACCTCACGCTCGACCGGCTGAACGGACGCGGGGCGCGGCTGTTCTTCAATCCGCGCAGGGTGCGGCGCGAGGCTGCCGTGGTCGCGTCCCGCATGGGGCTCGCGATCGATCTGGGCGCCAATATCAACGACCTGACGCTTGCCGACCGGCAGATGGTGGCAATCGCGCGCGCCATGGCGCACGAGCCAAAAGTGCTGATCCTTGACGAGCCGACGTCGTCACTCTCCAGCGCTGAGGCGAACCGGCTGTTTGATCTCGTCGATCGCCTGAAGGCGCGCGGCGTCGCTATTCTCTACATCTCGCATCGCATGTCGGATATCCGCCGCCTAGCAGACAGCATCGTGACGCTGCGCGATGGCCGCATCACCGGCCGCTTCGAGGGGCCGGAGCTTGATTATGAAAGCGCGGTCAACGCCATGCTTGGCCGCAAGGTTTCCGCCGGCGCCGTCGCCGTGCGCGATGCCGGCGCGCCGGTGTTCAGCGCTCGCGGCCTCAAGCTTTCCGACCAGACGCGGCCGTTCGACTTCGATCTGGGTGATGGCGAGATCGTTGCGGTCACCGGCCTTGTCGGCGTCGGCAAGACGGCGCTCGCCGAAACGCTGTTTGGCGAGCGTGCGCCGTCAGCCGGTGAAATGACGCTGGACGGGGTGCGCTATGCGCCGAAGACGACGGGACAGGCGATCGCCCGGGGCGTCTTCCTTGTCGCCAAGGACCGCGCGATGAGCGGCATCGTGCCGGATTTCAACATCTACGAAAATATCAGCCTGCCCTTCCTGCGCCGCCTCTCGTTCCTCGGCATCGCCAGCCGGCGGGCGGAAAGGGCGAAGGCACGCCAGCAGATTTCGTCGCTCGGTGTCGTCTGCCGCAGCGAACGTGACGAGATGCACACCCTGTCGGGCGGAAACCAGCAGAAGGTGATGGTCGGGCGCTGGCTCTCCGAGGCCTCCCGCCTGCTCATTCTCGACGAGCCTTTCCAGGGGGTCGATATCGCAGCTCGCCGCGATATCGGCGAGAAACTCAGGGCGTCGGCAGCCGGACGGGCCACCATTCTTTTTCTGACAGAACTCGACGAAGCCTTCGAAGTCGCCGACCGCATTTTCGTGATGTCGGAACAAACCATCGTCGGCGAGCATCGCAATGCCGACATCGATGTCGATCGGCTGCTCTCCGAGTTCGCCGGGCAATTCTATCAACAGGTCAGCGCATGATGATGAGTGAAGAGAGCAAATCCACCGGCGCCGTTGCTCCGCCAGCCCTGAACATCCGTGAGGCCGCAATCAAATACGGCTTCCTCGTGCTGCTCGCCGGCATGGTGCTCTATTTCTCGCTGGTCACCGGCGGTTTCGCCTCACCGCAAAGCGCGGTCTTCATTCTGCAATCCGTGTCGATCACGGGCATCCTGGCGCTGGGCGTTACCGCGACGCTTGTCGTCGGCGGCTTCGACCTCTCGATCGGCTCGGTCGCCACTACAGCAATGATGGCGTCGTCCTACGTGATGGTCGTCATGGGCGGCGATGCGGTGACCGCGACACTCGCGTGCCTCGCCGTCGGCGTTCTCGTCGGCCTGATCAATGGTATCATCATCGTCTACATGCGCGTTCCCGATCTTCTCGCGACGCTCGGCATGATGTTCCTGCTGCTCGGCCTCCAGCGAATCCCGACCGAGGGACGCTCGATCGCGACAGGCATGACGCTGCCGGACGGCTCGACGGCGACCGGCGCTTTCAGCCCCGGCTTCCTGGCGCTCGGCCGCCACCGTTTCGATCTGATCCTGCCCAATCTCGTGCCGGTCTCCGTGGTGGTGCTGATCGTACTCGCGATCGTGATCTGGTTCTTTCTTCAATACACGCGCTTCGGCCGCATGATGTACGCGGTCGGTTCCAACGAGCGCGCCGCAAGCCTCGCCGGTGCGCCGGTCAATGCCTACAAGATTTGGGCCTACATCATCTCCGGCGTCTTCGCTTCCATCGGCGGCATCCTGCTTGCAGCCCGCCTCGGCCGCGGCGACATCGCCTCGGGCAACAATCTGCTCCTGGACGCGGTCGCCGCAGCCCTGATCGGCTTTGCCGTGCTTGGCGCGGCCAAACCGAATGCCTTCGGCACTGCCGTCGGCGCGCTCTTCGTCGGCATCCTGCTGCAGGGCCTGACGATGATGAATGCCCCCTATTACACCCAGGACTTCGTCAAGGGCGCCGTCCTCGTCATCGCCCTGATTTTCACCTTTGCGCTCTCGAAAAGAGGCAAACGCTGAGGCGGGAGGCCTCAGCGGATAACCAAAGTTCACCAGTGGAGGAGACTGACATGAATTTTACACGCAGAACCCTGGGCAAGCTGACGCTCGGGCTGATGGCCGCGGCCTCGTTTGCCGCGCCGTCCTTTGCAGCTGACATGCCGAAGCCGTTCGACAAGCCGGGCGACGTGAAGATCGCGCTCGTGCGCTATCTCTCGACCGGCGACTTCTTCCAGTCCTATCTCGCCGGCGTCGAAGCGCAGGCCAAGGCGCTCGGCGTCCAGCTTCAGGTCTTCGACAGCCGCCAGGATGCTGCCCTCCAGGCCGATATGGTCGACCAGGCGATTGCACTCGGCGTGCAGGGCATCATCATTCAGCACGGCCTGACGGAATCCATGAAGGAAGCCGCCCAGCGTGCCGTCGACGCCGGCATCAAGGTCGTCGCCTTTGACGTCAACGTCGAGAACCCGAAGATCCCGCAGGTCGAACAGTCCGACCGTGACCTCGCCCGCCTCGCGCTTGAGCAGGCGATCAAGGATAACGGCGAGAGCTTCAAGGCGGGTTACGTCTATGTCGCCGGCATCGCGCCGCTCGACCGCCGCGACGAGACCTGGAAGGAATTCAAGGGCAAGTATTCGGGCATCAACGAAGCTGCCCAGTTCGGCACGATGGACAACCCGATTGCAAACTCGGTCGCCAATCAGGCACGCTCGGTAATTTCTGCCAATCCTGACATCACCGTGATGTTCGCCCCTTACGACGAATTCGCCAAGGGCGTGAAGATCGCCGTCGATGAAGCCGGCCTCTCTTCCAACGTGAAGATCTATTCGGCCGATATCTCAACCTCCGACATCGCCGCCATGCGCGAGCCGGGCTCCGCCTGGGCGGCGACAGCGGCGACCAACCCGGCCGTGGTCGGCCAGGTCTCGGTGCGCTCGCTCGCCATGCTGCTGGCCGGCGAAGATCCGGGCAAGCAGGTCATCGTCCCGCCGACGCTGATCACCCAGAAGGATCTCAACGACCAGGACATCAAGAACATGGAAGAGCTCGGCACTAAACTGCCGCAGTTCGCCCATGCCGATGTCGCCATGCCGGCCTGGATGCCGAAGCCCTGACTTTCTGAAGGGTAGAATGGAAAGGGGCGGCTCACTGAGCCGCCCCTTTTTCTTGCCCCGCAGAGAAAGCGGGGCCGCGGGTGATATGAAAGATCAGCGCATCGCCGCAGCGATATTACCGCCGTCGACAGTGGTCACATCGGCGGTCGTGCGCTCGGCGAGTGCCTGATGGACAAAAGCACGGGCGACGTCTTCTGCCGTCACTTCGAGGCCGAGCAGGTTGCCACCCATGTAGTCCTTGACGGAGACGCCGCGTGCTGCAGCCCGGTTGGCGATCATCTCATCGTTGAGCAGGCCGGAGCGGATACGATCGGCATTGACGGCGTTGACGCGGATGTTGTCGACGCCATGCTCCAGTGCATATTGCCGGGAGAGGAACAGCGTCGCTGCCTTCGGCAGCCCGTACGCGCCGAACTTGGCACCGGGGTTGACCGCCTGTTTGGAGGCATTGAACAACAGCACGCCGCCTGTTCCCTGCTCCTTCATGATCCGCACCGCATTCTGTGCCACGGTCTGGTGGGCGAAGAAGTTCAATTCGAAGCTCTTGCGCAGGACGGCGTCGTCCATCGTGGCAATCGGGCTTTCCCAGGCGGCACCGGCGTTGGAGACGACGATATCGACGCCGCCGAAGGTGGCGACGGCCTTGTCGAAGGCTGCCCGCACGGAACTGGAATCGGTGATATCGCAGGCGATGCCGATCGAATTATTGCCGGCGGCTTTGGCGACCGCCGCGGCCTTTTCGCCATCGAGATCAAGCGCCACGACATGGGCGCCCTCCGCCGCGAAAGCCTTGACGACAGCCGCACCGATAGCACCCGCCCCACCGGTGACGATGGCGACCTGCCCCGTGAACGGCTTCGGCTTGGCACCGGCAAGTTTGGCCTGCTCAAGCGACCAATATTCGAGATCGAAGAGATCCGGGCGGCTTACCGGTTCGAAGCGTCCCACGGATTCGGCATCGCGCGCAGCCTCGATCCACATCTCGCCGACATCAACGGCAATCGTCGCGTCCTTGAAGGTCCGCCCATGACCGAACATGCCGAGGCCTGGCACCAGCGTCAGACGTGGCATAGGGTCGAGCATGATGCGCTTGACGTCGTCGCGCGCATCGTTGCTGCGGAAGTATTCCGTATAGTCGGCAGCAAAAGCGGCAACGTGGCTGTCGATGACATCGCGATAGCTTGCGAGGTCGTCCCTGGCAGGCGCCGGCAGTACCATCGGGCCGGTCTTGATGCGGATCGAAAGATCGGGGGTCGAGACACCGCGCGCCGCCATATCCAATAGTTCAGCGGCGTTGACGAAAGCGAGAATGGCCGGCGATGTGCGGAAGACGCTCACCATCCGGTCATAACGCCCCTCGCCCCGGTCGACAGCGACAGCGCCGCGCAGCATGGGGGCGATGTCGTCAGGGCTTGCGAGAGAAGACGGCAGGGCGGCCGGCGTGAAGACGTTGCGGCCGTTGTCCTTCACGTAATCCTCGGCGACCGTGACGTAATGGATCATCCGGTCATAGGCTTCCTTCGCGCTCTCGCCGAAGGTGAAGATGCCGTGCTTGTCGAGGATCAGGCCTTCGACCGTCGGGTCCCGCTCAAACACTTCGACGGCCGCCTTGGCGAGCGCGAAACCGGGCATGATATAGGGCACGAAGCCCATCTTCTTGCCGAAGAGCTCAGCGCTCATCTCCCGGCTCCTTGCCTGGTCGGCAATGGCGAGGATGGCAGTCGAATGGGTGTGATCGACGAACTTGTGCGGCAGGAAGGCATGAAGCAGCGCTTCCACCGACGGGTTGGGCGCTCCGGGATCGATGAGATTGGCACGCAGCAGCGTCACCATGTCCTCGTCGCCGAGACTGGCGAGCTTGCGGCTCTTCAGCAGCGCGCCGATCTTGACGGCCGGCAGGCCAGCCGGCTCGATCGTACCCATGTCCCAGCCGCTGCCCTTGACGCAGAGCACGGCATGGGTGTCGCCGACGAGATCGGTCATTTCCGTTTTCACGGAGGTGTTTCCACCGCCATGCAGAACCAGCCGCGGCTCACCGCCGAGCAGACGTGTCGTATAGGTGCGCAGCGCCAGATCGCGGTTCACGCCCTTGGCCGCATAGTCTGAAACGACCTTTTCGGCGTCATCGTCGCGCCAGAGATTTTCCATTATGTCATCCTCCCGATAAACCGGCCCAGCCGGCATCGGCGGACCCGAACCTGTGGGCGTCAAGGCGTGCCCGAACCACCCTTGCCAAGCCCCTCGCGGCTCCAATGCTCCAGCACGCGACGCGCCATCGATGTCGTGACGATGAGGTGCGAGGCGAAGCCGCCCTTCAGGGCCGCGACCAGCGATTCAAACTTGTTGTCTTCCTGAACGACGAGCATGCGCTTCTTGATCGAGCGGATGGATGTCAGATCGGCGGACATGCAGCGCCGGTTATGGGAGCAATCCATCCAGCGGCCGTCCCGATCGATGAGCTGCCCGGCAATGACCCCGGCCGCACCCTTGGCGCCCATCTCATCCATTTCGCCAGCCGAAAGCGCGCCGCATTTGACGAGATGACTGTCCTTCTCGATGCCACCCACCGAATAGAGCGCCAGATCGCAATCGGAAATCGTTGCGAGCTGCTCGCGAATTACTGGCTCAGCGCGAAGCTCCTCGGCAAGCCTTTCCGAGGAGAGCACGAGCGGCGCATAGAGATTGATCCCTTCGGCATTGAGCCTGCGGGCGATTTCCGTCGTGCACTGGTCGGGCCGATAGGAATAGGGCGCACCGAGATTGCCGCAGAGTTGAACGACGGTCACGCCGCGCAGATCGGCAAAGGGCATGACGTCCGCGATATGATAGACAGTGCGGCCCCAGGCAACGCCGATGCGGTCACCCTTGTTGATCAGTTCGAGAAATACGGATGCCGCGACGACCGGCATCTCGGCCTCCGCATTCATGGCCTGGCGGTCCTCCGGCACGATCCAGACCGTATTCAGGCCGACCGCATCTTCCAGTTCCCGCGCAAGCACGTCGTCTGTAAAGAGTTCGGAGGAGGTGGTGATCGTGACGATCCCCATCTCGCGCGCTCGCCTCAGGTACGTAGCGATCGATGCGCGGGAGATTTCCAGGCGCTGGGCAACCTCGTCCTGACGCAGGCCATGCGTATAGTAGAGCCAAGCGGCCTTATGGATTATTGGATCGGTAGATCGAACTGGCATTTTTCATCTCAGGAAACGATATCTGACATTAGTCATCAGCACTGACAAAAGTCAACGCTGGAGTGAAACCCTTGCAAAGTTGATGCAAGAGCGCCCTCTATCATCGCATTTTTATGGCGGAAATTCAGGCAGCAGCGATCGGCGCCGCGAGGCCGATAGGTCGGCCAAACATCAAGCCAGCAGAATCAAATCGATATTCATCGCATAGGACGCCGCTGCATCGGCCATCAACAGACCGCCGGCGTCGGCGAGCAGTGGCAGAAGATCGACCGGCAGGTCATCGGCCTGCTTTCCGAGCGGCCAGATCCAGGGGCATGTGCCGGCGTCGACGAGGGCGCCTGCGGAGTGATAGCGGTGTTCGCGGTGGCCTGTCGTGCCGCTGAGAAAAATCCAGGGGCGGTGGAGGCGCGCTTTTGCGGCGGCGAGCGCAAAGCTCAGCGCGAGGCGGTTGTTGCATGGGCCTTTCTGGATGCGCCCGTTGACGATCGCCACGGCTCCGTCGATGGTGCCTGCGCCTTCGGCAAGTTCGAGCAGTTTCGATGCCGAAAATGATGCGTCTTCAGCTATGGTCGAATGCGTTACCAACACGGTCTGGAAATACTGGAAGGCGGCGCTGCGGACGGCGTCGAGGCAGGCGAGCTGCGCCATTCTGGGGTGGAAGTGGACGTTGCCCGATCCGGCAAGGCTCAATGCATTGATGCCGGTGGCAAAGAGGTCCTTCGCCAGCGATCGCATTTCGATGATCAGGCGGGCCGAGTTTTGAGCGGTCGTCATGGCACTCCCCTTCCCGCATATTGATCATTCGGACGGCTGGATCAGGATCGCCCTGAAGTCGTTGACGTTGGTGCCGGTTGGTCCGGGGACGAAGAGATCGCCGAGCGCATTGAAGGCGGACCAGCTGTCGTTGTTGGCCAGCAGATCGGCGGCATCCATCTGCCGGCTGAGAAGACGGTCGATGGTGGTCCCATCGGCGAAGGCACCCGCATTGTCTTCCGAGCCATCGATGCCGTCGGTATCGGCGGCCAGCGCCGCGATGCCGTTCAATCCGGCAATGCCGCGGGCGAAGGAGAGCAGGAACTCGCCATTGCGCCCGCCCCTCCCCGTCCCCTTGATCGTCACCGTCGTCTCGCCGCCCGAAAGCAGCACGACGGGCTTGGAAAACGGCCGGTCGCGGCGGGCGATTTCGGCGGCAATGGCCGCATGCATGCGGCCGATTTCGGACGCCTCTCCCTCGATTGCATCGGAGAGGATCACCGCTTCGATACCGGCGTTGCAGGCAGCCTTTGCTGCCGCTTCCAGGGAAACGCAGGCGGACGCTACCAGATGCACTTCGTTTCCTGCGAAGCAGGCGCTGTCCGGCTCTGGCGCCGGGTCCCTGCCCTCGCGGATATGGCGCATCACCGCTTCGGGGAGATCGAGCCCGTAGCGATCGATCAGCCGCAAGGCATCGGCGGCTGTGCTTCTATCCGGGATGGTCGGCCCCGAAGCGACGAGGGCGAGGTTGTCGCCGGGAATGTCGGAAACGACGAGAGAGACGACGCGGGCCGGATGGGCGAGTGCCGCCAGCCTGCCGCCCTTGATGCGCGAGACCTGCTTGCGGACGGCGTTCATCGCATCGATCGGTGCACCTGAGGCCAGCAGCGCCTTGTTGACGGCGATTTCGTCGGCGAGCGTCAGGTCTCTGGCGGGTGCCGGAAGCAGTGCCGAGCCGCCGCCGCAGATGAGGGCGACGACGAGATCGTCCCCAGTCAGGCCGCTGACCGCCGCCATCAGCCTGGCGGAAGCGGCAAGGCCGTTCTCGTCCGGTACTGGATGGGCGGCTTCGAGGATTTCGATGCGTTCACAGTCCACGGCGTAGCCGTAGCGGGTGACGACGACGCCGGAGAGCGGGCCATCCCACAGCCGTTCGAAGGCGCGGGCCATCTGTGCTGCGCCCTTGCCGGCGCCGATGACCACAGTGCGGCCTTTCGGCTTGTCAGGCAGGCAACCGGCCAGCGCCTTGTCCGGATCGGCCGCTGCGACGGCGGCGTGGAAGAGGCCTTCCAGAAAAGCGCGGGGATCAGCGATCGGCGGCATGTGGGGCTCTCCTGATGTTGGGAGGGCTGGCCGGAATTGTCGTCCGGCCGGCCCCATTCTCATGCGACGGCGTGGTTGGCCATCCGCTCCAGCGCGGTGACCAGACCGGAATGGTCGAGGCCACTGTCGCCATTGGCGGCGCACTGGTTGAAGAGTTCCTGCGTCGCCGCGGTATTGGGCAGCGAGATGCCGAGCGTCTTGGCGCCCTGCAGCGCGAGGTTCAGGTCCTTCTGGTGCAGCGAGATGCGGAATCCCGGCTCGAAGGTGCGGTTGATCATCCGCTCGCCGTGAACCTCGAGGATGCGCGAGGAAGCAAAGCCACCCATCAGCGCCGAACGCACGCGGGCCGGATCGGCGCCGGCTTTCGAAGCGAAGACCAACGCTTCGGAGACAGCCTCGATCGTCAGCGCGACAATGATCTGGTTGGCGACCTTGGTCACCTGGCCGTCGCCGCAGTCGCCGACCAGCGTGATGTTCTTGCCCATCAGCTGCAGGAGCGGCAGCGCGCGGTCGAAGCTTTCCTGCGAACCGCCGGCCATGATCGACAGCGATGCGTTTCGCGCGCCGACCTCGCCGCCCGAGACCGGCGCATCAATATATTCCGCGCCGGTCTCGCGCACCTTGCGGGCGAACTCCTTGGTCTCGATCGGCGAGATCGAGCTCATGTCGATGACGAGCTTGCCAGCCGATAGGCCGTAGGAAACGCCGTTCTCGCCGAAGAGAACGTCCTTCACTTCAGGCGTATCGGGCAGCATCAGGATGATGGTGTCGACGCTTTCAGCGAGCGCCTTCGGCGTCTCGACGAATTGCAGGCCGTTCTCGAGCAGTTCCTGGCGCGGCGGAATGGCGAATTTCGAGGTGACGATGGTGTGGCCGGCATTCTGCAGGTGGCGCGCCATGGGCGTACCCATGATGCCGAGGCCGATAAATCCGATTGTTGCCATGGTGTTAGCTCCTGATCTTGAGAATGTCTGCGCTGGCGGGCGCTCGCGAGGTGGCGGCGAACCAGCCGAGCCCGGCCTCGGTCGTCGTGCGCGGCTTGTATTCGCAGCCGATCCAGCCGTCATAGCCGAGGGCGTCCAGCTGTTCGAAAACGAAGGGATAGGCGATCTCGCCGGTGCCCGGTTCGTGCCGGCCGGGATTATCGGCGAGCTGGATATGGGCGATCTTCGGCTGATGCTTCGTGAAGGTGCCGATCAGTTCTCCCTGGGTCCGCTGCTGGTGATAGAGGTCGTACTGGATGAACAGGTTGTCGCTGCCGACTTCGGCGATCAGCGCGGCAGCCTGATCCGGCGTATTGAGATAGAAGCCCGGGATATCGAAGCGGTTGATCGGCTCGATGAGCAGCCGGATCCCGTGCTTGCCGAGTTCTGCGGCAGCGTATTTCAGGTTGGCGACGAAGGTCGTCCGCAGCACCTCGTGCGGCAGGCCGACGGGCGCGATGCCCGAGAGGCAATTGACCTGCGAGCAGCCGAGCGTCGTGGCATAGTCGATGGCTTCGGCAACGCCGCGGCGGAACTCGTCGATCCTGTCAGGCAGAATGGCGATGCCACGCTCGCCGCCCGCCCAGTTGCCGGCCGGCAGATTGTGCAGCACCTGCGTCAGGCCGTGGAGATCGAGCGCAGCGCGCAGTGCGGCTTTGTCGAACTCGTAGGGGAACAGGTATTCAACGCCCTCGAAGCCGGCCTTGGCGGCCAGTGCGAAGCGCTCCATGAAGGGCACCTCGTTGAAGAGCATGGTCAGATTGGCGGCAAATTTCGGCATGGTATTCTCCTCCTAGTCCAGCAGCGCCAGCGTCGCGGTCGGGGCGTCCTCGCCGCGCTCGGCAAGGTCCTCGAACTCAATGACTGCATCGATATCGACGCCCATGGCAATATTGGTGACGCGCTCGAGGATGAACTCGATGACGACGGGCACCTGGTGCTCATCCATCAGCCGCTTGGCGGTCGCGAATGCCTCCTGGAATTCGTTGGGACTGCGGACGCGGAGCGCCTTGCAGCCGAGGCCTTCGGCAACAGCGACATGATCGACGCCGTAACCGGGTTCGGCCGTCCCGGAGGCATTGATATTCTCGAAGGCCAGGCTGACCTCGAAATCCATATTGAAGCCGCGCTGCGCCTGGCGGATAAGGCCCAGATAGGAATTGTTCACGACCACATGCAGATAGGGCAGCTTGTGCTGCGCGCCGACGGCGAGTTCCTCGATCATGAACTGGAAATCGTAGTCGCCGGAGAGCGCAACGATCGACCGGTCAGGATCTGCGGCGCGCACGCCAAGGGCTGCCGGAAGCGTCCAGCCGAGCGGTCCGGCCTGGCCGCAATTGATCCAGTTGCGAGGCTTGTAGACATGCAGGAACTGGGCGCCGGCGATCTGGCTGAGCCCGATCGTCGAGACGTAGCAGGTATCGCGGCCGAAGGCCTTGTTCATCTCTTCGTAGACGCGCTGCGGCTTCAGCGGCGTCTGGTCGAAATGCGTCTTGCGCAGCATCGTGCGCTTGCGGTCGCGGCACTCGTCAGCCCATGCCGACCAGTCGGCGAGCTTGCCGGCGGCCTTCCATTCGGTGGCAACATCGAGCAGCAGCTTGAGCGCCGCACCGGCATCCGAGACAATGCCGAAGTCGGGGGCGAAGACGCGGCCGATCTGCGTCGGCTCGATATCGACATGCACGAAGGTGCGGTCCTTGGTGTAGGTCGCAACATTGCCGGTGTGGCGGTTGGCCCAGCGGTTGCCGATGCCGAGCACGAAGTCGGAGGCGAGCAGCGAGGCATTGCCGTAGCGGTGCGAGGTCTGCAGGCCGCACATGCCGGCCATCAGGGGATGATCGTCGGGGATCGTGCCCCAGCCCATCAGTGTCGGGATAACGGGGACGCCGGTGATCTCGGCGAATTCGATCAGCAGATCGGAGGCATCGGCGTTGATGATGCCGCCGCCAGCGACGATCAGCGGGCGGTGGGCCTCGTTCAGCATCGTCAGGGCCTTCTCGGCCTGGGCGCGGGTGGCCTGCGGCTTGTAGGCGCCGAGCGAGGCATAGGTGTCGATGTCGAACTCGATCTCGGCCAGCTGAACGTCAACCGGCAGATCGATCAGAACAGGCCCGGGGCGGCCGGAGCGCATGATATGGAACGCCTTCTGGAAGACGAAGGGAACCAGCGCCGGCTCCATGACCGTGACTGCCCATTTGGTGACGGGGGCAGCGATCTTGGAGATATCAACCGCCTGGAAATCCTCCTTGTCGAGGCGGGCGCGCGGCGCCTGGCCGGTGATGCAGAGGATCGGGATCGAGTCGGCAGAAGCCGAGTAGAGGCCGGTGATCATGTCGGTTCCGGCCGGACCCGACGTGCCGATGCAGACGCCGATATTGCCGGCGCTGGCGCGGGTGTAACCTTCCGCCATATGGCTTGCGCCCTCGACATGCCGCGCCAGGATGTGGCGGACCGAGCCGCGTGCCTTCAGCGCCGAATAGAATGGGTTGATCGCAGCGCCCGGAACGCCGAAGGCGCAATCGACGCCTTCCTTCTCCAGAACCAGTACCGCTGCATCGACAGCTCGCATTCTTGCCATTGGGTAATCCTCCGTGTCTGGAAGATGAGGCTAGCGCATCCTGCACACGGCGCAATTCAAAAATGGAAATCAATACCATCATGTGGAAATAAACATTTTCAATGAATCTGGAACAATCGCTCGCGTCCGGCTATGTCATGACCACCAAGGGGCAGGAGACGACGGCATGGCGGAGCATCAGGAAAAAGGGAGAGGCAGACCGGGACGCAAGCCGTCCGAGAACGCTGCTCCCTCCTCGGTCCAGGTGCTCGACCGCAGCCTTAAGCTTCTGGAACTGGTGGCAGAAGCTGAAGGCGCTGTCCTCACCGATCTTGCGGAGCAATCCGGCATGGCGCCCTCTACCGTACACCGGCTGCTGACGTCACTCGCGCAGCACGGCATGGTCACGCATGATGGCGAGACCGGTGCGTGGACGATCGGCGTCAAGGCTTTCGAGATCGGCACGGCCTATCTCCGCTTCCGCAAGCTCGGCACGATCAGCCGTCCGTTCCTCAAGCAGCTGATGGATGAATGCGGCGAGACCGCCAATATCGCGATCGAGGATGACGGCGACGTGGTCTTCATCTCGCAAGTGGAAAGCCACGCGCCGATGCGCGCCTTCTTCCGGCCGGGACGGCGCGGGCCGATCCATGCCTCAGGGATCGGCAAGGCCATCCTCTCGACATGGACGGATGAGCGGATCGGGACGCTGTTGGCCGGCCGGCCGCTGCAGCACTTCACCGGCAAGACGCGCGACAGCCTGCCGAAGCTGCTTGGCGATATCGCGGAGATCCGCGCCCGCGGCTGGTCCATCGACGATGAGGAGCACACCCTCGGCATGCGCTGCGTCGCCGCGCCGATCTTCGACGAATATGGCGAGGCCGTTGCCGGCATATCCATCTCGGGTCCGGCCGTGCGGCTGCCCGATGAGAAGATCGCGGCGATTGGCCCATTGGTACAGACCGTGGCCGAAGCCCTGACCAAGGCGATGGGCGGACGCTCGAAACGGCCCTGAGCTTAAATGCAAAGCGCCGGCATCACGGAGAGGCCGGCGGCAGGATTCTGATCGAGAGATCAGGCGGTTTCGAGTTGCCTATCGGCCGTCGCGCGCCGCGGCTTCTTCATCGCCTTACCGGCAACATAGACCTCGGCGATGCAGCGGTCGTCGCCCATCGTCTGCAGGATAAAGAGTTCCTCGATCAGCGACCGCGCCGTCCGCATCCGGTATTCCATCGCCGACTTAGCGCGGGAATCGAGGATGACGATATCGGCCGTCACACCCGGTTCCAGCGAACCGATCTCCTGCTCGAGACCAAGCGCCACGGCATTGCCGCGCGTCATCCGGTAGAAGGAGTTGAGCGGCGTCAGCCGCTGGCCCTGCAGATGCAGCACTTTGTAGGCCTCATCCATCGTCTCCAGCATCGAGAAGCTGGTACCGGCGCCGACATCGGTCGCGACCGACCACCGGGCGCCGAGCTTGTCGAAACGGGCGCTGTCGAACAGGCCGGACCCCAGGAAAAGGTTCGATGTCGGGCAGAAGACGCCGACCGCACCACTCTCGGCAAGCACCGAGATTTCCCGGTCGCTCATGTGGATGCAGTGGCCGAGCAGTGTGCGCTCGTTCAGCAGGCCGTAGCGCGCATAGATATCCGTATAGTCCTTTGCCGCGGGATAGAGCGAGGTGGCGAAGGCGATCTCGTCGAGGTTCTCGGAGAGATGAGTCTGCACGTAGCAATCCGGATGCTCGGAAACCAGCGCCTTGCCCATCTCCATCTGTTCCGGCGTCGAGGTGATGGCGAAGCGCGGGCTGATCGCGTAACGGGCGCGGCCGCGCCCGTGCCATTTTTCGATCAGCCGCTTGGTTTCGTCATATCCACGCTCAGGCGTATCGCGCAGCGCTTCCGGCGCGTTGCGGTCCATCATCACCTTGCCGCCGATGACACCCATGCCGCGCTGCTCGGCGGCGGAGAAATAGGCATCGACGCTCTCTGGATGAACCGAGCAATAGGCGACGGCGGTCGTCGTGCCGTTCGACAGAAGCTCGTCCATGAAGCGGCCGGCGACTTCGGCGGCATGCGCGGGGCGGGCAAACTTCTGCTCCTCCACGAAAATATAGGTGTTCAGCCATTCCAGCAGCTGCGCGCCATAGGAGGCAATCGCCTGCGTCTGCGGGAAATGCAGATGCGTGTCGATGAAGCCCGGCAGGATCAGGTTCGGGCGGTGATCCTCGACCTTGATATCGGCGGCGGCGAGTTTCCTGACATCGCCATAGACGCCCGAAGTGACGATCCTGCCTCCGCGTACCAGAACCGCACCATCTTCGAAATAGCGATAGGAGGCATCGTCATCGATGCCCTGCGGCTCGGAGATGAAAGTCAGCACGCGGCCGCGGATCAGGATATCGGTCATTGGGTCTTCTCTCCGTTGATGGCGCTCTCGTACCAGGACACAAGCAGGCGCCGTTCGTCGTCGGTGATCTGAGTGACATTCGCGGGCGGCATGGCATGCGAGCGGCCCGCCTGCAGGTAGATCTCGCGGGCATGGGCCGCGATGTCGCGGTCAGTTTCCAGGGTCACGCCCTTCGGCGGCTTGATGATACCCTCCCACCCCGGCTCCTGCGCATGGCACATGGAACAGCGCCCGAGCACCGTATCGCGCACCTTCGGAAAGGCCTCGGCGGTGACGAAGGGCTGCTGGGCTGCCGAAATCTTCGCCTCCGCCGCATCGCCGGTCAGGATTTTAGGCACCGTCGACAGCCACATGATGCAGATGAAGATGATGACGGTGACGATCCAGGTCCATGTCGGATTGCCGGCATCGGCATGGCGGGTGTTGAAGTAGTGGCGGATGGTGACGCCCATCAGAAACACCAGCGAGGCGATGATCCAGTTGAACTCGGTGCCGAAGGCCAGCGGATAGTGGTTCGACAGCATCAGGAACAGGACGGGCAGCGTCAGGTAATTGTTATGCGTCGAGCGCTGCTTGGCGATCTTGCCGTATTTCGGATCGGGGGTACGGCCGGCCAGAAGGTCGGCGACGACGATCTTCTGGTTCGGAATGATGATGAAGAAGACGTTGGCCGACATGATCGTCGCCGTGAAGGCGCCGAGATGCAGGAAGGCGGCGCGGCCTGTGAACAGATGGGTATAGCCCCAGGCGACGAAAACCAGGATGAAATAGAGCGCAACCATCAGCCGCGTATTGTAGTTGCCGAATGGCGACTTGCAGATCAGGTCGTAGATGATCCAGCCTCCGGCGATCGTTCCGAGCGAGATGGCAATGGCCACCGGCTTGGAAACGTCGAGCACGTGAGGATCGATCATGTAGAGATCCGCTCCGGCATAATAGACGAGACAGAGCATGCCGAACCCCGAAAGCCAGGTGACGTAGCTCTCCCATTTGAACCAGACGAGGTGGTCGGGCATGTTGGCCGGCGCCACCAGATATTTCTGGATATGGTAGAAGCCGCCGCCGTGGACCTGCCATTCCTCACCGAAGGCACCGGGCGGCAGGTCGGGGCGTTTCTTCAGACCGAGATCGAGCGCCACGAAATAGAAGGAAGAGCCGATCCAGGCGATTGCCGTTATCACATGCAGCCAGCGGACGGCGAAAGTCACCCAATCCCAGGCGATGGCATATTCATACATGGAGACCTCCCAGTTATCGGGAACGGTTCTGCCATCGCGCGACTTCCCCGGAAATCCCGTGAAATCCTCGAACACTTTCAAAAAAATCTATAAGATCGCGGCCGCTGTCCCATGAAATGATGTGGTAGAAAGCGCTATGTCCTATCTCGATAACATCCGCGTCTTCGTTCGCGTGATCGAACTCGGTACGCTTTCCGCTGCGGGGCGCGACCAGCGCGTCACGCCTGCTGTCGCCAGCAACCGCATCAAGGAGCTGGAAAGCCATCTCGGCGTCCGGCTCTTCAACCGGACGACACGAAAGCTGTCGCCGACGGAGCATGGCCGCGTCTTCTATGACGGGGCGGTGAAGATCATCGAAGCCGTCAACGAGGCAGAAGGCGCCATTGCCGACCTGTCCCGCAATCCGAAGGGGTCGCTGCGCATTACCGCGCCGCTCGGTATCGGCCGCCGGCTGATTGCCTCGGGAATCCCGAGTTCCACGACAAATATCCCGATATCGAAGTGCGGGTGCGCCTCTCGGACCATAATGTCGACATCCTCGCCGAAGGCGTCGATGTCGCCTTCAAACTCGGCGTGCTCGAGGATTCGAACCTGCGCATGCGCGGCATCCTCAATTGCCAGCGCGTGCTCTGTGCGTCGCCCGACTATATCGAGCGCCGCGGCATGCCCGGGAATGCGGATGCGCTGATCTCGGACAAACACGACTGTCTGCTGCTGCGCTATCCGGGCTCGAAGGAATATTTCTGGACGCTCCTGACGGCCGAAGGCCTGCGCAAGTTCGAAGTCGGCGGCCCTTATGACAGCGATGATGGCGACGTGCTTACGCAATGGGCGCTCGAGGGACGCGGCATCATCAACAAGCCGCTCTTCGAGGTGAAGGCCTATCTGAGAGAAGGTAAGCTGGTGGAGATCCTGAAGGACAGTCCGCCCGCCTCCGTGCAGCTTGCCGCTCTCTATCCGCACAAGCGCTTCCAGGATCCGAAGGTGCGGCTGATGATCGACTTCATGGCCGACCGCTGTCAGCGGCTGATCGGCAAGCTCCTGGACGACGAACCCGCCGTTGCCGAAGCCGACTGATCGCGTTTCGCCGACCAGTTCAGCGCCGCCGTCATGATCTCCGCCGCCGCCAGTGTGGCGATGACGGCCGGGCGCTTGTCCTTAACGACGGTTCCGCCGATCGGGCAGACGAGCTTGTCGAACAGTTCGGGATGACCAACCTCGCGCGACAGCCAGCTGCGGAAGGTCGCCCGCTTGGTCGATGAGCCGATCATGCCGACATAGGCGGCATCCGGGCGGCTGAGCGCTTCGGCGGTGATCAGGAAATCCAGCGCATGATCATGGGTCAGGATCACGAAACTGCTGCCGGCCGGGGCGTCATGGACGACCGCCTCCGGTATCGCCGTCAGGCAGGTCTCGATCCGCGGCACGGAGGAGGCCGCCAGCTCATCTTCGCGGGTGTCGACGAGAATGACGCGCAGGGGCGCGAGCGATAGCGCCATAGCCAGCGCATCGCCGACATGGCCCGCTCCGAACACATAGACGTGCGGGCGCGCAGCAATCTCCCGGTCGCTGCGCGCAACGAGATCACGCGCAAGGCGGGCATCGACCGCCGTCAGCGCAAGGTTGACCCGGCCGCCGCAGCACTGGCCTATCTCCGGGCCGAGCGGCACATTCATCGTGCCTGCGGCGGTCTGCAGCCGCAGCGCCCGGCGCGCCTGGTCGATCGCCATGTGCTCAAGCTGGCCGCCGCCGATCGTCGAGAAGATCGCCCGCTCTGAGACCAGCATCCAGGCATCGGTATCGCGCGGCGTCGAACCCGCGGCCCCAACGACCTCGATCAGGATCGAAGCCGGTTCGCGGCGCAGGAAATCCCGGATGTCTTCACGCGCGGCAGGCATGCGCTCACTCCCTGTTCGCCGCTTTGAGCCGCTCGATCGCCATCAGCACCCGTTCGGGCGTTGCCGGCGCGTCGAGGCGCGGGCAGATCCTGTGATCCGCAACGCTCGCAACCGCGTCCGAGAGAGCATGCAGCACGGAAAGGCCAAGCGGAAGGGGCGGTTCGCCGACGGCCTTCGAGCGATGGACGGTCGGCTCGTAGGCCTGCGACCAGTCCGTCAGCGCGACGTTGAAAATCTTCGGCCGGTCGGAGGCGAGCGGAATCTTGTAGGTCGATGGCGCGTGAGTGCGAAGCCGCCCCTTGCCGTCCCACCACAGTTCCTCGGTCGTCAGCCAGCCCATGCCCTGAACAAAACCGCCCTCGATCTGGCCGATATCGATGATCGGGTTCAGCGAGCGGCCGGTATCGTGGAGGATATCGGTGCGCTCGACGACATATTCGCCGGTCAGCGTATCGATCGACACTTCCGAGCAGGCAGCGCCATAGGCATAGTAATAGAAGGCATGGCCGCGGCCCTTGGCGCGGTCCCAATGGATTTTCGGGGTCTTGTAGAAGCCTGCGGCGGAGAGCTGGACGCGGGCCATATAGGCCTTCTTGACCAGATCGTTGAAGGCGATCTCGTTCGCACCAATGCGCACCCGGTTCGGCAGGAAGATCACCTGTTCGGCTGGCACTTGGTAGGTTTCGGCGGCGAACGCAATCAGCCGGTCCTTGATCTGCCGTGCCGCATTCTGCGCCGCCATGCCGTTCAGGTCGGCACCGGAGGAAGCAGCGGTCGGCGACGTGTTCGGCACCTTGGCCGTCGTTGTCGCGGTGATCTTCACCCGGTCGAGATCGATTTGGAACTCCTCGGCCACGACCTGTGCGACCTTCAGATGAAGCCCCTGCCCCATCTCCGTGCCGCCATGGTTCATATGCACGGAACCATCGGTATAGACGTGCACCAGTGCACCGGCCTGGTTCGATTCCGTCTTGGTGAAGGAGATACCGAACTTGACGGGCGTCAGCGCGATGCCGCGCTTGACCACGCGGTTCCGGGCATTGAACTCCTGGATCGCCTGGCGGCGGCCGGCATAGTCGGCGCTCTCCTCAAGTTCAGCGACGATCCGCTGGATGATGCAATCCTCGACCTTCTGGTGATAGGGCGTGAGATTGCGCTCACCCTCGACACCCATGGCGTCGTAGAAATTCAGCTTGCGGATGTCGAGCGGATCCTTGCCGACGGCAAAGGCCACCTCATCGATGACGCGCTCGGCGCCGACCATGCCCTGCGGTCCGCCGAAGCCGCGGAAGGCGGTGTTGGAGACCGTATTCGTATAGAGCGGCGCGGATTTCGCATGAACCGCCGGGAAGAAATAGGCGTTGTCGCAGTGGAACAGCGCGCGGTCGCCGACCGGGCCAGAGAGATCGGCGGAGAAACCGGCACGCAGCGCGAAAGTATAGTCAATCGCCAGGATCCGGCCTTCGTCGTCGAAGCCGACATCGTAGTCGATCGCGAAGTCGTGCCGCTTTCCCGTCGCGGTCATGTCCTCGTCGCGGTCGAGGCGGAGCTTGACCGGACGGCCGAGCTTCTTCGCCGCGATCGCGGCGAGCGCCGCACACTGGTTGGCCTGCGTTTCCTTGCCGCCGAAGCCGCCGCCCATGCGGCGCACCTCGATCGTCACGGCGTTGCTCGGCACGCCGAGCGCATGGGCAACCATGTGCTGGGTTTCGCTCGGCCCCTGTGTCGAGCAATAGACGATGATCTCGTCATCCTCGCCGGGCAGCGCCAGCGACACCTGCCCCTCGAGATAGAAATGATCCTGCCCGCCAAGGCGCATGCGGCCCTTGACGCGGCGCGGCGCGCTTTCGAGCCCGGCCGCAGCATCGCCGCGCTTCAGCGTCAGCGGTGTGACGACCTGGCGATGGGTTGATACGTCGAGGTCCCATATGTCGATCTCGGCCGGCAGCTCCTCATAGGTGATCTTTGCCAGGCGTGCTGCCCGGCGCGCCTGCTCGCGCGTCTCGGCAATGACACAGAAGATCGGCTGGCCGTGAAACTCGACCTTGCCAACGGCAAGTACCGGATCGTCGTTCATATAGGACGGCGAGATGTCGTTGACCCCCGGCACATCCTCATGGGTCAGCACCGCGACGACGCCGGGTGCGGCAGCGACGGCCGAGAGATCGACCTCCTTCAGGATGCCATGAGCAGCATTCGACAGGCCGAGCCCGGCATGCAGCGTGCCCGCGGGTTCGGCGATGTCGTCGATGTAGATCGCTGTACCGGCAACGTGCTTGTGCGCGGAATCATGGCGCGGGCTGGTATGGACGCCGCCGGTGATCGTTTCGGCTTTGATGTCGGCAGTGTGCTTGTTCATGGCTCACGCAGCCTCATATCTGGACACCTGCGCCAGTTCGGCGCCCGATGTCGTTTCCAGGTAGAATCTGAGAAGAAGGTTTTTTGCGACCAGTGCCCGGTATTCGGCGGTGGCGCGCATGTCGCTCAGCGGCGCATAATCCTCCGCATAGCGTTCCATCGCGCGTTCGACGGTGGCCTCTGTCCAGGGCTGCCCGAGCAGCGCCTCCTCTACGGCAAAGGCTCGTTTCGGCGTCGCGGCCATGCCGCCATAGGCGATGCGGATTTCAGCCACCACGCCATCAGCCGAAAGCTTGAGAGAGAACGCCCCAAGCGTCGCCGTGATATCCTCGTCGCGGCGCTTGGTGACCTTGTAGACGGCGAATGTCTCATCGGCCGCAGGCACCGGCACATGCACGGCCTCGACGAATTCGCCGGGCTGGCGGTCCTGCTTGCCATAGGCGATGAAGAAGTCCTGCAGCGGGATCGTGCGGCGCTCGGCGCCCTTTCGCAGGGTGAGTGTCGCACCCAGCGCAATCAGCGGCGGCGGCGTGTCGCCGATCGGCGAGCCGTTGGCGATGTTCCCGCCGATCGTTCCCATGTTGCGCACCTGCTGGCCGCCGATGCGGTTCACCAGTTCGCCCAGCGCCGGAATATGCTGCAACAGCGTCTCGATCGCCTCGGAATAGGTGACCCCGGCGCCGATCGAGATGATGCCGTCCTTCACCGAGACTGTCTTCAGTTCCTGAAGCCCGGCAATGAAGATAACCGGAGAAATCCGGCGCATATGCTTGGTGACCCAGAGCCCCACATCCGTAGAACCTGCTACGACAGTGGCAGCAGGCGACGTCTCGAAAATCGCGGCAAAATCGTCGAGATCGGCCGGCACGATCAGCTTTCCGCCGCCATTCTCGATTTCGACGCGCGCACCGTCCCGCAGCACCTGCAATCGCGAGATCATCGCCGTGCGTTCGACGAGCAGTGGATCCCTGGCAGTCCCGCCATAGCTGGAGATGGCACGCGCGGCGCGAAGGATCGGTTCGTAGCCGGTGCAGCGACAGAGGTTGCCCTGAAGGGCGATTTCGATCTGGCGGTCGGACGGCTCCGGCGTCTGCATCCAGAGCCCGTAGAGCGACATGACGAAGCCCGGCGTGCAGAAGCCGCATTGCGAGCCGTGATAGTCGACCATCGCCTGCTGCACCGGATGCAATCGTCCGTCACGGCCGGAGAGATGCTCGACCGTCACCACATGGCAGCCATCAAGCGATCCCAGGAAGCGGATGCAGGCATTAACGCTCTCATAGACAAGCCGGCCCGCCGGCGTAAGCCGCCCGACGAGCACGGTGCAGGCGCCACAATCGCCCTCGGCACAGCCTTCCTTTGTACCTTTCAGCGAGCGCGACAGGCGCAGCCAGTCGAGCAGCGTCTGATCCGGCGCGACATCGGAGAGAGCGATGTTCTGCCCATTAAGAATGAAGCGCAACTCTTGGCGGATGGCGACAGTCATCACTAGCTCCCGCGGTAGGTGGAATAGCTGAAGGGCGAGACGAGCAGCGGCACATGGTAGTGGACACGCTCGTCGGCGATGGCAAAACGGATCGGGATGATATCGAGGAACTCGGCCGTACCCGCTGTGCCGCGGAAATAGTCACCGGCATGGAAGCGCAGCTCGTAGGTCCCGGCCCGCATCGCTTCGTCCGACAGCAGCGGCTGATCGCAGCGCCCATCGTCGTTGGTATTGACTGACTTCAGCCGATGCGCCCTCTCGTCCTCGATGCGGTAGAGGTCGATGCGCAGCCTGTCGGCGGGCTTTCCGCGCACCGTATCCAGAACATGGGTCGTGAGCCGGCCGGCTCCTGTTGCATGAGACTGCATGATTTCTCCCAAGCGTAGCACTCCTGTCTCCAATATCGGACAGGGCCATTCCTCTGAAAAGCAGCGAGATCCTTCGAGACTTTCAAGTTTTAGAGGGGGAATGGCGGGCAAGTTTTGAGTTTACAAAGCCGCGATCTGCAAAATCTGGAATGAGAAAAGCCGGGCCGCTCTCTCGAACGGCCCGGCTTTCTCGCGTTATTCCTTACTAAGCGAAGAAGGCGAAGCGCACCACGAAGAGCGCCGCGACGATCTGCGTCGCTGGATGCAGAACCGACCAGCGGCCGGTGCCGACCTTCAGCACGACATAGCTGATGAAGCCGAAAGCGAGACCATTGGCGATCGAGTAGGTGAAGGGCATGGCAAGCGCCGTCAGGGCTGCCGGTGCGGCTTCCGTCAGGTCGTCCCAGTCGATTTCGGTGAGCTCGCGCATCATCAGGCCGGCGACATAGAGCAGAGCCGGGGCCGTCGCGTAGCTCGGCACCGAAGCGGCGAGCGGCGAGATGAAGAGCGCGGCCAGGAACAACACGGCGATAGCCAGCGCCGTGAGGCCGGTGCGGCCGCCAGCCTGCACGCCGGAGGCGCTTTCGACATAGGCGGTCGTGCTGCTGGTGCCCATCAGCGAACCGGCAACGATTGCGGCACTGTCGGCGAGCAGCGCCCGGCTCAGGCGGTTCGGCCTGCCCTCTTCGATCAGCTTCGCGCGCTTGGCAACGCCGATCAGCGTGCCGGTGGCATCGAACACCTCTACGAGCACGAAGACGAGGATGACGTGCACCAGGCCACCATGCAGTGCACCGACGATATCGAGCTGCATGAATGTCGGCAGCATCGACGGCGGCATCGAGACGATGCCCTTGAACTCGCTGACGCCGAAGATCCAGGAGAGGACGGTAACGGCGAGAATGCCGATCAAGATCGCGCCGCGCACCTTCAACGCATCGAGCACGGCAATCACGAAGAAGCCGAAGATCGCCAGCAGCGGACCGGTTTCGCGCAGATTGCCGAGACCAACGAGTGTCGCGGGATTATCAACGACGATATTGGCGCTCTTCAGCGCGATGATCGCCAGGAACAGACCGATACCGGCGGCGATCGCGCTTCTCAGCGAATGCGGAATGCCATCGATCAGCCACCGCCGCACGCCTGTGACGGTGAGGAGCACGAAGATCATGCCCGAGATGAAGACGGCGCCGAGCGCCTGCTGCCAGGTAAAGCCGAGGGCGGCGACGACGGTGAAGGCGAAGAAGGCATTGAGCCCCATGCCCGGCGCCATACCGATCGGCCAGTTGGCGACCAGCGCCATGACGATCGAGCCGAGTGCAGCTGCCAGACAGGTGGCAACGAAGATCGCATCGCGATCCATGCCGGTGCTCGACAGGATATCGGGGTTGACGAAGATGATATAGGACATCGTCAGGAACGTCGTGACGCCCGCGATGAGTTCGGTGCGCACGGTCGTACCGTGCTCCTGCAATTTGAAAAGCCGTTCGAACATAATTCCTCCCGAGGCGAGCGCTCCCGGCGCTGCCCTATGTCATGGGGCCGCCTGCATCTCCTCCGGATACAGGCGCAAGAAACCCGAAATCCGGAATTTTCCTGCTGAGAGGGATTGTGCTTTGCCTGAAAGCGCGGCGCTAGATCAGGATTTCCCCGAAAAAATGCAAAAGACTTTCAAATTTTAGCAACTGTTTCGGCGCGCTTTATTCTGCTCTTCAAGGTCGCAGAGCGGCCGGCCAGACCGCCTGAAACGGCCGTCTGCAACGCTGCTCGGCCCGTTTCTGCCCCGATATCGTCGGGCACCCATCGATATATGCACAATAGTTCGCGGAGTGCAAAGTGACCAACCCTACCTACTTCTCGCCGCGTGGCGGCAACCCTGCCCAGACAGAGCTCCTGTCCGGCCGCGCCGTCTTCACGGAAGCCTACGCAGTCATCCCCAAGGGCGTGATGATGGATATCGTCACCAGTTACCTGCCCTTCTGGGAGAAGACGCGCCTTTGGGTGATTGCGCGCCCGCTTTCCGGCTTCGCTGAAACTTTCTCGCAATATATCATGGAAGTCGCCCCCGGAGGCGGCAGCGACCAGCCAGAGGCCGATCCGATGGCCGAAGGCGTGCTGTTCGTCGTCGAGGGGGAGATCAGCGTAGAGCTTGCGGGAGCAACTCATGTGCTCCGTCCCGGCGGATATGCCTTCCTGCCGCCCTCCTGCGGCTGGCGGCTGCGAAACCGTGGCGAGGAAACCGCACGCTTCCACTGGATCCGCAAAACCTATGAGAAGGTGGAAGGTCTCAGCATTCCCGAACCCATCTTCACCAACGAACAGGATATCGCGCCCTCGCCGATGGCGGGCACCGAGGGACGGTGGGCGACCACGCGTTTCGTCGATCCGCTCGATCTGCGCCACGACATGCACGTGACGATCGTCACATTCGAGCCGGGTGCGATCATTCCCTTCATGGAGACCCATGTCATGGAGCACGGCCTTTATGTGCTTGAAGGCAAGGCGGTCTACCGGCTCAATCAGGACTGGGTGGAGGTCGAAGCCGGAGACTTCATGTGGCTGCGCGCCTTCTGCCCGCAGGCCTGCTATGCCGGCGGACCCGGTAAGTTCCGCTACCTCCTCTACAAGGATGTGAACCGGCACATGAAGCTCGGGCGGTAACAATCAACCAGCAGATCGTTGCCCGGCTGTTAAAACTTATTAAACCATCATCTATAAGCTAGGTGGGATCGACCAACCCGCGCCGAACGAATAGTGCCGCGAAACTGCCAGGAGAATGCGCCGTGTCCAGAAGGTTTTCACTCCTTGGGTTTTCCGGTCTGGCGCTTCTCTCGATCGCGGCTTCCGCACAGGCGGCGCCGTCCGGCTCCACGATGCCGATCCCGAACTGGCTGATGGTACATGTCGGCGTCGACGACGGGCAGATCGCCCTGCCCGTCCTCCAGCGCGCGCGCAGTCTCTATTTCTCGAAGGTGGCCGAAGGCAAAGTCCGGAACGGCTGCTATTTCGCGATGGACGCTACGCGGCCGAACGACCCGGGCGACCAGTCGAGCGGCCGGTTCTATGTGATCTGCGAGGGCGACATGTCGTTCAGCGTCATCTCTTCCGGTCACGGTGGGGGGCGCAATCTCCAGGGTGTGGCGAATTTCTCCAATGGCCGGGAATGCGCCAAGAATTTCGGCAACGCGCTGGATTCCAACCTGACCGCGGGGGGCGCCTATCTGACGAGCGAGATCAAGACCTCCTTCAAAGGCTATTACCGCACCAGTGCCGACCGCCAGGCGGCCTTCATCCGCTCCTTCGTGCAGTTCGACGGGATTGGCGAGACCGCCAATGCCAGACAGCGGGCGATCGGCGGCCATGCGGCAGCCCTCGTTTCCGGCATCTGCATGCAGAAGAAGCCCGACAGCCCCTATGCCAACAGCCAGGGCTATACGCCGCTCGGCAAACTCGTGACCTATGCGGGCGGTCGCAGCGACGGCTGCACCAGCTGGTCGCCATCCGATGCGCCGAAGGTTCTGTCCATGGTCGATGGCAACCCGACGACGCTCTACATCTACCCGGATTCAGGCGACATCAAAGCCGTGGCGCAAGCCGTCGCAGCCGGCCAATCGCCGGTCACCAACGGCAGCTACTGGAACGCCTCCTGCCTGAAAGCGATCGGCTCTCCGAAGTTCTGGCCGAAGGAAAAGCTCGAGCCGATCATCGCCCAGTACAAGGCCGATCATCCGCCGCAGCCGTCGCGCCCCGTGCCGATGTGCGACAGCACGACCAACTGATCCGAAGCGCGATCATTCGCAGAGAATAGCCTCTTCGAAAAAAAAGAGGGCGCTCGACCAGAAGGGAGCGCCCGTACCAAATCTTCGGCGTCAGTTGCGGCGGAGGCCGAAGCTTGGTTGAGGACAATGTGACCCGAGTCGCAGGCCGAGCGCAAGCCGCAACGGAACAAGAAGAGAACACTTCGGCTTTGCCGGCCTGATGGCTGCACAGGTTTTCCACCACTTGTCCACAGGCCAAGCCCTTGAAATAGCGCTATTCTCCGTTGCCGCAGGAACGTTTTGCTGCGGCTCTTCGGCCACGCGCCGTCAGACTTTCATCGGATTGATACCGTCATGTGCCTTGGAGGCGTATCATGTCCTCCTCCTTGAGCGCCAGGCGGCGGGTCGCTCGGAGACAGGGAGCGGCCGGCGCCATCGTTGGCCGCTCCCCGCAATTGCCGCCAACGGCGCTTCATATGCCACTCTTTCATCTGGCGTAAATGACCTCAAGATTGGCATTTATGCCGATAGGCCTCGGCCTCACGCCCGGCTATAAATCGGCATCCTGGCCGATGTTTGGCTCCTCGCCAGCACGGCCGCATGATGGCGACAGGAAGATCAGGCGATGGCCGAAAACCAATCCATTCAGCAATATTACGATCGCGGCAGCCTCAGGGAGCGTCTGGAAGCAGCGCTTGCGGCCGATGGCCTTGCTCGCCGCGTGCTGGCGCCTGAGGATCTCGCGCCGCTCGACCAGTTTCATTCCCGCGGCCTGGCGGCGACGGTCGAGCTTGCCGATGCTCTCGATATCGACGGCTCGGCAGCGGTGCTCGATATCGGTTCGGGCCTCGGCGGACCGTCGCGCTATCTAGCGGCGCGGTTCGGCTGCAAGGTGACGGGCATCGATCTCAGCCAGTCTTTCGTCGATGCGGCAAGCTTCCTGGCGGAGCGGACCGGCCTTTCCGGAAAGGTTGCCTACAAGCAGGCAAATGCGCTTGCCCTGCCGTTCGACGACGGCATGTTCGATCTCGCCTGGACGCAGCATGTCGCGATGAACATCGCGGATCGCGCCGGCTTCTACCGTGAGGCGTTCCGCGTCCTGCGACCCGGCGGGAAGCTGGCGATCTATGACGTCGTCGCCGGCGAAGTCACTCCCATGCATTTCCCGGTACCATGGGCCGAGCAACCGGCGATGAGTTTTGTCGTGACCGCCGATGAGATGCGAGACGTGCTCGTTTCACAGGGCTTCCGCATCACGTCGTGGACGGATTGCACGGAAGCCGGTGCGGACTGGTTCGAGGCGCGCCAGCGCGCGCAGGCAGCAGCGGCGAAAGCTCCAGCGCTCGGCCTTCACGTCGTCATGGGCAGCGAGTTCGGCATTGCCGGCCGCAATCTCGGGCGCAATCTGCGCGAAGGCAGGGCCGGCCTCATTCAGGCGATTGCGCAAAAGCCCTGATCGCATTACCGGCAAGAATGAAGAATATCGACGGAGACAATTTCATGTCAGATCGCATCACCGGGGCCGCCTTGATCGGCAATAGCGACGTGGCTCCCGGCCAGAAGACGCTGATCGCGTATAATCCCGCGACATCGGCAACCCTTACGCCCGAATTCCGCAATTCCTCCGAGGAAGACGTCGCCCGCGCCTGCGACCTCGCCTGGAATGCGTTCGACCGCTACCGCCAGCTGCCGATCGAAACACGCGCCGCTTTCCTGGACGCAATCGCCGAAGAGATCGACGCCTCCCAGGCGGCCATCATCGAACGCGCAGGTGCGGAAAGCGGCCTGCCGGAGGGGCGGCTCAAAGGCGAATTTGCACGCACACTGAACCAGTTGCGCCTCTTTGCTCAGACCGTGCGCGATGGCGCATGGCTCGATCTACGCATCGATAGCGCCCTGCCGGATCGCCAGCCGCTGGCACGCCCGGATCTGCGCATGCGCCAGATCCCGCTTGGCCCCGTGGCGGTTTTCGGATCGAGCAACTTTCCGCTCGCCTTCTCGGTTGCGGGCGGAGACACCGCGTCGGCGCTGGCGGCTGGATGCCCTGTCGTCGTCAAGGGACATCCCGCACATCTCGGCACCGGCGAACTTGTCGCCCGCGCCATCCGCAGCGCCGCAGAACGGACGGGAATGCCGGAAGGCGTGTTCTCCTATCTCCCCGGCGAAATCGCCACCGGCACGGCACTGGTCAAGAACCCGAAGATCAAGGCGGTCGGTTTCACCGGATCACGGCGCGGCGGCCTTGCTCTGGTGGCGCTGGCTTCGGCCCGCCCCGAGCCAATCCCCGTCTATGCCGAAATGAGCAGCGTCAATCCCGTCTTCGTCATGCCACAGGCGATCGAAAAGCGCGCTGCAGCGATCGCCAAGGGCTATGCCGCATCGCTAACGCTCGGCGCCGGCCAATATTGCACCAGCCCGGGCCTGATGTTCGTGCAGCAGAGCGCAGGGCTTTCGGCTTTCCTCCAGACGCTCGAAGCCGAGCTCGGCGCGCACCAGCCGGCACCGATGCTGACGAGCGGCATTCATGCAGCCTACGAAGCCGGGCGAGATGCGCTTGCTGCTCACGACGGCGTGTCGGCGGCTGCCGAAAGCCAGCCGCCCGCAGGGCCGAACCGCGGCCGCGCGGCGGTGTTCAAGACCGATGTGAAGAGCTTCCTCGCCAATCCGGAGCTGAGCCAGGAAATCTTCGGATCAGCCTCGCTGCTGATCGTCTGCGACAGCGTCGATGAAATGCGGGACGCCGCCGAACAGCTCGAGGGACAGCTGACCGCAACGCTGCATCTCGAGCCCGAGGACGTCGCCGCAGCCGGACCGCTCATTCCGGTTCTCGAGCGGCGCGCCGGGCGCATCCTTGCCAATGGCTGGCCGACGGGCGTCGAAGTCTCTCATGCCATGGTCCACGGTGGCCCCTTCCCGGCGACATCGGACAGCAGCACGACCTCGGTCGGCACGCTCGCGATCCGCCGCTTCCTGCGGCCGGTCTGCTACCAGGATATGCCGCAGGCGCTCCTCCCCGCCGAGTTGCAGCCCGGCACGCTCGAAGCCCTTCCGCATCTCGTCGACGGGAAGCGCGACGATCTGCGCTAATGTGCGAGACTAGGAGGTGCCGGTTGCGAAGATCGGCATCTCCCGACAGTCGGCTTACATTAAAAAACAACGATAGATCGTATTTTAGCAGTTCCGGAAACGAGATTTGTGGTCTCTGCGCCTACCCTGAGTATTCCAACCTCATTGGCGCCGATATGCTCGAACTGCAAAACAAAGTTCTCGAACGGATTGCCAAGGGCGAGCCGCTCACCGAAACATTGGAAACATTGTGCCGTCTGGTGGAAGCCCGCCTGCCGGGCATTCAATGTTCGGTGCTTCGTGTTGAAAACGGCGTGCTGCACCCGCTCGCAGCCCCCTCCCTGCCGAAGCATTACAGCGATGCACTCGACAATCTGGAGATCGGCCCGCTTGCCGGTTCCTGTGGCACCGCCGCCTATTATGGCGTCCCCGTCATCGTTACGGATATCGCAAGCGACGCGCGCTGGGCCAAATACAGGGCGCTTGCCCTGCCGCTCGGGCTCCTAGGCTGCTGGTCGACGCCCGTTATCAGCGGCGGCAAGGTCATCGCCACCTTCGCCCTCTATTTCAGCAACGGCCGTCATCCCGAGAGCCATGACAAGGAAGTCATCGAGACCTGCACGCATCTCTGCGCAATCGCGATCGAGCGCGACGAGCGCACCCGGGAAAGGGAGCGCCTCACCTATACGGATGCGCTGACGGGACAGGCCAATCGGGCGCGCTTCAACGAAGTGCTGCACGGCCTGCAGGCCGCAAACAGCGACTTCGGCCTGCTGCTTGCCGATATCGACAACCTCAAACTGGTCAACGACACATTCGGCCATGGCGCGGGCGACGCCCTGATCCAGACGGTGGCGCGGCGCATCGCTGCCGCCGTCCCTAGGGATCGAACCTTCCGGCTCGGCGGCGACGAATTTGCCGTGATCTTCGACGGCATCGGCATCGATGAGCTGACCGAGCACTGCAACGCCATACTCCGTGAAATCAAGCGCCCGGCGCAATGCGACAGGCATGTCGTCTTCCCGTCGGTGACCGCAGGCGGCGCTATCTCCGGCAACGGCGACGCGCGCCAGAACGCCGATATCGCGCTCTATCACGGCAAGTCGCGCTATCGCGGCCAGTTCACCGCCTATTATCCCGGCATGGGCACGGCGCTGACACGCAGGTTCCGCGCAATTCGCGATGTCGGCATTGCGCTCGCCGAAGGACGGATCGAGGCGCATTACCAGCCGATCGTTCGGCTCGACACGAAGGAGATCGTCGGCTTCGAAGCGCTCTGCCGGATGCGGACAGCCTCGGGCGACGTCGTTGCCGCGGCGCATTTCCATGAGGCGATGCTGGATGGCGATATCGCATTGCAGATCACCGAGCTCATGCTCGTCACCGTCGCCGCCGACATGCGCCGCTGGCTCGATCTCGGCCTGCCGCTGCAACACGTCGGCCTGAACCTGTCAGCCGCGGATTTCCACACCGGCAATCTCCAGGCAAAGCTGCAGGAGCATTTCACCGCAAAGGGCGTGCCGCTGGAACATGTGATCCTGGAGGTGACCGAGTCCGTCTATCTCGACCCCCGCGACCACATGATCGGCGAGGAGATCGGCGCCTTCCGGGAGCAGGGTCTGCGCGTCGCGCTCGACGACTTCGGCACGGGCTATGCCTCCCTCACCCACCTGCTCACCGTTCCCGTCGATATCATCAAGATCGACAAATCCTTCGTCGATCGGCTCATCCACGAGGAACCAGGCGCCGCTATCGTCGAGGGTCTGGTCGGCATCGCCGGCAAGCTCGGTATCCGCGTCGTTGCCGAGGGCATCGAGACCGAGAGCCAGGTCTCGGATCTCGTTGCGATGGGATGCGTGCTCGGCCAGGGCTTCCTGTTCTCGCGCGCCGTCGATTTCGATACGGCAACCGAGCTGCTCAAGACAAAAGGGCAGAGACCATCGGCAGAGGCCGGCGCGCTGACGCGCGTCGGTGTTTGATGGGGTCTCGCGCTACCGGCTGACCGCTTATAAGAAATCGTCGCGGCGCGGCGTGAACGTGTCAATCAAAAGGCCGGGCGCTAGCGCCACGACGCCGTGGACGAGGTTGGGAGCGACGATGAAGCTGCTGCCCTGTCCCAGGCGGGTCGTCTTGCCGTCGACGGTGACGTCGAATGCGCCTTCGGCGACATAGCTGACCTGGGTATGCGGATGCGAGTGCGGCGCGCCGACTGCACCTTCCTCGAAGCGGAAGGCGACCAGCATCATTTCGGGTCTCTGGCTCAGGACGGCGCGGCTATTGCCGGGGGCGACCTCGGTCCAGACCGTGTCTTCGGGAAGGGAGAAGAATGACATCATGATCCTTTCATCGGGCAAGCCATCCGCCGTCGACGGGAAGGATGGCGCCATGCACATAATCGGAAGCGGGAGCGGAAAGGAAGATCGCCGCGCCCACCATATCGTCAGGACGCGCCCAGCGGCCCGCCGGAATTCGCTTCAGGATATCGGCGCTGCGTTCGGCATCGGCGCGCAGTGCCTCGGTATTGTTGGTCTCGACATAGCCGGGTGCAATAGCGTTGACGTTGATGCCGCGACCAGCCCATTCGTTCGCCATCAGCCGCGTCAGGCCGGCAAGGCCGCTCTTTGCCGCCGTGTATGAGGGAACGCGGATACCGCCCTGAAAAGACAGGAGCGAGGCTATGTTGATGATCTTCGCACGCCGTCCGGATGCGATCGCGCTCTTGGCGAAGGACTGACTGAGGAAGAAGGCCGATTTCAGATTGGTGTCGATAACGGCATCCCAATCCTCTTCGGTGAAATCCAGTGCGTCGGCACGGCGGATGATGCCGGCATTGTTGACGAGGATATCGGGAGACGCTCCGGCAGCGACGGCCTGATCGACGATGGCGCGTGCGGCCTCTGTCTTTGAGAGATCGGCCGCGATGGCGTGAAAGCCGCGGCCGTGGCCGCGCACCAGCGCCTCCGTTTCCGTCATTGCCGAGCGCCCGACGCCGATGATGTCGGCGCCGGCGCTAGCAAGGCCTGCTGCGATCGCCTGGCCTATGCCGGTATTGGCGCCGGTGACGATGGCGCAGCGGCCGCTCAGATCGAAGCCGGTCACCGCAGCGCGTCCATCGGAACCTTGTCCATATCGGTAAAGCTCATGTTGTCACCGGCCATCGCCCAGATGAAGGCGTAGCGGCCGGTACCGGCGCCCGAATGGATCGACCAACCCGGCGAGAGCACCGCGTCGTGGTTCTTCAGGACGACATGCCGGGTTTCACTCGGCTCTCCCATGAAGTGAAAAATGCGCGTCTGCTCCTGCATGCCGAAATACAGATAGACCTCCATGCGCCTGTCATGGACATGCGCCGGCATCGTGTTCCACACCGAACCCGGTTCGAACATCGTCAACCCCACGAGAAGCTGGCAGCTGTCGCAGACGTCGGGATGCACATACTGGTTGATGGTGCGCGCGTTGGATTCCTCAGCCGAACCAAGCGCCACCTTGCGCGCCATATCGCGGGTGATGAGGACCGTCGGGCAGGCGCGATGCGCCGGCGCGCTCAGCAGATAGAAGAGCGCCGGCTCGCCAGCATCGCGGCTTTCGAAGCGGAGAGCCGATTGCCCCATGCCGACATAGAGCGCCTCCTGGAAGCCAAGTTCGTAGGTCTTGTCCCCAACCGTGACGCTACCGGCACCACCGATATTGACGATCGCCGCCTCGCGGCGTTCGAGAAAGGCATCCGTCCCGGTCTCGGGAACGCGGGAGATTTCGAGGGCCTCCCGGGTCGGCGAAACGCCGCCAACGATCATCCGGTCGAGGTGGCTATAGGTGAGGTTGATCTCGCCGGCGCGGAACAGGTTTTCGATGACGAAGCCTTCACGCAGCCCCTGCGTATTGCGGCGCGCGGCATCCTCAGGCCCGACGACCTGGCGGGTTTTGACAGATAGGGTCATTCATTTGCCTCTTGTCTTGAACATCTGCGTCAGCTCAACACGACATATTCGGTCAATTGCCCGACGGTCGTGTCGGCCTTTTCGACGTCGAATACCTTGGTTCCGTGGCTCATGATCACGAAGCGATCGCAGACCTGGTAGGCATGGTAGAGATTGTGGGTGACGAGTACGCTGGAGACATTTTCGGCCTTCAGCTTCAGCACCTGGTTGAGCAGCGCTTCCGTCTCGCGAACGGAGAGAGCCGAGGTCGGCTCGTCGAGCAGCAGGACGCGCTTCTTGAAATAGACGGCGCGGGCGATCGCCACCGCCTGCTTCTGGCCGCCGGAAAGATTGCCGACGAGTGTGTCGGGCGAGTCGATACCGGCGATATGGACGGCGTTCTTCAGCACCTCCATGGCGATCTCGCGCATCTCTGCCTGCCTGAGAAAACCGAAGCGATCGGTCAATTCGCGGCCCATGAAGATGTTGCGCGTGATCGAGAGGGAATCGACCAGCGCCGTATGCTGGTAGATCGTCTCGATGCCCGCATCGGCCGAATCCGAACGGCAGGTGAAGAGCGTCCGCTTGCCGTCGACGGTCAGATATCCATCGGTCGGCTTGTGGATGCCGGAGATCAGGTTGACCGTCGTCGATTTCCCGGCGCCGTTGTCGCCGAGCAGGCCGACCACTTCGCCTTCGCCGATATGGAAGCTCAGGTTGCTGAGCGCCGTCAGCGCACCGAAGCTCTTGGAGATGTTGTGGAGTTCGAGAAGATTGGGTTTCGACATCACGCAAGCCCCCGCCGCTCGATGAGATGGTTGAAGATTGCCGCCAGCACGATGAGCGTCGCGATGAACATGTCGAGGTAGAAGCCCGGCGCTCTCAGGAGCAGCAGCACATCGGTGATGGTGTGGATGAGGAGCACGCCGAGGAAGATGCCAATGATCGACCCGCGGCCACCGCGCAGCGACAGGCCGCCGATGACGCAGGCGGCGATCGCCTGCAGTTCAAGACCCGCGCCCTGCCCGGGCTGAACGCTGCCGACGCGCGTCGTTGCCAGGATCCCGGCAACAGCCGCCATGCCACCGGCGATCGCAAATCCGATCAGCTTGACGCGGCCGGTATTGATGCCGATCGCCTCGGCTGCGCCGCGATTGCCGCCGGTCGCAAAGACGTGGTTGCCGAAGCGGTGGCTGTGCAGCAGCAGATGGAAGGCTGCGACCAGCAGGATGATCCAGATGAAGGCCGCGTTGATGCCGAAAAGACTGCCCGAAAACAGGCTTGTAAAGGCGACTTCCGGATCGAAGCGGACCTGAACGGCGCCGTTATAAAGAAGCACCGCACCACGCCAGAACAGCAGGCCGCCAAGCGTCACGATGAACGACGGAAGCCCGAAGCGGAGCGTGATCTGGCCGTTCAGAAGTCCGATCATCACGCCCGCCAGAATGCCGATCGGCGCAGCGATGAAGGCGCTGATGCCGAGATTGACGAGGCTTGCCATCAGGATGGCGGTAAAGGTGTAGACGGAGCCGATCGACAGGTCGAACTCACCCGATATCATCAGCACGCCGGCGCCGAGCGCCAGGCAGCCGAGCACCGGGATCGCCTTCATCAGGATCGTCAGGTTCTGCGGCGACAGGTAGCGAAAGTCATCGGGATAGAGCAAGGCGCCAACGATGCAGACGATCTGCAGCGTCATGAAGACGAGGAAGATTGCGCCTGCCGGCTTGCCCATGATCTGTTTGAGGATCGATTGTTTTTGGGTCCGCGACCGGGGCGCGGCACTCTCTGCAAGGATAGGTGTCACGGTCTGCTACTCGATTTTTGGGAGAGCGGGGAACCGGCCACAAAGGCGGTTCCCCTTGTCTGTCGCTTAGCGATAGCTGCCGATCAACGGCTTGACCGAGCTGATGCGCGACTTGTCAAGGAAGGCGCCCTGGCCGGTATCGACGTCGGTCGGCGTCAGGCCGTATTTCTTGGCGAGCGCGATCTGGGCGATCGGATAGTAGCCCTGCAGGTAAGGCTGCTGGTCCATGGTGGCGAACATCGCGCCGGATTCGACCGCGTTGACGATCTCGACCGCGAGGTCGAAGCCGCCGAACGGGATCTTGGCGCCTGCATCCTTGATTGCGCCTGCCCCGACGGTCGAGGTCACCGAACCGGTGCCGAACAGCGCCTTGACGTTAGGATTGGCGACCAGGAACTGGGCGATGATGTTCTGCGCCTCGGCCGGGTCCAGTCCGGCACGCACGGTCTCGACCTTGATGCCGGCTTCCTTCATCGACTTTTCGATGCCGCCGCCGCGGGCGACCGCGAAGCTCGCCTCGGGGATTTCGCGCGGATTGAAGACGACGTCGCCGGACTTCAGGCCGAATTCCTTGATCATGCGGTTGCCGAGTTCATAGCCCGATGCGAACTCATCCATGCCGACATAGGCCTGGCGGCAATTGCCCTTGGCGCCTTCGAGGTCGTCATTGTTGAAGCCGATGACGATGATGCCAGCCTTGACGGCCGCGCAGATGCTGCTGTCGAACGCATCCGAAGAGGAAATCGCCACGGCGATGCCGTCGACGCCGCTTGCCGTCGCGCTCTCGATCAGGTCGTTCTGGCGAACCGGATCGTTGTTGGCATATTGCACGTCGAGATCGACGCCGAACTGTGCCGCTGCATCTTGTGCGCCCTTCACCACGGGGTTAAAGAACTGCACACTCGGATCAAGATAGATGATCATCGTCGCCTTGACGTCTGCGGCAAGCGCCGTCGACGAGGCCATGGCGGCAAAGCCCGCGGCAAGCACCGCGGCTTTAAGATTGGTCAGTTTCATTTGCGTATCCTCCCTTTGGATGTGCAATACGGGTCGAAAGACCCAATTCTCGGCTGGCGAGCTCCGACCAAAGATCGCGCCAGCCGAGATTTCCCCCATCAAGCCCTTCCGCTCTCCTGCCTTGGCGAAAGGACCTGCTTAATCGTCAGGCGAACCAGGGCGCCGGGCGCCCGAGCGTCACGTGGATGCCCTTGAACTGCGAATATTCGTCAAAGCCGTAGCGACCGAGCTCGCGCCCGAGGCCGCTTTTCTTGTATCCGCCGATCGGAAGCTCCGGCGTGCCGTCGATGACGCTGTTGATCCAGCAGCGGCCGGCCCTGATGCGGCGGATGCTCTGCAGCGCGGTTTCGAGATCCTTGGTCCAGACGGAGGCCGAAAGCCCGTAGTCGCTGGCATTCGCCATCGCCACGGCCTCGTCCGCCGTCTTGAAGGTCAGCGTCGAGAGCACAGGCCCGAAGATTTCTTCGCGGGCGATCGACATGTCGGGCGTGACGCCTGCAAAGACCGTCGGCGCATAATAGAGACCGGCCCCCTCGCCTGCGCGTGTGCCGCCGAGTAGCAGTTCGGCCCCTTCCTTGACGCCCGCTTCGACATAGGAGTGGACCTTGGCGGCGTGGGCCTCCGAGATCATCGCGCCGATCTTGGTGCGCTCGTTCAGCGGATCGCCGAAGGTGACCTTGCGCGAGATATCGAGCAGCCGCTCCATCAGCGCATCGCCGATACCTTCCTGGACGAGAAGACGGCTGCCGGAAATGCAGCATTGGCCGGCATTGTGATAGACGCCATAGGCAATGCCATCGGCGGCGGCTTCCAGATCGGCATCGGCAAAGACGATCTGCGGACCCTTGCCGCCAAGCTCCAGGCCGACACGCTTGACGCTGCGCGCTGCAATTTCGCCAAGCTTGGTGCCGACGCGCACCGAGCCGGTGAATGCCACCATATCGGTGCCGGGATCTTCGGCAAGCACCTGACCGGCCGGATCGCCGTAGCCGGTGACGACGTTGAAGACGCCGTCGGGAATGCCGGCTTCGCGGGCCAGTTCCGCCATGCGGATCGAGGTGCCCGAGGTGAATTCCGAGGGCTTCAGGACAACGGTGCAACCGGCGCCGATCGCCCAGGGAACGCGCTCGGAGGCGATGATGAAGGGGAAGTTCCAGGGCGTGATGATGCCGACGACGCCGACCGGTTCGCGAAGCACGAGGCCGAGGCGGTCATCGCCGATATTGTTGTGGGACTGCCCTTCGAGCGCGCGAGCCTGACCCGCCGCATAGGACCAGAGATCGGCGCAGAAGCCGATTTCGCCGCGGGCCTGCGCGATCGGCTTGCCGACCTCCAGGCTTTCGATCAGCGCCAACTCTTCCTGCTTCTGCAGAATGAGATCGGCGACCTTGAACATCAGCCGCGAGCGCTCGGCGCCCGACATCCGCGGCCAGGGGCCGGTATCGAAGGCGCGGTGGGCAGCCGCGATCGCCTGTCTCACGTCATCTGCCGAAGCATCCGGCCAGGTGCCGACCACCACACCCGCATGCCCGGGGCTGACTCGATCGATCGTCTTGCCCGACGATGCGTCGACAGACTTGCCATCGACAAGCATCTGATAGCGGGATTTAATGTGGAGACGCGGATCACTGGAATCGGGCGTGATGAAGTTCGACATTTTAGACAACAATGCTTCCTCAAGGCCGGACGCAAGCTGCCGGCCCCTCCCTATTTGCCCGGCTTTTGCACCGCCGGATTTATGTTGCGTTTGAATTGTATGGTACTGTATGGTGGTTTTAAATGGATGTCAACGCATGACGGCGGCACGAGATATGCACCTCGAAACTTTAAAGGTTGAGACCGGCGAAACCGCCGCGGCACAGGTCGAGCGGGATCTGCGCGAACTGATCATTCAGCTGGAGCTCGCTCCCGGCATGCGGCTTTCGGAACAGGACATCGCCACCCGCATGGGCGTATCGCGCCAGCCGGTGCGCGAAGCCCTGATCGCGCTCGGAAAATCCAAGCTCGTCGACATCCGCCCGAATCGCGGCACCGTCGTCGTCCGCATCTCGGCGCGGCAGATGATGGAAGCCCGCTTCGTGCGTGAGGCGCTGGAGACGGCGGTTGCCCGCCGCGCCAGCGAAAGCTTCGACACCTGGACGCGGCGGCGGATCGATACGATCCTCATGCGCCAGCGCGCCGCCATGGAGGCGCAGGACCACAACGCCTTCCGCCGCGAGGACGAGCAGTTTCACATCGCGATCGCCGAGGGCGCGGGCTGCAGCCTCGCTTGGAACGCCATCTCCGACATCAAGGCGCATATGGACCGCGTCTGCAATCTGCAGCTCCGCCATCCGGATTCCATGCTGCGGCTGATCGCCGAACACGAGGCGATCATCACGGCGATCGATACGCGCAACCCCGACGCCGCCGATGCCGCCATGCGCGCGCATCTGAACGGCATTCTCTCGGACCTGCCGCAGATCGAAGCGGACCATCCGGATCTCTTCGAATAGCGCGGATCCGGCACTCCGCCGTCTCGCCCTTGAGTTAAATCGATATTTATGCGGCAAACCTAATTCGAGCCGCGGTTACCGCTTTTCTTCTCGAATCTCCCTTTGTAGCGTCCTACCACCTTGGGGATGGAGCAGAGATGGGATCGTCGTCGGATTTCAATGCAGAACTACACGCGCGCCCGTCGATCTATTTCGATGGCCCGGCTTTCGTCGAGCACGTCGCCATCATGCCAGGCGAAGGCAGTGCGGCGAGCCATATGGGATTTCACGACACCCTGTCGAATGAAGCGGACGTCGCGGTCCGCGTCGAGCGCCACACCGAATTCGTAACGGTGACGCGGCTTCGCAAGCTCTCAACCGACGCCGCCGAATGGCCCGCGTCGGAGCTGTCGGATGCCGAGGTGCTGGAACTGACCGGCATCGCATCGCCAAAACAGATATGCCGGGTGGCGATCCTGGTCGTCGACGAAACCGCCGAGGACCTCCCGCCGCATCTGGCAAGGTTCGGCTTCGGCGACACCGCGGCCTCCTTCATCGGCGGCGGCTCCGCCCTCGTCTGCTCCGATTTCAAGGTGCGGCAGGATGGGTCGAGCCGCATCCTGCTCTTCAACAGGGATTTGAACGCCCATCGACTCGGGCGGATGGTGCGGCGGATATTCGAGATCGAGACCTATCGGGCGATGGCTCTGCTCGGCCTGCCGGTCGCTCATCGTCTGGCCCCGATGATCGGCGCCTATGACCGGAAGCTGATCGAGCTGACGAACCGCAATCTGCTGATCCCGGCAGACGAACACAAGGAGCTGCTGGCCGATATCACGGTGCTCTCCTCGCAGATCATTTCGGCAGCCGCCGAGACCCGCAACAGGTTCAGCGCCACCGGCGCCTACACGACTATTGTCGAGGAACGCATCGCGCTGCTGCGCGAAACCCATGTGCCCGGCTTCCAGCGCTACGGCACCTTCGTGGCGCGCCGCTTCAAGCCCGCCGTCCGCACCTGCCAGGCGACGGCGCTGCGGCTGGAACAGCTGTCACAGGCGACCACCCATCTGATCGATCTTCTGCAGACGCGCATTCAGGTGGAGATCGAACACCAGAACGCCGTGCAGATCCAGGCCATGGCCGAACGGGCGGCGACACAGGTGAAGATCCAGCGCGCCGTCGAGGGCTTCTCGATCATCGCGATCAGCTATTATCTGCTCAGCCTGCTGAAGGTCGTGTTCGAAACCGCTGATCATGCGGGATATCACATCGATCCCTTGGTGATGCTGGTCTCGATCCCGATCGTCATCGGCACGGTCTGCCTGACGATCCTGCGGGTCAAGCATGCGCTGAGTTCGGAGCATTAGGGAGCAGACTGCCCCTACTCCTTAATCGCCGCCGCGAGATAGCGGGTGAGCTCGGCGGCGGATCTCTCCTTTGCCAGCCCCGCGGCTTGCCCGGACCACATGCTGGAGAAATCGGAGCTGCCCGTCTTTTCGGCCGCCGTGCGCAACGGGATCAGCGCGCCACCGGCTGTCGGGAACGCCGGAGCGATATCCGAGAGCGGGCCGATCTCACGCATCAGACGATTCATGAAGCCGCGGGCCGGCCGCCCCGTGAAGACATTGGTCAGCGCCGTCTTGTCCGCGCCCCCGGCGCGTAGCGCCTGGCGGTGAAACTCCGTAACTTTTGCTTCCGGCGTCAGCAGATAGGCCGTGCCCACCTGGACCGCGGATGCGCCGAGTTCGAAGGCGGCGCGCACACCGCGCTGATCGGCAATTCCGCCGGCAGCGATCACCGGCACCGAGACGGCATCGGCGATCTGCGGAACGAGCGCGAAAGTGCCGACCTGGGTTGCCATATCCATACTCAGGAAGTTGCCGCGATGGCCGCCCGCCTCGTATCCCATGGCGATGACGGCATCGACGCCGCGCTCTTCGAGCCAGCGCGCCTCGGCTACCGTGGTGGCAGAAGCGATGATCCTGGCATTCGTCGCCCTCACCCTTGCAAGCAGCGCGTCGCCCGGAAGGCCGAAATGGAAGCTGACGACCTCGGGACGATACTCCTCGACGATCTCGCAGAAAGCCGCGTCGAACGGCGCGCGATTGGACGATGGAACAGCATCGGCCGGATCGAGACCGAGCTCGACGTAGTAGGCAGACAGCGCCGCCCGCCACAGCATCTGCGCGGACGGATCTGGCTCAGGAGCGGCATGGGCGAAGAAGTTCACGTTGACAGGCTTTCGCGTCGCAGCGCGGATCTGGTCCAGCGCGCTTCGCATCTGTTCGACCGTCAGCATCGCCCCGGGCAGCGAGCCCAGACCACCGGCCTCGCTCGTCGCGATCACCATCTCCGGCGTCGTGGCTCCCGCCATCGGCGCCTGGATGATCGGGAGATCGATGCCGAAGAGATCGGTGATGCGGCTGTCTTTCCGGGATTCCATGGTCACGACTTCCTTTTCTCTGGCGCCCGCCGGCAACCCTATTCGGATTTGGCGTCTTGTTCAGCCTGCTTCCGGCGAAATTCCGGAGTGGTCACCCCGCCGACGCCCCAGTTTTCCAATTCGACCTCGTCGATGACGACAAATGTCGAAGCATGCGGCTTGCCCATCACTTCGAAAAGCAGATCGCTGACGCCCTTGATCAGCGCCTTCTTCTGCTCCGGCGTCGTAGCCTGCGCGCCCGGCGCCGTTCCTTCGCGCGTCACCTTGATATTCACATAAGGCATGGTTCTTACCTTCGCTATGCCGGTGGTCTGATCCGACGCGGCGGTTGATGAATGTGGAGAGCTGCCCGCGCAGAACGCGGGCAAGCGTGAATTACCAGCGTCCAGCGTGCTGGCCGCCATCGACATTGATGGTTTCGCCGGTCAGGAAGCGGGCGCGCTCGAGATAGAGCACGGCATCGACGACATCGCCGATCTCGCCCATCCGGCCGACCGGATGCAGGCCCTTGAAGAATTCGTGGGTTTCGGCGGGATGCATCGGCGTCTTGATGATGCCGGGTGCCACGGCATTCACCCGCACGCCACGCTTTGCATATTCGATCGCCAGACCGCGGGTGACAGCATCAAGGCCGCCCTTTGTCAGCAGGGCGAGACCGGACGGCACGTCGGAGAGAGCCTGATGAACAAGCGTCGTGGTGATCTGAACGATATGCCCGTCGCGATGCTTTTCCAGATGGGGCAGCGCCAGCTGCGTGATATGGAAGAAGCCCTCGATATTGACCTTCAGCACATTGGCGAGCTCGTCCGTCGTATAGTCGACGAAGGGCTTGCCGATGAAGACGCCGGCATTGTTGATCAGCGTGTCGATGCGGCCAAAGCGCTCGATAGCGGTATCGACGAGTGTCTGCGCGACGGCGCGCTCGCCGATATCGCCGGGAACCGCGACGATGCCGGTGTCGGCGGATTGCTTGATGTTGCGGGAATTGGCGACGACGGCATAGCCTGCCTCGCGATAGGCCTTGACGATACCGGCACCCAGGCCCTGCGAGGCGCCGGTGACGATGACGACTTTCTGTTCGCTGCTCATGATGATTTCCTTCCTTGTCCGGCCGCTGACTACAGTCAGCCGGCGCGCTGATTGTCTTGCCCACCAGAGGTAGGCTGGTGACTTCTTGTGTGAAATTGGCTATTGGTTCTCAGTGGCTGAGAAAAAACGCACAGAGCCTGACTGGCAGGACATCCGCGTCTTCCTGGCGCTCGGGCGGCATCGCAGCCTCTCGGCGGCGGCCCGCACCCTATCCGTCAATCACGCGACCATCGCGCGGCGGATCCGCTCGCTCGAGGCGACGCTCGGCGAGAAGCTGGTCGAGAGACGGCCGGATGGTTACGTCCTGACAGCAGCGGGCACGCAGGCGCTCGCGGTTGCCAGCGACATGGAGACGGCAGTTCAGACGCTGGTACGCGGCGGCACCGATGGCGCGCCCAGGGGGCTGGTTCGCATCAATGCCCCTCCGGCGCTTGCGCAGGGTTTCCTCACGGAGCGCCTGGCCGAAATCCCGCTTCAGTTTCCCGGACTGGACATCGATCTCGCTACCGATCTTCGCTCGGTGAGCCTTGAGCGTCATGAAACAGACATTGCCATTCGTCTCGGCCGGCCTCAGGATGGAGACCTGATGGCAAAGCTGCTGCTGCCGATGGCGTTCGGCTTCTACGGCACGCCGGCCATCTGCCAAGAGGTGGAGGAAGGTGCTGCGCCGAAATTCATCGGGTTTGACGAGACGAATTCCTACCTGCCGGAAGCCGCATGGCTTGCCCGGGAGTTCCCGAATGAACGGCTGGTGTTTCGCGCCAACAACCAGGTGGCGCAGGCAACTGCCGCGAGATCGGGCGCCGGATTGGCGCTTCTGCCCCACTATATCGGACGCGCCGAGCGGTCCCTCAGGCTCTGCCGGCTCGAGCCGGTTCCGCCGCCGCGCGAAATCTGGCTGCTCACTCGGCGCCAGGATCGCAAGGAGACGCCGATACGAGCGGTCTGCGATTTCATCGCCCGGAAATTTGCTGAGGAGCGAGCGCTTTTCGAGGCGTGAGGCTGACGAAGATCAACATGGGAGGAAGAAAATGGCCGAACCAGACCGTTGGCGCCACATGGCAAGCGCACCGAGAGACGGCAGCCGGATCCTGGTGACGATCCGCGCGGTCGAACAGGGGCCTGCCGAGGTCGATCTTGCCTATTGGTCGAATGGCGACCGGTTTGGCGCCGAGGGCTGGCGGGCATCCGATTCCTCGCCGGGGCAGATCATCGAATATGCCGAACCGGAACTGAAGTGTTGGATGCCGCTTCCAACGGTGGACGTGAGCCGCGCCGCGATGCCCACACCCTGGGAAGGCGAGGACGAACAGAATCTCGACGGCTCCGGGATCTGAGAGCCAAAAAACAGCGGCGGCGTAACGCTTTGAGTGGTTTTTGCGGGCTGATCGCGATCGGCGGCGCGGGGCGCTTCATCTTTCTGCTCGAAGCGTGCATAATGTCATGAAATTATCGCCTTCAAAACGAGACAATTCATGCGCCGCCAAGCCAATCCTTTCGCCACCGATCCGACTCCCGCGACAAAGCCGGTCGTCTGGCGGCCGAGCGTGGCGAAGCAGAAGGGCGAGACGAAGCATGCGGCTCTGACCGAGCGGATCATCGCCGATATCGATTCCGGCATCCTCAAGCCGATGGACCGGATGCCGACGCATCGCGACCTGGCGCGGGAACTCGGCCTGTCGGTCCAAACCGTCAGCCTTTCCTACAAGGAAGCGGAGAGGCTCGGCTATCTCAGCGGCGAAATCGGCCGCGGCACCTTCGTCAAGGCGCGCGTCACCGATCGCGCGGGCCGGATGATGCTCGATCACAGCCAGAACGAAGTGCTCGACCTCTCGATCATCCGCGCCGTCTATCTCGATGCGCATGAGGACGCTTCCCGCGAAATTTTCCGCGAGCTTGCAGAGAGCGATATTGCGAGCTTCATGCGCCCCTGCCGGCCGATCGCCGGGCTCGACCGGCATCGCGAAGCGGCGCGTCTCTGGCTGCAGCCGATGGGTGTCAGTGCAGGCGCCGAGCGCATTCTCGTGACCAACGGGGCAGCGCACAGCATCTTCCTCGCGCTGAGCTGCATCATCCGCTCCGGCGATGTCGTGCTGTGCGAAAACCTCACCGATCACGGCATCATCGGGCTCTCCAATATCCTCGGCTTCAGCCTGAAGGGATTGCCGACCGATGCTGAGGGTATCTTGCCCGATGCGCTGGAAGCGGCCTGCGCCGTCGGCAGCGTCCGGGCGCTGGTGCTCATTCCGACGCTCAACAACCCCACCAGCCACGTCGCCGGTGCAGAGCGCCGGCGCGCGATCGCCGAAATCGCGCAGCGCTACGGCATCTTCGTCATCGAGGATGAGGTCTACAGGCCGATGATCGAGGAGGACCTGCCTTCCATCACCGAGCTTCTACCCGATCTCGGCTTCTTCGCCACAAGCTTCACCAAGACGGTCCTGACCGGCCTGCGGGTCGGCTACCTCGTTGTCCCACCGGCCTATTCCATCCGGGCTGCCTCTATCCTGCGGGTGTCCAGCTGGAGCGGCACCTATCTGACGGCCGAGATCGCCACGCGCTGGGTCGAGAACGGCACAGCAGAGGAATTGCTGGCGATACAGCGCGATGAGGCGCGCTCGCGCCAAGGCATCGCCGCCGAAATCCTCGGCGATCATTTCGCCTCCAGCCACCCGCTTTCGCTCTGCGCCTGGCTGAAAGTGCCGCAGCACTGGACGGAAGACGGGCTGGTGCGCTCGCTGGCCAACCAGAATGTCGCGGTCACACCGTCCGAGCCTTTCATTGCGGGACCCGGCCATGGCGGCGGCATCCGGATCTGCCTTGGCGGGCGGATGAGCCACGCCACGCTCCGGAAGGCGCTGACGACAGTGCGCCAGGCGTTCGAACAGCTGCCGCCCGTCTACGACGTCGGCTCCATCGGCTGATGTCCGGTTCAGGACAATCATTGAATCATTACAATATAATAATTGACATGATTTTACTTCGCTCTCAACATGACAATCATGAAGAGCGAGCCGAGATCAACAGAAAACGAGACGCTGCCGGTCAGCCTGGCTGACATCGAGCGCGCTGCCGATCGCATCCGCGGACGCGTGACGCGCACGCCGCTCGTTCCTTCCGCTTTCCTCTCCGGGAAGGCTCGCCAACCCGTTCATCTCAAGCTCGAGACCCGCCAGCCGATCGGCGCCTTCAAGCTGCGCGGCGCGACGAATGCCATTCTCGCGCTCGACCCTGCAGCCCGCGAGCGCGGCCTCGTCACCGCCTCGACCGGCAATCACGGCCGCGCCGTTGCCTATGCCGCGCAGGCGCTCGGCATTCCCGCAACGGTCTGCATGTCATCGCTGGTACCGGCCAACAAGGTCGAGGCCATCAGGGCGCTCGGTGCCGAAATCCGCATCGTCGGCGTGTCTCAGGACGATGCGCAGGATGAGGTCGAGCGGCTGGTCAAAAGCCGTGGCCTGACGCCGATCCCGCCGTTTGATCATGCTGACGTCGTTGCCGGTCAGGGCACGATCGGCCTCGAAATCGTCGAGGACCTGCCCGATGTCGCGACGGTTCTCATCCCCCTTTCCGGCGGCGGCTTGGCAGGTGGCATCGCTGTCGCGGTCAAAGCCCTGAAGCCGCAGGCGCGGATCATCGGCATCTCGATGGAGCGCGGCGCAGCCATGTATGCGTCGGTCGCCGCCGGCAGGCCCGTTGCGGTCCGCGAAGAGGAAACGCTGGCGGATTCGCTCGGCGGCGGCATCGGCCTTTCAAACAGTGTGACCTTCCCGCTCTGCCGCGATCTGCTCGATGACATCGTGCTGCTGACCGAAGACGAGATCGCCGCGGGAATCCGTCATGCCTCGCATGAAGAAGGCGAGATCGTCGAGGGCGCCGGAGCGGTCGGCATCGCCGCCATTCTCGCGGGCAAGGTGGAGCTAATCGGCCCCACGGCCGTCATCCTCTCGGGCAGCAATATCGATGCCAGGGTTCACCGGCACATCATCGAGGGAGGTGCTGCATGAGCCGCATTCGCATCCTGACGGAAAGGGATCTGCGCGCCGTCGTCAGCCTTGATATTTCGGCCGTCGACTGCATCGAGCAGGCCTTCCTGGCGCTGGCGACGCAGCCGGTGGCGATGCCGCCGATCCTGCGGCTCGACATTCCCGAATTCCGCGGTGAAGTCGACGTCAAGACGGCCTATGTGCCGGGTTTCGATGGCTTCGCGATCAAGGTCAGCCCCGGCTTCTTCGACAATCCGAAGCTCGGACTGCCGAGCCTCAACGGGCTGATGATCCTGTTCAGCGCCAAGACGGGGCTGGTCGAAGCGCTGCTTCTCGACAACGGCTATCTGACCGATGTGCGCACCGCCGCAGCCGGTGCGGTCGCCGCCCGGCATCTGTCGCGCAACGAGGCTTCCGTCGCCACGATCTTTGGCGCCGGCATGCAGGCGCAGCTGCAGCTCTCGGCACTGATGCTGGTGCGCCCGATCAAATCGGCGCGCATCTGGGCGCGCGATCATGCAAAGGCGGACAAGCTCGCGGCCGAATGCGCGCGGCAATTAGGCATCGACGTTATCGCCTTCTCCGATCCGCGCGAGGCGATACGCGGCAGCGACATCGTCGTCACGACGACACCGGCCGAAAAGCCCATCCTGATGGCCGATTGGCTGGAACCTGGCCAGCACCTGACCGCGATGGGATCGGACTCCGAACACAAGAACGAGATCGATCCGGCCGTTTTCGCCCGCGCCACCTACATTGCCGACCGCCTGTCGCAGACCCGCATTCTCGGCGAACTGCACCACGCCATCAGGACAGGCGCCGCAACGCCGGAGCAGCTGTTCGCCGAGCTCGGCGCGGTGATCGCCGGCACGGCGAAGGGTCGCGTCAGCGCCGGGGACATAACCTTTGCCGACCTGACCGGGACCGGCGTGCAGGACACTGCGATCGCCAATCTGGCCGTCAGCCGCGCAACAGCGGCAGACAGCGGTCAGACAATCGAAAACAAAAGAGAAATGGGAGATGCCGCGTGAGCGTGACGCTGAACTTTACGCGTGAGGAATATGCCGAGCGCCTGTCCAAGACCCGTCATGCCATGGAGAAGGCCGGGATCGATCTGCTTGTTGTCACCGACCCATCCAACATGCATTGGCTCACCGGCTACGATGGCTGGTCCTTCTATGTGCATCAATGCGTGCTGGTGCCACCATCGGGTGAGCCGATCTGGTATGGCCGCAAGCAGGATGCCAACGGCGCCAAGCGTACCGCGTACCTCGACCACGACAATATCATCGGCTATCCGGATCACTATGTGCAGTCGACCGAACGTCATCCGATGGATCTGCTGTCGCAGATCATCGACGAGCGCAAATGGTCCGGCCTCACGGTCGGTGTCGAGATGGACAATTATTATTTCTCGGCGGCAGCCTACGCCTCGCTGCAGAAAAACCTGCCGAACGCCCGCTTCAAGGACGCAGCCGGCCTCGTGAACTGGCAGCGCGCAGTCAAGAGCCCGACCGAACTCGACTATATGCGCAAGGCCGGCAAGATCGTCGAGCTGATGCACAAGCGCATCGTCGAGGTCGTCGAGCCGGGCATGCGCAAATGCGATCTCGTGGCCGAGATTTATGACGCGGGAATCAGGGGAACGCCGGAGTTCGGCGGCGACTATCCGGCAATCGTGCCGCTTCTGCCGTCGGGCGCCGACGCTTCGGCGCCCCACCTCACCTGGGACGACAAGCCGATGCGTATCGGCGAGGGAACGTTCTTCGAGATCGCCGGCGCCTACAAGCGCTATCACTGCCCGCTGTCGCGCACTGTCTTTCTCGGCAAGCCGACGCAGGCCTTTCTTGATGCCGAAAAGGCGACGCTCGAAGGCATGGAAGCCGGGCTTGCCGCAGCCCAACCGGGCAACAGCTGCGAGGACATCGCCAACGCCTTCTTTGCCGTGCTGAAGAAATACGGGATCATCAAGGACAACCGCACGGGTTACCCGATCGGGCTCTCCTATCCGCCGGATTGGGGCGAGCGCACCATGAGCCTGCGCCCCGGCGACCGGACGGAACTGAAGCCCGGCATGACCTTCCATTTCATGACCGGCCTCTGGCTCGAGGATATGGGGCTGGAGATCACCGAGAGCATCGCGATCACCGACACCGGCGTCGAATGCCTGTCGAATGTGCCGCGCCAGCTGTTCGTGAAGGGTTGAGGCAATGCTGACCAGCGCCGCGCTCCGTCCCTCGCCGATCACCCCTTCCGTCGATTTCGACGCGAAGGGCGTGCAGCACGGACATCTGCGCCTGCCCTATAGCCGCGATGACAGCGCCTGGGGCTCGGTGATGATCCCGATCTGCGTCATTGCCAATGGCGAGGGCCCGACCGCGCTTCTGACCGGGGCAAACCATGGCGACGAATATGAGGGGCCGGCGGCACTCTTCGAACTGGCGCAGACGCTTGATCCCGCCGCGATCAACGGACGGGTCATCATCGTTCCGGCGCTCAATTATCCCGCGTTTCGTGCCGGCACGAGGACCTCGCCGATCGATCGCGGAAACCTGAACCGCAGCTTTCCGGGCCGTCCGGATGGCACGGTGACGGAGAAGATCGCCGACTACGTCACACGCCATCTGATACCGCTCGCCGATATCGTCCTCGACTTCCACTCCGGTGGCAGGACACTGGATTTCCTGCCCTATGCCGCAGCCCACGAACTGCCGGACAAGGATCAGGAAGCGCGCTGCTTCGATGCCGTCGCCGCCTTCGCCGCACCCTTCTCGATGAAGATGCTAGAGATCGATGCGGTCGGCATGCTCGATACGACCGTCGAGGAGATGGGCAAGGTCTTCGTGACGACCGAGCTCGGCGGTGCCGGGACCGCCACGGCGCGGTCGATCGAGATCGCCCGCAAAGGCAGCCTCAACCTCCTGCGGCATGCCGGGATCCTTTTGGGTGAACCGAATGCCGCGCCCACTCGTTGGTTGGATATGCCATCGAGCGATTGCTTCACCCTTGCGCAGGATGAGGGACTGATCGCCTTCGCCGCCGATCTCGGCGATCCGGTCAGGACAGGCGAGGTCATCGCCCGTGTCTATCCCGTCGGCAAAACCGGCATTGCGCCAATCGAGTACCGCGCCGCCATGGATGGCGTGCTCGCGGCGCGCCACGTACCCGGTCTGATCAAGGCCGGCGACTGCCTTTCCGTGATCGCCACGATCACGGAGGAGACCTAACCGTAGAGAACCCGCGAGATCCGAAAACGGACAGCAAAACCCTAACCAGAGGAGAATTCGCATGCCAATCAAGACAATCGCCGGCCTTTCCGCCCTTGCACTGATGCTGGGCGTAACGTCTGCCAGCGCACTGACACTCGAGGAGATCAAGCAGCAGGGGTACATCCGTGCCGCGACCGCCAATGAAGTGCCCTATTCCTACATGCAGCCCGATGGCACCTCTGCCGGCATCGGTCCCGATGTCGCCAGCGCCGTGCTGAAATCCATGGGAATCGAAGAGATCAACTGGACGGTCACGCCATTCGGCACGCTGATCCCGGGCCTGAAAGCCAAGCGCTTCGATTTTGCCGCGGCCGAGCAGAACATCTCGCCGGAACGTTGCAAGCAGGTCGCCTTCACCGAGCCGAACTCGTCCTATGGCGAAGGCCTGCTCGTCAAGAAGGGCAATCCGAAGGGCCTGAAGACCTATGCCGACATCGCCAAGGATCCGTCGCTGACGGTGGCCGTCGTCTCCGGCGCCAACAATGTCGACTTCCTGCGCGCCGTCGGCGTCAAGGACGAGCAGATCGTCTTCATTCCGGCCAATGCCGATGCTATCCCGACCGTGCAGAGCCGCACCGACGCCTATGCGGCGACCGAACTGACGGTTGCCGCGCTCGCCAAGGGCCAGGCCCAGGTCGAGCAGGTCGCGCCGTTTACCGACCCGATCGTCAAGGATGCGCCGGTTCGCAACTATGGTGGCTTTGCCTTCCGTCCGGAAGACAAGGAACTGCGCGACGCCTTCAACGCCGCCCTCGTCAAGTTCCGCACGACGGATGAGTACAAGGCGATCCTCACCAAGTACGGCCTGTCCGAACAGAGTATCGCTGCGGCCGCCGACAAGAAGGTCGATGACCTCTGCGCCGGCAAGTAACGGCAGAAGGCGCCCGATCCGATCGGTCGGGCGCCGCTCCTAACGATCAGGAGACTTCCGTATGAACTGGACAGCCTACCTGCCAATGCTCTGGCATGGTGCATTCATCACGATGACGATCACGCTGGCGTCGATTGCCGTCGGCGCGGTGCTCGCGTTCATTTTCGGCATCCTGCGCGTCGAGGGAGGACCGATCCTCTCGACTGTCGCGCTTTGCTACACGGAGGTGTTCCGCGGCACCTCGCTCTTCGTTCAGCTTTTCTGGTTTTACTACGCGCTGCCGCTCGTCGGTCTGAGCTTCGATCCGATCACCACGGGCATCCTGGTGCTGGCGGCCCATGCCGGCGGATATGGCGCCGAGATCGTGCGCGGGGCGCTGTCATCCGTCTCGGTGCAGCAGCTGGAGGCCGCCCGCGCCCTGAATTTCAGCCGCCTCCAGACGCTGTTTCGCATCTCGCTGCCGCAGGCGATCGTCGAGATGATGCCGGCCTTCGGCAACCTGGCGATCGAGACGCTCAAGCTCTCCTCGCTCGTGTCGCTGATATCGATTGCCGATCTCACCTTTGCGGCCCAATCGATCCGCAACATCACGCTGGATAGTGCCAGCATCTATTCGATCACGCTCCTCTGCTACTTCGCCATGTCGCTGGTGCTGATGGTGGCGATCCGGGTGATCGAGCATTTCGTGCGGCGTGGCCACGCCTTCCCGCAGATGCCCCGTTCGTGAGGATATGACCACATGATGTATGGATACGAATGGGATACGACGACCTGGCTCACCTATACGAGTTCGATCCTGCCGATCATCCTGATCGGCCTGACAGTCACCTTGAAGGCTGCGGCGGCAGGCTTTGCCATCGCGCTCGTGCTTGGCCTCGTCTTCGCGCTGCTGCGCCGCAGCAGCGTGATCGCGATCTCCTGGACGACTGCCTTTATCGTCGAATTCTTGCGCGACACGCCGCTTCTGGTGCAGCTCTTCTTTCTCTATTACGTCCTGCCCGACTTCGGCGTCGTGCTTCCGGCCTTCCTCACCGGCGCAATCGCCCTTGGCCTGCAATATGCCGCCTATACATCCGAGGTCTATCGGGGCGGCATCGAGGCCGTGGCCCGCGGCCAGTGGGAAGCGGCAACGGCGCTCAATCTGACGCGCATGCAGGCCTATCGCGACATCATCATCCCGCAGGCCATCCCGCGGATCGTGCCGGCCATGGGCAATTATCTCGTCGCCATGATCAAGGAAACGCCGGTCCTTTCCGTCGTCACCGTCATGGAGATGATGGGCCTTGCCAACATGATCGGCGAACGCACCTTCGAATATCTCGTGCCGCTGACACTCGTCGGCCTGATCTTCCTCCTCCTGACGCTGATCTGCTCGGCCGGTCTCCACCGCCTGCAGAAAGCCCTTCCGAAAGCAGGAATCCCCTTGCGATGACCGAGAACAACAATCCGCCCATCATCGAATTTTCCAACGTCGCCAAGCGCTTCGGCCCGCTGAGGGTGCTCGACGACTTCAATTTCACTGTCCGTAAGGGCGAGAAGGTGACGCTGATCGGCCCGTCCGGGTCAGGAAAATCCACCGTTCTGCGCATCCTGATGACGCTCGAACCGTTTCAGGACGGCAAGCTGACGCTACAGGACATTTCCTATCACGAGCCGAACGGCAAAGGCCCTTTCAAGGCCTCGGAAAACCATCTGCGCCAGATCCGAAACCATGTCGGCATGGTCTTCCAGAGCTTCAATCTGTTCCCGCATATGACGGTGCTGCGCAATATCGTCGAGGCGCCGCTGCGGGTGCTCGGCATTGCGCGCGCCGAAGCCGAGGCGCGCGCGCTGCAACTGCTCGATATGGTGGGTCTCTCAGACAAGAAGGACTTCTATCCATCGCAGCTCTCCGGCGGACAGCAGCAGCGCGTGGCGATCGCCCGGGCGCTGGCGATGCGCCCGCGGGTGCTTCTTTTCGACGAGCCAACCTCGGCGCTTGATCCGCAGCTGGTCGGCGAAGTGCTCTCCGTCATCCGCGGCCTTGCGCATGAGCACGACCTGACCATGCTGCTCGTCACCCATGAAATGCGCTTCGCCCGGGAAGTTTCGGACCGGGTCTGCTTCTTCGACAAGGGCCGGATCTGCGAACAGGGCGCGCCCGAAGAGATATTCGGTGCACCGCGCGAGCAGCGGACGCGGGAATTTCTGTCGTCGGTTCTGGCTTGATGAAAAGGCCCGGAGGCTAAACTCCGGGCCTTTGAAATTGGGTAACCGTCTTTCTAGCGGGTGCGTGTCGTTTCGAAGAGGAACCACACGCGCCTCTCGGTCTCGTCGATCCAATTCTCGATCAGGCTGGTCGTTGCGTGATCATTATGCTCGGAGGTCAGATTGTGCACCTCCCGGAACATCTCGACGAGCCGCTTGTTGTCGTCCCTGAGCTCGGCCAGCATGTCGTCGGGCGTCACGTAATCCGCGTCATTATCCGAAAGCCGCTGCAGGCGGGACACCTGGCCGATCGACTTCAGCGTCGTTCCGCCGATCTTGCGGACCCGCTCGGCGATGTCGTCGGTCATCGCGAAGATCTGCTCGGCCTGCTCATCGAGCATCAGGTGATAGTCGCGGAAATGCGGGCCGGACATGTGCCAGTGGAAGTTCTTGGTCTTTAGATACAGGGTGAAGACATCGGCAAGGATCGCGGTCATCGCCGCCGATATGTCGGTGATGGCATTCGATTTCAGGTCTGAAGGCGTTTTGAGCGACGGCGCAGGACGTTTTTCCACTGTCTAACCCTCCGTGGAGCAGCGAGTAACTCCGCTCAAGGTACCGCTCGCCCCGTTCGCTTCAATAAGTGCGACAAAATTTCGGCCGGTCTGGTCAGCGCCAGCAGATCAGGCGCCCCCGCCGATGCCGATCCGAGCACTGACGCCTCTGGCGTAAACCATGCTAAAGTTGGCGTTTACGCCGATAGTGGTGGATGCCGCGGATCGCTAGTTTCCCTCTCGCAACTCAACGCTTTCTGCGGAGAAAAATCATGAAAGTTCTAGCTATCGGATCGATCATCAAGCCCGTCACCGACGAGCAGCGCCGCGAGATCATGCCGAAGGAAGTGCCGGCAACGCTGCAGCACTATCTCAGTGGCAAGATCGAGCAGTTCTGGGCCCGCCAGGACGCCCCGGGCGTCATCTTCCTGATGAACGTGGATTCCATCGAGCAGGCGAAGGCCGAAGTCGAAGGCCTTCCGCTGGTGACCGGCGGCTTTGCCTCCTACCAGTTCATTCCGGTCGGCCCGCTGGCGCCGCTCGGCCTGCTCATTCAGGGCAAGTAACTGCAGCCTGGTTCCGGCGGCCATTCTCCCACTTGGCCGCCGGCGCCACTGTCTTTCCGTGACATATCTTCAAAACGGATCATTCTTTGATGGACAGACGACTTCTCGTTCTTGCCCTTGGCATGTTTGCGCTCGGTACCGACAGTTTCGTCGTTGCCGGCGTGCTGCCTGAAATCGCCCGCGACTTCAATGTCAGCATCGGCGCTGCCGGGCAGATGACAACGATCTATGCGGCCACGATCGCGGTTCTGGCGCCTGCCATTGCGGCGGCCGCGGCACATATGCCCCGCAACAGGCTGCTGCTTGCCGGCCTCGGCATCTTCGTCATCGCCAATCTCGCAACCGCGCTCTCGCCCAATTTTGAAATGGCGCTTGCCACCCGCGCACTCGCCGGTCTCGGAGCCGCCATGTTCGCCCCGACGGCAACCGGTTCGGCCGCGTCGATCGTGGCACCCGAGAAGCGCGGCTTTGCGCTTTCGGTCGTCGCCACAGGCATGACCGTCTCGACCGCCCTTGGCGCTCCGATCGGCACATTGATCGGCGGTCTCGGTGACTGGCACTGGACGATGGTCTTCGTCTCGGGGCTGGCAGCCATCGCAGGCGCCGGCGTGCTTGTCTTCCTGCCGCATATTCCGATGCCGCCTGCCGTCTCGCTCGGCAAGCGTCTGGCGCCGCTCGCCGATGCCAGGATCGGTCTGGCGCTGACCACGACCTTCCTGTTCTTCAGCGCCGCCTTTACCATCTACACCTATTTCTCGGTCGTCTTCGGCCGCACGATCGGTGGCGACACGGCGATCCTCGCCGGGCTTCTGGTGCTCTGGGGCGCGGCCGGAACGGTCTCCAACCTGCTTGCCGGGCGGCTGATCGACGCGATCGGTTCGCGGAAAGTGCTGATCACGATGCTCGGTATGGTGCTTGTGAACTTCCTGCTTCTGCAGTGGAGCGGCGCCAGCCTCTGGACTGCCGTGCCCGCCGTCCTGCTATGGGGCGCCTGTGGCTGGGGCAGCACCGTGCCGCAGCAGCACCGCATCGTCGGCATCGCGCCGCAGATTGCGCCGATCGTGCTCGGCCTCAACAACTCTGCGGTCTTTCTCGGAACCACCGCGGCTGGCATCATCGGCGCAACGGCCATCGACATCGTCGGCAGCCAAAATCTCGGCTTCGTCGCCGCAGGTCTGGTCGCCGCCGCATTGATTGCCTCGGAGCTCACCGACCGGGCGATTGCCGCTTCGCGTAGCCGCAGCGCACCCGATCAGCGCCAGAAGGCGGCCTGAGGCCAAACCTCTGCAATACAGAAAGGTCTGACAATGCTCGACTTGGTCAAATCCTCCATCGAGGCCCATGGCGGCCTCGACAGGTGGCAGCGCATCCGCAAGATCACCGCGACGATGACGCCGGATGGTCTGGCGCTGAAAGCTCGCGGCCAGGAGGCCTTTGCGAAAAGGCCGACGCGGGTGACAATCGATACGCGCCTGCAGAAGACGACCTTCGATCCATTTCTGGCACCGGAACAGATCGGCATCTACGAACCGTTCCGGACTGCAGTCGAAAGCGCCGCAGGCGCGACGCTCGAATGGCTGGACAATCCGCGCCAGTCATTCACGCCGAATGTGCCATGGAGCGCCTCACAGCTCGTCTATTTCGCCGGATACGCGATGTGGACCTACCTGACACTGCCATTCTCGCTGCTGACCGATGGCGTCAGCTGCGAAGAGATCGAACCGTGGCACGAGGACGGCGAAGTCTGGCGGGCCATAAAAGTCCGGTTCCCGGCTTCCTACGTCACGCATTCCACCGAACAAGTGCTCTACTTCGACAGCAACGCCCTGATCCGGCGCCAGGACTATGCGGTGGAGATCGCGGGCGGCGGTACCGCCGCTCACTATTCCTATGATCACCAGGCGTTCGAAGGACTGGTCTTCCCGACCCGCCGCCGCATCTATCTGCGCGGCGCCGATGGGCAACCCGACAGAAACGTCATCCTGATGGCCGCCGACTTCGAGAATTTCGAGTTCGTCCGCGAGGAACAGGGCGTCCCCCAAGGCTGGAACGCGGTGACCTGTGACTAGCCGGCAGGCACGTTCGCCTAGGCAAGCCCCAGATGGGATCGCAGCGTGCGCCCGGAATAGTTCGTCCTGAACAGCCCGCGGCGCTGCAACTCCGGCACCAGCAGATGGACGATGCGCTCCAGACTGTCGGGCAGGACCGGCGGCATCAGGTTGAATCCGTCTGCGCCGCCGCCCACGAACCAATCCTCAAGCGCGTCTGCCACCTGTTTCGTCGAGCCGACGATCGTCCAGTGCCCACGCGCGCCAGCAATATGCTGGTAGATCTGGCGGAGGTTCAGGTTCTTCTCGCGGGCCAGATCGACGATCAGCTTCTGCCTGCTCTTATTACCGTTGGTTTCGGGCATATCAGGCAGCGGGTCTTCGGGCGAGTATCCGCTGAGATCGAAGCCGACGAGCTGGGACAGCAGCAGCAGTCCGGATTCCGGATGAACCAGGTTCTGCAGCCGTTCGAAGATGTCTTCGGCTTCGGATTGCGTTTCGGCCACCACCGGAAAGGCGCCGGGCATGATCTTCATCTGCTCGGCCGTCCGCCTATAGCGTCCGAGGCGGGATTTTACGTCGGTATAGAATTCCCGGGCAGACAATAGTGTCTGATGAGCCGTGAAGATCGCCTCGCCGGATTGCGCCGCCAGCTCGCGTCCCGCCTCCGACGATCCCGCCTGGAAAATCACCGGCGCGCCTTGTGGCGAACGGCCGACATTGAGCGGTCCCCGCACCTTGAAATGCCTGCCCTCGTGATTGAGCACATGCATCTTCGACGGATCGAAGAAGCGGCCCGCCTCGCGGTCGCGGACGAAGGCACCCTCCTCCCAGCTGCTCCAGAGTCCCTTGGCGACATCGACGAACTCTGCGGCACGGGCATAGCGGTCCGCATGACGAACATGCTCCTCGAGGCCATAATTATAGGCTTCGCTCTCATTGACCGATGTAACGAGGTTCCATCCCGACCGGCCGCCACTAATCAGATCGAGCGAGGCGAATTTCCGCGCCAGGTCGTAGGGCGTGTTGAAGGTGCTGGAGACCGTCGCGACCAGACCGATCTTCTCTGTAACGGCGGCGAGCGCCGAAAGTAGCGTGATCGGTTCGAAGCTGACGTCATGGGAGGAACGCGACGCCGCCTCCACCTCCCCCGAGCCGATGCTGCCCGCGAAATCAGCAAGGAACAGGGCATCCAGCTTACCTGCTTCGGCGATCTGGGCCATGGCCTTGTAATGCGCAAAATCCACACCGGCATCCGAGGCCGAGCGGGGATCCCGCCATGCCGCCGAATGCTGCCCAGCAGGCATGAGGAAGGCGGTAAGGCTCATTTGCCGCGTAGGGCTTGCGTCAGCCATGATCTGTCCTGGGATGCGGGGTCGAGACATTGCGGAGCCGCTGCGGAAGGCAGCGGCTCCGAAACTTTGATGCCTTCAGCGGACCTTCACGCCTTGGCGCGGCGCACGGCGTCGGCGATCGTGACTTTCTTCGGGATGAGCTGGAGTTCGAAGAAGGTGTCGGCGATCGCCTGCTGCTGGGCGACGACCGTATCGTCGAGGCTCTTCACGCCATAGGACTGGCGCTCCAGCGCCTTGACGAGCACCGGTTCGGGAATGCCGACCAGCGGCGAGAGTTCCTTGGCGGCGGCGGAAACGTCGGCCTTGGCCCATTCGTCGATCTCGGCGATCGCGGCAATGACCGTATCGACGGCTTCGGCGTGGCCGTCGACCAGCGTCTTGGTGCCGAGATAGAATTGATGGTTGGGGACGATGCCCTCGCCGTTTCTGAGCTCGCGCGCTTCGATCGCCTCTTCTGCCGCGGCCTGGAACGGATCCCAGATCACCCAGGCATCAACGGCGCCCTGCTCGAAGGCCGCACGGCCGTCGGCCGGGGCGAGGAAGGAGGGCTCGATATCGGCATAGGTGAGGCCTGCTTCCTCAAGCGCCTTGACCAGCAGGTAGTGGACGTTGGAGCCCTTGTTGAAGGCAACCTTCTTGCCCTTCAGATCGGCAACCGCCTTGATCGGGCTGTCCTTCGCAACGAGGATCGCTTCGCCGCGCGGCGCAGGCGGTTCATGGGCCACGTAGACCAGCGGCGCACTGGCCGCTTGGGCGAAGATCGGCGGCGTTTCGCCGGTGGAGCCGAAGTCGACGGCGCCGGCATTCAGCGCCTCGAGCAGCTGAGGCCCGCCGGGAAACTCGGTCCATTCGACCGAATAGCCGATCGCCTGCAGCTTGGATTCCAGGCTGCCCTTCCCCTTCAAGAGCACCAGCGTGCCGTATTTCTGATAGCCGATCCGCACGACCTTGTCGGCTGCGGCGGCCGTACCGGCTTTGATGAATGGCAGGGTAGCGGCAGCGCCTGCGAGTGCAGCCGTAAAAGCGCGTCTTGAAATGTCCATGATAGCCCTCCGAAAGATCTCGTCGAGTAAAGTAATTTATGTCTACAGATTTACTAGAATAACTATGCTGTTCTCATAGGCTCTGAGGAATTTGATTTTCCTGCGGCGTTGTCGAACCGTGTTGCCTATACTCAGGACAGCGAAAATCGGCCGCTGGTGCGGCCTGCGACAGTGAAAGAGTCAGCGCTCCATCTGGCACCAGGCCGCCAGGAGCGGCCGCGCAGTGCAGCGCATGGCGACGGTGTGACCTGCCTGGTTATAGAAAGCGGAGCCCGGCGTAGCCTGCTGCCAGCCGCGGTCGTCGCAGAGGAATTCGCAATCGGAGAGCGCCAGGAACACGCGGGCGCGATACTGCACGTGATCGGGGAAGCGGCTGTAGGGCTCCATGATCGTCAGGCCGAGTGTCACGTCTTCCCGCTCTTCCAGGCCCGATGCCCCGGCGATGATCGCATGCGCATGCGCGGTCTCGATATTCATGCTGGCGAAGGGGCCGGTCTTGCTGGAGACCCAGTCGAGGTTTTTCGCGACGTCGTTGATGGCGGCCGCCACCTCGGCGAAGGCCTTGCCCTTGGACGCGATCTGGCGCAGCGCGAATTGCAGTTGCGGCACCAGCTTCAGCGGTGTTGCGGGACGGGTCGAGACCGCGCCCGGCTGCTGCAGCAGGTGGAAGATCTTGCCGGCGACGAATTTTTCCATCATCGGCGTGCCATCGGCAAGCATCAGGCTGCCGATCGCGCCGATCAGGCGCTGCACCTCGGCCGGCCTGCGGGCGCGGCTCGCCGGGTAGGCCTCCTCGGTTCTGGTTCCTCGGTGCAAGAGGAGATCGGCATCTCTCCTCAGCTTGGATTTCGACATCGGGTATATTCCGGAGCGCTTCGCGCCACCCAAAGGCGGCGCAACCTGAGCGCAAATAGTTTCGCGAAGGCATCGGATCAACACCAATGCGAAAGCGCGGTCAAGACGGCTGACGAAAACTCCTGCGGAGCATCAGCCTTTCGCCGGCGCGCGCCGGCTCGACCGCAGGTCGCCCGCCGTATGCCAGACCACAGCCGCGACGATCACGGCGCCGCCAAGGAGCGTCGCGAGCGGCGGCTGCTCGGCGAAGAACAGCCAGACCCAGAAGGGCGTCAGCACGATTTCCATCGTGCCGATCAGCGCCGCCTCAGCCGGCGGCATGCGCCGGGCGCCAGCCAGGAACAGGACCAGCGCAATCGAGAAATTCGTGGCGCCGAAGGCCGCCAGCACCACCCAGTTATAAGTGTCGATCGAGCCGACCGAACCGAAGGGCGAGAAGATCGCCAGCGTCAGGAAGGCGCTGACGATGGTCGGCGGCAGGCTCGGCACGCCGGGGCTGATGCGCGGGATGACGATGATCAGTGCGAAGGAGGCGGTCATCCCCAGCGCCAGCAGATCGCCAAAGCCGGTTCCGCCGCCGATCGACGAGGCAACGATGATGATGACGCCGAGAAGGCAGGCGCCACCCGCCATCATCGTGCGGCGCGCGACGCGCTCCCTAAGCAGCACCCATCCGAGGAGTGCGGCGATGAAGGGGGCCGTTGCATAGATGACGGCGACATTGGCGACGCTCGTCGTATAGAGCGCGCCGATGAAGCAGGCCTGACAGAAGGTCTGGCAGGCGATCATCGCGATGCCCGACGGATGGAAGATCGAGGCCCATTGTTTTCTCGACAATCCGCCTTCGAGGAAGAAGCTCGGTATCAAGAGAAACAATCCGCCGAACAGCGAACGCCAGGCGATCGTCGTCCATGCGTCGATGGATAAAAGCCGTGAATAGATGCCGCTCGCGCTCCAAGCCAGCGTGGCGGCAACTACCAGAATGACGCCCTTTTCGTGCTCGCTCAGGCCGAGCGGGCGGACGTCCGTATTGAGTGACATTGGTTTTCCCGAACCAGAGGTCTGATTTGCTCTGTTTGCTACCGTTCTTGACATTAAGCAAACGAATAGTTGAGATAGCTGCCATCTGATTTTTTTGTGGCTTGAGAATGCGTCAACCCATCGAAAGCGATCTGCTGCGCACCTTCCTCGTCGTCGTCGAGACGTCGAATTTTTCGGCGGCGGCGCAGGCGATCGGCCGGACGCAATCGGCCGTCAGCGCGCAGATCAAGAAGCTCGAGGAAACGATCGGCGAGACGCTGTTCGAGCGCGGCGCCCGCGGCGTCGTGCCGACGCGCTGGGGGATGCAGCTTCTGCCCTACGCACAGCGCGTCATCGATCTCCTGGATGAGGCGGCGGCGACGATCCGCACCAAGGAGCTGGACGGCCCCGTTCGTATCGGCATCCCCGAGGAATACAGCCAGACGGTACTGCCGGCAGCGCTTGCGGCATTCGCCGTCCGCCACCCGGCCGTCGAGGTGACTGTTTCCTGCGATTACACCGTCAGGAACCTCGCGGCACTGGAGCGAGACGAACTCGATCTCGCCGTCGTCTTCGACTGGGGCAACCAGTCGAGCGGCGAGGTTCTCTGTATCGATCCGACCGTATGGGTGACGTCGCAGGTCCACCGCCTGCACGATCTCGACCCGATGCCGATCGCCATCTACAGGAATTCGAACTGGTGCCGGGATTTCGCCCTGCGATCCCTCGACCAGATGGGGCGGCGCTACCGCATCGCCTTCATCGCCGACACCAGCTCGGGCCTGCAGAATGCCGTCGTGGCCGGGCTTGCGGTGACGACGCTGTCGCGCAGCCATATTCCGCCGGGCTGCCGGGAACTGACGGCCGATGACGGCTTTGCGCCGGTCGATACGTCCAAGGTCGTGCTGCGGCGCAACCCCTATCACTCGACCGAAGCTGTGCGCGAACTGGCCGACATGGTGCGCGACGCCTTCAAGCCGATCGGCTATCAGGCGCTGGTGTAACCGGGCGGCGCAGGCGCCTGCGGGTGTCGGACGGGCTTTCCGAAAAGCTGGCGCGATAGCTGCGGGCAAAGGCGGAGGCCGAGTTGAAGCCGGTGGCGGCGGCGATATCGGCAAAGGAAGCCTTGGTCTCGATGACCTTGCGCCGCGCCGCGTTCAGCCTCAGCGCCAGATAGTGCACATGCGGCGGCGCGCCGATGCTCTCCTGGAACAATCCCTGCAGATGACGGGCGCTGACGCCGACGCGTTTGGCGATGCGGCTGAGCATCACCGGCTGTTCGATATGCTCTTCCATCAGCCGCACGGCCGACGCCACACGCGGATCGCGCATGCTGAGGCCCGCGGCAGAGGGCGAAAGCTGGCTTTCGTTGTGGAACGACACCTGCTCGTAGCTGAACAGACGGCTGACCTCGAGCGCCAGCGAATAGCCCTGCCGCTGGCGGATGATCTCGAGCATCAGGTCGACCGTCGGCAGCGGCCCTGCCGTGGTCAGCCGCTTTCCGTCGATGACGAAGCGGTCCTTCACTGCCTTCACTTGCGGGTAGGCCAGCGAAAAATCCTCGAAATCCTCCCAGTGGATCGTCGCCGTCAGGCGGTCGAGAAGGCTGGATTCGGCGAGCAGCCATGTGCCGGATTCGATCCCGGCGATGACGCTGCGATGGCGCGCCGCCTGCGAGAGCTGCATTTTCAGCGCGGCCGTGGCGCTCTGCCGCCAGTTGTAGCTGGCGAGAACGAAGAGCGGCGCATCCTCCCGCGCGGCGCTGAATGCACCGGCGGCGGGCACCGGAATGCCGCTCGTCGTCCGCACCGGGGCGCCATCAGGCGTCAGCAGCCGCCAGCGATAGAGCTCGCTGCCGGCAATGCGGTTGGCGCCGCGCATCGGCTCGATGACCGAGGCGAGCAGGATGAGGTTCGTCTCCGGCAGGACGAGAAGATCGAGATCGAGGCGGTCGTTCGAGCGGGTGAGCATGAAGTCTCCAGATTGCCGATACTGTATCAATCGCTTCCGTTAATGCAAAGCATGGACGCCCCGATTGCCGCGTAATGCATGCAATACGAGGGAGAACACGATGCCTCTTGCGATGAACCGCGATGTCTTCATCACCTGCGCCGTCACCGGCTCCGGTGACACGGTTTCCAAATCCAGCCACGTTCCCATTACTCCCAAGCAGATCGCGGATTCCGCGATCGACGCCGCCAAGGCTGGGGCGGCCGTTGTTCACTGTCACGTCCGCGATCCGGAGACGGGTGCAGCAAGCCGCCGCAACGATCTCTACCGCGAAGTGACGGACCGCATTCGCTCCGCCGATGTCGATGTCGTGCTGAATCTCACCGCCGGCATGGGCGGCGACCTGATCTTCGGCGACGTCGAAAAGCCGCTGCCGCTCAATCCCGCCGGAACCGACATGGCCGGCGCCAGCGAGCGTGTCAGCCACATCGCCGAGTGCCTGCCGGAGATCTGCACGCTCGACTGCGGCACGATGAATTTCAGTCTCGGCGATTACGTCATGACCAACACGCCCTCGATGCTGCGGGCGATGGCGAAGAAGATGACCGATCTCGGAGTGCGCCCCGAAATCGAGGCCTTCGACACCGGCCATCTGTGGTTCGCAAAGCAGCTTGCCGAAGAGGGTCTGATCGAGGATCCGGTGCTGATCCAGCTCTGCATGGGCATTCCCTGGGGTGCGCCCGACGATCTCAATACCTTCATGGCGATGGTCAACAACGTGCCCAAGAGCTGGACCTTTTCGGCCTTTTCGATCGGCCGCAACGCCATGGCTTACCCGGCAGCGGCTGTCCTGGCGGGCGGCAATGTTCGTGTCGGGCTGGAAGACAATCTCTATGCCGGCAAAGGCCTGCTCGCCACCAACGCGCAGCTGGTCGAGAAGGCCGTGCAGGTTATCGAAGGCATGGGCGCGCGCATCATCGGGCCCGATGCCGTTCGCGAAAAACTGAAGCTCAGGAAGCGTTGAGGGCTGCATGATCAAGATCAACAAGGCAGCCTGTGTCGGCGGCGGCGTCATCGGTGGCGGATGGATCGCCCGCTTCCTGCTGGCCGGGATCGATGTCGATGTCTTCGACCCGCATCCGGAAGCGCAGCGCATCGTCGGCGAGGTGATCGCCAATGCCGAGCGCGCCTATGCGATGCTGACGGGCGCGCCCCTTCCCCCGCGCGGCAAACTCACCTTCTGCAAGACGCTGGAAGAGGCGGTCGTCGATGCCGACTGGATACAGGAGAGTGTGCCGGAAAGGCTCGATCTCAAGCGCAACGTGCTGACCCAGATCGACGCCGCCTGCCGTCCGGACGCGTTGATCGGCTCCTCGACTTCGGGCCTGCTGCCGACAGACCTGCAGCGCGACATGCAGTTTCCCGACCGGCTCTTCGTCGCCCACCCCTATAATCCGGTCTATCTGCTGCCGCTCGTCGAGATCGTCGGCGGCGAAAAGACCAGCCATGCGACGATCAAGGCAGCGATGGAAAAGCTGCCGCCGATCGGCATGAAGGGCGTGCATATTGCCAAGGAGATCGAGGCCTTTGTCGGCGATCGTCTACTGGAAGCGCTGTGGCGCGAGGCGCTCTGGTTGATCCAGGACGATATCTGCACCGTCGAGACGCTCGACGATGTCATCCGCTATTCCTTCGGCCTGCGATGGGCACAGATGGGCCTGTTCCAGACCTATCGCATCGCCGGCGGTGAAGCCGGCATGCGGCACTTCCTGGCGCAGTTCGGGCCTTGCCTGCAGTGGCCGTGGACGAAGCTCACCGATGTCGTCGATCTCGACGACGCGCTCGTCGAAAAGATCGGCCAGCAGTCGGATGAGCAGGCGGGCGATCTTTCGATCCGTGAGCTCGAACGCATCCGGGATGAGAATCTGGCTGGTATCTTCCAGGCGCTGAAGGCCGGTGATGGCGGCAAGGGCTGGGGTGCAGGCAAGCTGCTCAAGGATTTCGAGCATTCGCTCTGGGCTGCCGCCAAGCCGGCCGAACAGACGAAAACTTCGACCCCGCTTCGGCTTGTCGACACCAAGGTCAGCCCCGCCTGGGTCGATTACAACGGCCACATGACCGAGCATCGCTACCTGCAGGTCTTCGGCGATACCACGGATGCGCTGCTACGGCTGATCGGCGCCGGTCTTGCCTATGTCGAGGCCGGGCACAGCTACTACACCGTCGAGACCCATATCCGGCATCTCGGCGAAGCCAAGCTTGGCCAGGCGATCTATGCGACCTGCCAGCTGTTGTCGGTCGACGAAAAGCGGCTCCACGTCTTCCACAGCATCTGCGATGCGACGACGGGTGAGGTGCTCGCAACCGGCGAGCAGATGCTGCTGCATGTCGACTCCAAGGCTGGCAAGGCCGTTCCGGCGCCACGGGAAATCCTGGCGGAAGCAAAGGCGATCGCCGAGGCCCACGCCTCACTCCCTACCCCGGATGGCGCCGGCCGCCATGTCGGGCAGACAAAGCAGGGATGAGACGATGATCTGTCTGCCGAGCTCCATTTCCGAAAGCAGATCCCGCAAGGCTGTGCCTCGCGGGGCTTCGGATTGGGCGGCAAACAGCGGCAGAGAAATCACTCAATACAACCAGAGAGATAGGCGCCCATTCTCATCTGCAGGATCGGCCTCTTGCTATTCCACTTCAGCACGGCTTGTCACCGTCAATGCAAAAACGCCCTTCGGGCGAGCATATGCTCGATATGTCGCAGACGACGTATATGATGTCGTTTCACCGGCCCCCCGGCGGGTCAAAGTGGCCCTTAATTCGATCTCATGCATATTCACTGCCGGGGCAAGTCTGACGGGCTCCCTCGCAGAAACAGCGGAGGTAGCGTAGGTTGAACGGACGTAGCTTGACCACCTTTGAGCTGCTGACTTCCCTGCCCTCTGCCGCAGCCAAGACGCATGCGGCCCGCTGTCGTCTCGCCATCGCTGGCGCCATCCTTACCCACAATTCCAATCTTCAGGAAACAAGCCGGACAAAAACAACCGCCGGCATTCCCGATCGCCGCGCCATCAAGCTGGCGCCCACACCCACGCGCAATCGTCTAGCCGAGAAAGGAAGATAAGGGCGGCACCAACCGCGACGTTTTCCCGAACGAACATGGACCTGGCACCGGAAGAGGAAACCGGTTCTGCGGTCCACTTGCCAATTCTTCAATCGAGACAAGAAGGAACAGGGGAATGAACGACTATACCAAATATCTCGCAAGCCGCGTTACCGCAGGCGGGCTGAACCGCCGCGAATTTCTGGGACGCGCCATGGCTGCCGGCCTGACGCTTGCCGTTGCCGACAAGCTTTTCACTGAAAGCGCCGAAGCCGCCGAACCAAAGCGTGGCGGCCATCTGAAGCTCGGTCTCGAAGGCGGCGCTGCCACCGACTCCAAGGACCCGGCGAAGTTTCTCTCGCAATTCATGTTCTGCGTCGGCCGCTGCTGGGGCGACATGCTGGTGGAATCCGACCCGCTGACGGGTGCTGCCGTTCCCTCGCTGGCCGAATCCTGGGAGCCGTCGAAGGACGCCGCCACCTGGACCTTCAAGATCCGCAAGGGTGTTAAATTCCACAATGGCAAGGAACTGACGATCGACGACGTCGTCGCCACCCTCAAGCGCCACACCGACAAGAAGTCGGAATCCGGCGCGCTCGGCGTTCTCGGCTCCATCAAGGACGTCAAGGCCGACGGCGGCAACCTCGTGCTGACGCTGACCGAAGGCAATGCGGACATGCCGCTGCTGCTGACGGACTATCACCTCGTCATCCAGCCGAATGGCGGCAATGATGATCCGCTGGCCTCCATCGGTACCGGCCCCTACAAGCTCACGAGCTTCGAGCCCGGCGTTCGCGCCACCTTCGAAAAGAATGCCGACGACTGGCGTTCGGACCGCGGCTATGTCGATTCGATCGAAATCATCGGCATGAACGACGCGACCGCCCGTATAGCCGCACTTTCTTCCGGCCAGGTGCACTATATCAACCGCGTCGATCCGAAGACCGTCGATCTCCTTAAGCGCGCGCCGACCGTCGAGATTCTCTCGACCTCCGGCCGTGGCCACTATGTGTTCATCATGCATTGCGACAAGGCGCCGTTCGACAACAACGACCTGCGGCTTGCCCTGAAATATGCCATGGACCGTGAGACGATGGTCAAGAAGATCCTTGGCGGCTACGGCAAGGTCGGCAACGACTTCCCGATCAACAACACCTACGCCCTCTTCCCCGAGGGGATCGAACAGCGCGCCTACGATCCGGACAAGGCCGCCTTCCACTACAAGAAGTCCGGTCACAGCGGCTCCGTGCTGCTGCGCACCTCCGAAGTCGCCTTCCCGGGCGGCGTCGATGCCGCCGTTCTCTACCAGGAAAGCTGCAAGAAGGCGGGCATCGAGATCGAGGTCAAGCGCGAACCGGGCGACGGCTACTGGACCAACGTCTGGAACGTCCAACCCTTCTCGACCTCCTACTGGGGCGGCCGCCCGACGCAGGACCAGATGTATTCCACGGCCTATCTCTCGACGGCCGACTGGAACGACACGCGGTTCAAGCGTCCTGACTTCGACAAGCTACTCCTTGAAGCACGCTCGGAACTCGACGAGACCAAGCGCAAGGACATGTATCGCACCATGGCGATGATGGTGCGTGACGAAGGCGGTCTCATCCTGCCGATGTTCAACGACTTCGTGAACGCCTGCTCCAAGCAGGTGAAGGGATATGTCCACGATATCGGCAACGACATGTCGAACGGCTATGTCGCCACCCGCGTCTGGCTCGATGCCTGACGGCCGGGGGCTTCCCCGCCATCTCTGACTGAACCAGGACCGCAAGCTCAAGGCTTGCGGTCCCCCTGACGTTTCAGCGCGAGGCCTTCGCCATGCCCAGTTCATCGACCGGCAACCCTTTGCCGGGTCTCAGATTCCGACAGCGCTTTCCGCTGCTCGCCCTCATCATCGAGCGCTTCGTGCTCTCGCTCGTCCTGCTCTTTGCCGTATCGATCCTGATTTTCGGCGGCCTCGAAGCGCTGCCCGGCGATTTTGCGACGACCTATCTCGGTCAGTCGGCAACGCCGCAGGCGGTCGCCAATATCCGCCAGGATCTCGGCCTCGATCGGCCGGTGACGACCCGCTATGTCGAGTGGCTCGGCAATGCCGTCCAGGGCGATTTCGGCACCTCATGGGCAAGCAAGAACTCGGTCAGCGAGCAGATCGGCAAACGCTTGGGCAACTCGCTGTTCCTGGCCGGCTTCGCCGCGCTGATCTCTGTGCCGCTCGCCGTGGCGCTCGGTATGCTCTCGGTGCATTTCAGAAACCGGATGCCGGACAAGATCATCAACGTGATCTCGCTTGCGGCCATCTCGCTGCCCGAGTTCTTCATCGGTTACCTGCTGATCATGTTCTTCGCCGTGAAACTCGGCGTCGCGACCTTCCCGGCAACGGTCTATGACAGCATGGGCTTCGTCGAGCGGCTGAAGGCGATCGCGCTGCCGACAGCAACTCTCGTGCTGGTCGTCCTTGCGCACATGATGCGCATGACGCGGGCGGCAATCCTCTCCGTCATGTCGTCGGCCTATATGGAAACCGCCGAACTCAAGGGTCTCGGCGCCTTCCGCTCGATCGTCAAGCATGCCGCACCCAATGCGCTGGCGCCGATCATCAACGTCGTGGCGCTCAACCTTGCCTATCTCGTCGTCGGCGTCGTCGTGGTCGAGGTGGTCTTCGTCTATCCCGGCATGGGTCAGTACATGGTAGACGCGGTGACCGTGCGCGACATGCCGGTCGTCCAGGCCTGCGGCCTGATCTTCGCCGCTGTCTACATCTTCCTGAACATGATTGCCGACATTCTGGCGATCGTCGCCAACCCGAGACTGAGGCATCCGCGATGAGATTGAGAGATATCCCCATCACCGCCTGGATCGGCATCATCGGCATCGTTATTGCTTTCATCTTCGCGATCTTCGCGCCCTGGATCGCCCCCTATGGCGAGACCGAGGTCGTCGGCAATGTCTGGCAGGTCGCCGACAACCAGTATTTCTTCGGCCTCGACAATCTCGGCCGCGATATCCTTTCGCGGCTGATCTACGGCGCCCGCACCACGCTCTTCGTGGCGCTCGGCGCAACGCTGATTTCGTTCTCGCTCGGCATTATCCTAAGCTTCACGGCCGCCGTGTCGCGCGGGATCATCGATACCGTCTTCTCGCGCTTCAACGACCTGATGATGTCGATCCCGACGCTGATCTTCGCGCTCGTGGTTCTCGCCGTTCTGCCGCAGAATATCGTCATCCTGATCCTGGTCATGGCGATCCTCGATTCCACCCGCGTCTACCGCCTCGGCCGCGCTGTGGCGCTCGATGTCGCGGTCATGGAATTCGTCGAGGCCGCCAAGCTGCGTGGCGAAGGCAAGCTGTGGATCATCTTCCGCGAAATCCTGCCGAACACGCTCTCGCCGCTGCTGGCCGAATTCGGCCTGCGCTTCGCCTTCTCCATCCTCTTCCTGTCCACCCTCTCCTTCCTCGGCCTTGGCATCCAGCCCCCGGCAGCCGACTGGGGCGGCATGGTCAAGGACAACAAAGACGGCATCATCTTCGGAATCTCGGCCGCCCTCGTGCCGGGCACCGCGATTGCGGCACTCGCGGTCTGCGTCAATCTCGTCGTCGACTGGCTTTTGAAACGCACATCCAGCCTCAAGGGAGGACGCGGCGATGCCTGAGCTTCTTTCAGTTCGCAATCTGAAGATCGAGGCCACCAGCTATCCGCCCGGCGAGCCGCCGAAGCGGGTGACGATCGTCGATGGCGTCTCCTTCGACCTGCAAAAGGGCAAGGTTCTTGGCCTGATCGGCGAATCCGGCGCCGGCAAATCGACGATCGGCCTTTCGGCGCTCGCCTATGGACGTGGCGGCGCCGAGATCACAGGGGGCGAAGTTCTGCTCGACGGTAAGGACATCCTGCCGCTCGGCAAGGGCGGCATCCGCCAGATCCGCGGCGCCCGTGTCTGCTATGTCGCGCAGTCGGCGGCCGCCGCTTTCAATCCGGCCCACAAGCTTGGCGACCAGGTGATCGAAGCCTCCGTCAAGCACGGTCTGATGAGCAAGGAGGAGGCGCGCAAGCGCGCGCTTTATCTCTTCCAGGTGCTGGGTCTTCCGAGCCCCGAAACCTTCGGCGACCGCTTTCCGCATCAGGTCTCAGGCGGCCAGCTGCAGCGCGCCATGACGGCGATGGCGCTCTGCTCCAATCCATCGCTGATCGTCTTCGACGAGCCGACGACGGCGCTCGACGTGACGACTCAGATCGACGTGCTCGCGGCGATCAAGCATGCGATCGAGGAGACGCATACGGCGGCCCTCTACATCACCCACGACCTTGCCGTCGTCGCCCAGATCTCCGACGACATCATGGTTCTCCGCCACGGCAAGACGGTGGAATATGGCAGCGTGCAGCAGATCATCGAGGCGCCGGCGCAGGACTATACGCGTGCCCTGGTCAACGTCCGCCAGACGGCGCGCGATGAGGCGCCGGATCAATCCGGCGCGTTGCTGAAGGTAGAGAATATCAGCGCCGAATATTCCAACGGTTTCAAGGTGCTGCACGGGGTTTCTCTTCACGTGCCGAAAGGACAGACGCTTGCCGTCGTCGGTGAATCCGGTTCGGGGAAATCCACCCTTGCGCGGGTGATCACCGGGCTGCTTCCGCCGAACGAAGGCAAGATCATCTTCGACGGCAAGCCGCTGACGCCGAGCCTTCGCAACCGCCCGAATGACGACCTCAGGCGCATACAGCTGATCTACCAGATGGCCGATACCGCCATGAACCCGCGCCAGACGGTGCGCGATATCATCGGCCGCCCGCTGACCTTCTATTACGGCCTGCGGGGCGCGAAGAAGACGGCGCGCGTCAAGGAACTGCTCGATCAGATCGAGATGGGCAACGGCTTCATCGACCGATATCCGGCCGAGCTTTCCGGCGGCCAGAAGCAACGCGTGGCGATCGCCAGGGCACTTGCGGCAAAGCCGGAGCTCATTCTCTGCGACGAGCCGACCTCAGCACTCGACCCGTTGGTCGCCGAGGGCATCCTGAAGCTTCTGATGCGGCTTCAGGAGGAAGAGCAGCTCTCCTACATCTTCATCACCCACGATATCGCGATCGTCCGGGCGATTGCCGATAGCGTTGCGGTCATGCACCGTGGCAAGCTGGTGCGGTTCGGACCGAAATCGAAAGCGCTTTCGCCGCCCTTCGACGACTACACCGACCTGCTTCTGAAATCGGTGCCGGAGATGGAAATCGGCTGGCTGGAGCGTGTGCTGGCGACGCGTCGGATGGAAAGCGCCGGCAACTGAGATTTCGGGGCGGCGCAAGCCGCCTCGTTCCCATGAGAGTGCATGAAGGAAGAGACATGACCCCGCGCGGCTTCACGACGATCGAGAACCAATGGATCACGCTCAAGGATGGGACGCGGCTTGCCGCCCGCATCTGGATGCCGGATGGGGCGGAGAGCGATCCCGTCCCCGCGGTTTTCGAGTTCCTGCCCTATCGCAAGCGCGACGGGACCTGCCTGCGCGACGAGTCGACCTATCCGGTCTTTGCGGCGGCGGGGATAGCAGGTGTGCGTGTCGATATTCGCGGCTCCGGGGAATCCGACGGTGTCATCGACGGGGAATATACGGAGCTCGAGCTTGCCAATGCCCGCGAGCTGATCGCCTGGATTGCGGCGCAGCCCTGGTCGAACGGCTCCGTGGGGATGATGGGCATCTCCTGGGGCGGCTTCAACAGCCTGCAGGTGGCAGCACAGCGCCCGCCGGCTCTGAAGGCGGTCATCTCCATCGCCTCCACGGTCGATCGCTATAACGACGACATTCACTACAAGAACGGCTGCCATCTCTCGGCGCAGCTCTCCTGGGCCGCGACCATGCTCGGCTATCAGTCGCGATCGCCCGATCCCGCCCTTGTCGGCGAGCGCTGGAAGGAGATGTGGCTGGAGCGGCTGGAACACGAACCCTTCTTCATGGAGGAGTGGCTGAGCCACCAGCGCCGCGACGGCTTCTGGCAGCATGGCTCGATCTCCGAAGATTTCTCCAAGGTCGAGATCCCGGCGCTTGTGATCGCCGGCTGGGCCGATGGCTATCGCAACACCCCGCTGATGGCGGTCGAAGGGCTGGGGGAAAAGGCGCGGGCGCTGATCGGCCCCTGGGTGCACAAATACCCGCACTTCGCCTGGCCGAAGCCGCGCACCGACTTCCATGGCGAGGCAATTGCCTGGTGGAACAAGTGGCTGCGTAGCGAGGAGAACGGCATCGACCGGCTCCCGCAGACACGCGCCTATATTCTCGACGCCATCCGCCCTGCCCCGCGCCGCGATTTCGATCCCGGCTTCTGGGTCGCCAAGGACCTCTGGTCGAAGCCGGAGATGCAGTGCTTCTATGTCGAACAATTCGGCAAACTGACCGAGGGCATGCCGATCCCGCAGGCGCCGGAACACGCCGTCTATCTGCGCTCGCCGCTCGATACCGGCACGTCGGCGGGCGAATATTTCACGCTGAAGCCGGATGCCGAAATGGCGCTCGACCAGCGCTCCGACGATGCGGGTTCACTGACCTTCGAAACGGTCCGGCTTGCTGCCGATCACGACTATCTCGGCCGCCCGGTGCTGACGCTCGCTCTGCGCACGCAGGCAAGGACCGGCAATCTCTGCGCCCGTCTCGTCGATGTGCATCCCGATGGGACGGCAACCCGCGTCGCCTTCGGGGTGATCAATCTCACCCATCGCAACGGCAATGCGGAGCCCGAGGCGCTGACATCAGGTGAGAAGGTCTCGATCCGGCTAGAACTCGATGCCTGCGGCTATCGCTTCCGCAGGGGGCACCGGATCAGGCTGGCGATCTCGACCGCCTATTGGCCGATGATCCTGCCGCCGCCCGAAGATGCCGGCGTCGAGATCGACATCGCCTCGCTCGGCCTCGGTCTGCCGCTGCTCGGCGCGCATGAGAAGATTGCGATCCCCGAACCAGAAAATCCCGATCCGTTGCCGAAATATATCGAGCACGCGCCTGGCGTGACCAAGCGGCAGGTCCTGAAGGATCTCTCGGCCAATCGCACCGACTACCGCATCCACGAGGATACCGGGCTGTTCGAACATCCGGATACCGGCCTCTCGACCCGGCAGTTGCGCGAGGAGGCTTGGTCGATCTCACCGGGCGATCCCCTGTCGATGACCGGCACTTCGACCTGGACCTGCGACATGCGCCGCCCGGACTGGTTCGTGCGGACGGTGGCGGCGGCAAAGATCGCCTGCACTGCCAGCGACTGGATCATCAGCGCCGTGGTGACTGCCTATGAAGGTGACGCACAGGTCTTCGAGAAGGTGTTTGCTGAGATGCGCATCCCCCGCGACCTGATGTGAGCGTCAGCCCGCCGCAAACCGGCGGACGGCCTCGCAGACAGCACGAAATCCCTGCTTGGCGCCCTCGCTCATATGGCGCGCGCGCAGCCAGGCATGAACCATCTGCGGCTCCTCGCGGAACCAGACCTCGATCCCCGCCTGCGCCAGCCGCGCCGCATAGTGGCGGGCATCGTCACGCAAGGGGTCGAAGGCCGCCCCGGTGATATAGGCGGGCGGCAAGCCCCTGACATCCTTGGCGGCGAGCGCACCGGCGACGGGATCACCGGCCGGAGCCTGGAGCACTTCGCGGTAGTAGGCGACATCGGCTGTCGTCAGCCCCGGCGCATCGGCCATCTCGATATAGGAGCCCGTCGTCAGATCGCCGCCGAGCGCCGGATAGATCAGCACCTGACCTGCAATGCCCGCGATCCCCTTGTCCCGAGCCCGCAGGGCGAGCCCGGCTGCAAGATTTCCACCTGCGCTGTCGCCGATCAGGACGATGCGGTTGCCGCCTGCGGCGAGAGCTTCCATCACGGCAAAGCAATCATCGGTCTGCGCCGGCCAGCGATGCTCCGGTGCCAGCCGGTAGTCGACGGCAACGAGCTCTGCGCCTGCGAAATTGGCGATCTCGGCGCAGATCGCATGATGACTCTCCAGCGAACCGACCACGAAGCCGCCGCCGTGTAGATAGAGGAGCAGCGTCGGCGTCGTGACCTTCGCGGGGCGATAGCGCCGCGTCGGGACGTCCCCGATACGGCTATCGACGAATGTCAGACCATCGGGGAGCGGCGGGCTGAAGCGGGCGCAGAGCGCATCATATTGCGCCCGCTGCGCTTCGATCGATTGCGACACGGCGTCATCCGAATAGACGCTGCTGCAGATTTCCAGGAACTCGAGAATGCCCTTTTCTTCAGGCATCGGGCGCGTGACGGTCATGATCCAATCCGTGCGGTTCGGCGACATCATGCACGATAGGATTTGCCCCGAAGACTAGGCAAGTGCATTGACGCCATCGGCGCGCTGGAACCCGCCAGAGCGGCGATTATCCACGCCGTGCCGAGCGCTCCAAAGCCTCGCCGTCACGCGCAGGCTGCGGCTTCTCGGTCAGGCCGACCAACTGGCGCAGCGGGCTCGGCAGCTGATCGACGGCAACCGCGAAGGCAATCGAGACGACGGCGGTTGCCGCGGCGACGAGCGCAAAGCTCTGGATCGCAGGAAGATCGAGCGGCAGGACATAGTAGAGCGCTCCGACGGTCACCGTCTGGTGGACGATATAGAGCGGGAAGACCAGCCGGTTCATCGTCACCAGCCGCTCGCTCGGCTGATTGAGATGGCGCGCCGCAAAACCGATCAGGGTGAGGATCATGCTCCAAGCGAGCAGGAAGACGCTGGTCTTGAAGAGCAGGGTTTCGTTGACGTCGTAGCTGCCGATCGCCTGCTCCGGCGCAACTGTCCAGGATGCCAGGTAGAGCCAGATGGTGGTCGCAAGCGCAATCCCGCCACTGACATAGCGGCGCGCAATCAGCGTGCCGATCAGCGCCCGGTGATGGCGGGAAATCAGGAAACCGAGGCCGAACCAACTGGCCCAGACGGCAAACCACGCGCCGTCATTATAGAGCGCATTGGTCTCACGCGGATAGATCGGCGACAGCGCCAGATTGAGGCCGAGCGGCAGCAGGAAGAAGAGGTAGATGGCGCCCGTTTTGGCGACGCGCTCGAACCAGGCGAAGATCGGATTTCCCGGCCGCAGCAGATATTGGAAGATCGGATAGCAGATCACCGACATCACCAGCAGATAGGCGACGAACCACATATGCGCCCAGGTGAAATTACCGGTCGGATATTTTCCCTCGGTGAAATAGCGCGTCAGCCAGAATTCGAGGAAGGAGCCGGTATAGCCGTTCTCATACATCCGCTCGTACCAGACCTGCGGCACGACGATGACGGCCATGGCAAAGAGCAGCGGGATGAGCAGGCGCACCGTGCGCTTGTAGATGAACGTCAGCCCCTGCTCCGGCTTGAAGGTGAAGGCGATGCCCATGCCGGAGATGAAGAAGAGGAGCGCGAGACGCCAGGCACGCGGGAAATCCATGACCAGCGACAGGCCGCGGCTGGTATTCTCGCTATGCAACAGCCAGCCCATGTCAGGGAAGAAGGCAGCCGAGGAATGATAAAGGATCAGCAATCCGAAGGCGAAGACCCTCAGGCGATCGACATAGTAAAGTCTCTCTCTCATCGCAGACGACGGATCCCCACGCAGCACCATCATCCGATCTCTCTACGCCCCAGACGTTAAGGATCGCTGCCGAAACTTCGTAAACTGCTGCTTTATTAGCGGATTGCGTGGGCGGCGCGGATATCGGTCTGGGAGAAATCATTGCCCTTGTAGAGCAGCGGCTCTCCGCTGATCATCGCCAAAGCGTAGGAAAAGCAATCGCCGTAGTTGAGACCGGCTGCGTGCCGCCCCTTGCCGTAACGCCGCCAGGCGCGACGTGCCTGATCGGCATGGTCAGCATCAACCGCGACCACCTCGACGCCTGCCTTGAATATCCAGAGATCAAGCTCGCTGCCGCCTGCTTCGCCAAGCCGGGTTTCCAGCACCATAGCTGCCTCGAGCAGAGTTGCCGCCGATATGAGCCGGACCGGATCGTCGGCGATCCGCTGCTCGAAGGCGGCAGCCTCAGGCTCATTCAAGGCGATTGCGAGAATTGCCGAGGTATCGATCACCATCAGCGCGGCACGCCGGTTTCGTCATAGCCGAGAATGTCATCGGCACTGCGGTCATCATTGACGGGCATATCCCTCCACCGCCGGCGGCTCGCCGCGAGGTCTTCCAGCAGAGCGGCCTTTCGAAGATCATTGCCCGCCCGGCGCAAACGCTCTTCGAGAGCCTTGCGGGTAGCGACCGTAATCGTCTCCCCGGTCTTCTCAGCCAAGGCACGAGCCAGCCGTTCGGTCTCCGGGTCCTTGATACTCAGCGCCATGATGCCAGGTTCCTATTCGTCAATATTCTACCTAAATAGCATTTCCAGACCATGATTTCGATAGCGGAACAGCATGCGGTTCAGGAATCAGTGAGAAAACCTTTTCTCACTTGACACAACACTTGGTAAAAGGTTTTCTCACCGCAAAGCTTAGGAGGAAGAGCTGAACATCTCGGGAGGAAAACGCGGGCGGATTACCATCCATGACGTGGCTGCGGCTGCGGGCGTCAGCATATCGACGGCATCGAAGGCGTTGAACGATACGGGCCGCATGGGCGCCGAGACCCGCGAGCGGGTGAAGCGCATTGCGGCGGAGATCGGATTCCGGCCGAATGCTCTGGCGCGCGGTCTCCTGAGCAAGCGCAGTTTCACGATCGGGCTGCTGACGAACGACACTTACGGCCGCTTCACGTTGCCCGTGATGGCCGGTGTTTCGGAAGCGCTGGTGGATCACGGCGTCTCGGTCTTCCTCTGTGCCATCGAGGATGATCCGGCGCTCGGTCAGATCCATGTCGATGCGATGCTCGACAAGCAGGTGGACGGCATCATCGCAACAGGAAAGCGTCTGGACAGACGGTTACCAGTCGATCTGTCGAACCTGAACGTGCCCGTCGTCTACGCTTTCACCGAAGGTGCACCCGACAGCGTCACCTTCAGTTCCGACGATGGGCATGGTGCGCGGCTTGCGACGGAGTGGCTGCGGAAACTTGGGCGCAGGCGGATCGCCCATATTACCGGGCCGGAGGATTTCGTCTCGGTTCGCGAGCGCGCCAATGCCTATCGCGAGGTCGCTGGTGACGGCGTGCCGGTTCTCTTCGGCGTCTGGTCGGAAGGCTGGGGGCATGATGCGGTGGCGAGGCTCTGGAGTGCCGCGGGTGAGAAGCCAGACGGCATCTTCTGCGGCAACGACCAGATCGCCCGCGGTGTCATCGATGCGTTGCGCGAGCGCGGCATCAAGGTGCCGCAGGATGTGTCGGTGGTCGGCTTCGACAATTGGGAGATTGTCGCAGCACAGACCCGGCCGCCGCTGACGACGGTGGATATGGAGCTGAAGGAGCTCGGGCGGCAGGCAGGATTGACGATCCTGTCGCTTGCGGAGGGACGCCCGGTGGAGCCCGGCGTGCGGAAATTGCCGTGCCGCCTCGTCGTGCGGCAGACATGCGGGGGCGACGCCCTCGGGATTTAGAAACGGCGCGAAGGAGACGCGCCATATTGGGAGGAGTGCCATGATGAAGCGTCTGTTGGTGGCAACGAGCATTGCCACCCTTAGCCTCGTATCGACAGCCTCGGCTGCCGAGAAGATCGAAATGTGGGTCCGTTCCGGCATCGGCGACGCCTTCAAGAAGGTTGTCGAAGCCTATAATTCCAGCCACGAGAACCAGGTCGTCGCCACCGAAGTGCCATTCAGCGAACTGGTGCAGAAATATGCGACGGCGATCGCCGGTGGTCAGGCGCCCGATGCGCTGTCGATGGACCTGATCTATACGCCGGCCTTTGCTGCGGCCGGCCAGCTCGAAGACCTCTCGGACTGGGCAAAGAGCCTGCCCTACTTCAACTCGCTGTCGCCGTCGCATGTTCGCCTCGGCACTTATGACGGCAAGATCTATGGTCTGCCGCTCTCGGTCGAGACCTCGGTCTTCGCCTGGAACAAGGACCTCTACAAGAAGGCCGGGCTCGATCCCGAGAAGGCGCCCACCACTTGGGAAGAGATTTCGGCCAATGCCGAGAAGATCCGCAAGCTCGGCGACGACACCTACGGCTTCTATTTCTCCGGCGGCGGTTGCGGCGGTTGCATGATTTTCACCTTCACGCCACTCGTCTGGGGCGCGGGTGCGGATATCCTCTCCGAGGACGGCAAGACCGCGACGCTCGATACGCCGCAGATGCGCAAGGCCGTCGGCTTCTATCGCGATATGGTCAAGAAGGACCTGGTTCCGGCAGGTGCGGCCAGCGATAACGGCTCGAACTTCCTGAGCTTCACCAACGGTAAGATCGGCCAGCAGTCGCTCGGCGCCTTCGCAATCGGCACGCTGGTCACCAGCCATCCCGATATCAATTTCGGCGTGACGCTGATCCCCGGCGTCGATGGCAAGCCGTCGTCCTTTGCCGGTGGCGATAACTTCGTCATCACCAAGGGCACAAAGAAGATCGACGCGGTGAAGGAGTTCCTCGAATATATCTATTCGATGGACGGCCAGAAGGTCATGGCCAAGTATGGCAGCCTTCCGACCCGCGGCGACATTGCCGATCAGGTGCTTGCCGGGCTCGACCCGCGCATGCAGGTCGGCCTGAAGGCGATCTCGATTGCCAAGACGCCCTATACGCTGCAGTTCAACGACCTGATCAACAGCGCCAACGGCCCCTGGGCGACCTTCACCAATGCAGCGATCTTCGGTGACGACGAAGACGGAGCCTTCTCGAGCGCCCAGTCCGAGATGCAGTCGATCATAGACAGCGGCCAATAATCTCTCCCGGCCGCGGCCGGGGAGCAGTGGCAGCTCTCCGGCCGATCCATTCCATGCAGCAATGAAAGATGCGGAGCATTTCGATGACCGTTTCAGGTCCCCAGCGCCCTGCCGGCAGCCGCAAGAGGCGGCGCAGATCGCAATGGCGCGGGCTTCTCTATATCGCGCCGGCCATGGCGCTCGTCATCGTCTTCTTCGTGATGCCCGTGATCTTCACCGGCTGGATGAGCCTGCACAACTGGCCGCTGATGGGCGCCCAGCGCTGGATCGGCTTTGCCAACTATACCCGCATGTTCAACGACAGCCGCTTCATGGCGGCGCTGAACTTCACCGCCTATTACACCGTCATCGTCACCATCGCGATCTTTGCCGTTGCCTTTCCGCTTGCGATCTTCGTCGAGAAGGAACGGCGCTTCGTCAGCACCTACCGGACGATCATCTTCCTGCCCGTCGTCGTCGGGCTTGCGACCGCCTCCCTGCTCTGGGTCTGGCTTGCCAATGTCGATAGCGGCTTCTTTGGCCCGGCGCTGCGGGCGCTCGGCCTCGTCGAGCGCAGCCCGAATATCATGGCAAGCTTCGACACCGCTTTTGCGACGATCGTCGTCATGGTCGTCTGGAAGATCGCCGGCTTCACGATGATCATCCTGCTGACCGGCCTGCAGGCGATCCCATCCGAACTCACGGAAGCCGCGCGCATCGATGGCGCCGGGCGCTGGCAGCGCTTCCGGCATCTGACCTTGCCGCTGATGCGTCGCACGATCGCGCTCGCGCTCGTCGTCTCGGTCACCGGCTCGGTTCTTGCCTTCGACCAGTTTTACATCATGACCTCGGGCGGGCCGCAGAACAAAATGATCTCGGTGGTCTACTACATTTTCAACCAGTCCTTCGTGTCGTTCAATCTCGGTTACGGCGCGGCCCTGTCGATCGCGCTCTTGGCGATCCTGGTGGCGATCTCCATCGTCCAGCTTTGGCTGCTGCGTGTCGGGGAGGAGCGCTGATGACCACCTCCAGAGAACGCCGCGCCCGCAAGCGGTTCCGTTCGCAATCGGCCTATCACGTCGCCGGGATCGCTATTTCGGTGTTTTTCCTGGCGCCGTTCGTCATCGCCCTGCTCTCGTCGTTCCGGCATGGTACGGAAGCGAGCCTGCCGCCGCTGCCGCCATGGCCGACGACGGGCGTCAGCTTCGATGCCTATGCCCTGCTAGATACGTTCGGCGCCGGCATCTGGCAGCACATGATCAACTCGCTCTTCGTGTCGCTCGCCACCGTGGTGCTGACGGTCGCCGTCAGCCTGCTCGCCGGCTATGGCTTCTCGCGCTACCGCTTCCCGCTGAAGAATGTGCTTTTCGTGCTGATCATCGCCACGCTGATGATCCCGTTCCAGTCGATCCTGACGCCGCTCTTCATCATTCTCGCCAAGCTCGGCCTCAACAACTCGCTGCTTGGGCTGACGCTTGTCTATGTGACGTTGCAGCTCCCCTTCTCGGTCTTCATGATGCGCAATGCCTTCGATGCCGTGCCGAAGGAGATCGAGGAAGCCGCCCGTATCGACGGCGCGCGGGATCTTAAACTGCTGGTCAGGGTGCTTCTGCCGCTGGTCCTGCCGGGCGTGGCGACCGTTGCGATCTTTGCGTTCCTGAATGCCTGGAACGAGTTCCTTGCCGCTCTCGTGCTGCTCTCCAGCAACGAGAAATACACGCTGCCCGTCCTGATGACGGCAGTGCGCGCCGGGCGCCTCGGCGCCATCAACTGGGGTGCGGTTCAGGCCGGTGTGGTCGTCATGACGATCCCCTGCCTGATCGTCTTCCTGCTTCTGCAACGCTACTACATGCGCGGGCTGATGGCCGGCGCGGTGAAATGATGATCTTTCAACGAAATGGATGAAGCCATGAACAAGCTGAAGAGAGACCGCCAGTTCCGCCCCCTGCCCGTACCGAGCGTCGAGCTCGCCGGCCTTTTCGGCGATCGCCAGGATGCGATCTGCGATTCAACGGCCGAAACGCTGCTCGACCGCTGCGTCGAGGCCGGCATGATCCAGGCGATCGATGTCAGCCAGCCGAGCCCCGGCGTCGTCATCCCGATCGGCCCCTGGGGCGGCTCCACACAGATGTTCTGGGACAGCGACCTCGGCAAATCGATCGAGACTGTCGCCTATTCGCTCTATCGCCGCGCCAATCCGAAGCTTGAGGCGCGCGTCGACGAAATCATCGACATGTACGAGAAGCTGCAGGACAAGGACGGCTACCTGAACGCCTGGTTCCAGCGCGTGCAGCCCGGCCGCCGCTGGACGAACCTGCGCGACCACCACGAACTCTATTGCGCCGGACACTTGATCGAGGGTGCAGTCGCCTATTACCAGGCGACCGGCAAGCGCAAGCTGCTCGACATCATGTGCCGCTATGCGGATTACCTGATCACCGTTTTCGGCCATGGCCCGGGCAAGCTCGCCGGCTATTGCGGCCACGAGGAAGTAGAACTGGCGCTGGTAAAGCTGGCGCGCGTCACCGGCGAGAAGAAATATCTCGACCTCTCGAAATTCTTCGTCGACGAGCGCGGACAGGAGCCGCATTTCTTCACGGAAGAAGCGGTGCGCGACGGCCGCAGTGCGGCCGATTTCCACCAGAAGACCTATGAATATGGTCAGGCACATGTGCCGGTGCGCGATCAGAAAAAGGTCGTCGGCCATGCCGTGCGCGCCATGTATCTCTATGCCGGCATGGCCGACATCGCCACCGAGTATAATGACGATACGCTGACCTCGGCACTCGAAACGCTCTGGGACGACCTGACGACGAAGCAGATGTATGTGACGGGCGGCATCGGCCCGGCGGCGTCCAACGAAGGCTTCACCGACTATTACGACCTGCCGAACGAAAGCGCCTACGCCGAGACCTGCGCCTCCGTCGGTCTGGTCTTCTGGGCGAACCGAATGCTGGGCCGCGGCCCGAACCGGCGCTATGCCGATATCATGGAGCAGGCGCTCTATAACGGCGCAATGGCCGGCCTTTCGCTCGATGGCAAGACCTTCTTCTACGAAAACCCGCTGGAAAGCGCCGGCAAGCATCACCGCTGGATCTGGCACCATTGCCCCTGCTGCCCGCCGAATATCGCCCGCCTGCTGGCCTCCGTCGGCTCCTATATGTATGCGGTCGCCGAAGATGAGATTGCCGTTCATCTCTATGGAGAAAGCAAGGCCCGCTTCGAGCTCTCGGGCACCAAGGTCGAGCTGGCGCAGACAACCCGCTACCCCTGGGATGGAGCGATCCATTTCGACCTCAATCTCGACCACCCGGCCCGCTTCGCGCTGTTGCTGCGCATTCCGGAGTGGGCGGACGGCTCCACGCTTTCGGTCAATGGCGAGAGCATCGGCATCGAATCCATCTCAACGGACGGTTATGCGCGGATTGAGCGCGACTGGAAGAGTGGCGATGCGGTCGATCTCGTCATTCCGCTTGCAGCGCGCAAGCTCTTCGCCAACCCGCTCGTCCGCCAGGATGCCGGCCGCACCGCACTGATGCGCGGGCCGCTGGTCTATTGCGTCGAGGAGACCGACAATGGCGCCGGGCTGAACGGTATTTCGCTTTCGGCAGATCCGTCGAAGGCGAAGGTCTCTGAAATCGCGGGGCTTCGCGGCGCGGTCGCTCTCGACCTGCCCGTCAGCCGCGATGCTTCGGATTGGGGCGCCGATCTCTACCGGACCACGCCGCCCTCCGCGAAGCCGGCCACCGCCCGCTTCGTGCCCTACCCCTTCTGGGACAACCGCGAGCCGGGCGAGATGCTCGTCTGGGTCCGCGCCGGCGAGGCGCGCGGTGAATAAGATGGCGGATACAGGCGTCGTACTTGCCGGAGTTCGCAAGAGCTTCGGCAGCCTGGATGTGATCCATGGCATCGACCTGACGATATCGGAGGGATCCTTCGTGGTCTTCGTCGGCCCCTCCGGATGCGGGAAGTCGACCCTGCTGCGGATGATTGCCGGGCTGGAGGACGTCACCGATGGTGAGATCGAGATCAAGGGGCGCAACGTCACCGATCTCGATCCTTCGGACCGCGGCATCGCCATGGTCTTTCAGTCCTATGCGCTCTATCCGCATATGAGCGTGCGCGAAAACCTCGCCTTCGGGCTGAAAATGGCACGCACGCAAGCGGGTGAGATCGAGGCACGCGTCAAGGCCGCCTCGGCGATCCTGAAGATCGACCACCTTCTCGACCGCCGCCCGGGCCAGCTATCGGGCGGCCAGCGGCAGCGCGTGGCGATCGGCCGGGCCATCGTGCGCAAGCCCGAGGTCTTCCTCTTCGACGAGCCGCTATCGAACCTCGATGCCGAACTGCGCGTCTCCATGCGCATCGAGATCGCCCGTCTGCATCGCGAGCTCGGCAACACCATGATCTACGTGACGCACGACCAGACCGAGGCGATGACGCTCGCCGACCAGATCGTCGTGCTGCGCGACGGGCGCATCGAACAATCGGGCACGCCGCGCGAAATCTACGAGCGCCCGGCCAATACCTTCGTCGCGGGCTTCATCGGCTCGCCGCGGATGAACCTGCTCGACGCCGTGTGGCAGGGCGCGGGCCGGGTTTCGGCTGGCGGACAGGCGGTCCAATCAGGTCTCGCCGGGAGCGCACTGGTATCGGGCGCCAAGGTGAAATTGGGGATTCGGCCTGAGCATCTGACCGTCAGCACCACCGGCACGGACGGGCTGGAGGCAACGGTCGATTTCGCCGAATATCTCGGCGGCACGCAATATCTCTATTGCCAGCTGCCCGACGGCCAGCCGGTCACCGTCGAATATCGCTCGGCGGCGGAGATCAACACCGGAGGCCGGATTTTTCTCAGCGCTGCTCCGGCGGATATCCGATTGTTCGATGAAGGCGGCCTCGCCGTCACGTGATTAGCTTCAGTATCAACAAGAGCCTATTTCGTAGGCTTTTGTTGATACTGCCCATTTTTATAGCCATCCGCTTGCCAGCATTGCTGCACTGCGTCATAAATGCTGCATGAGCCACTTCGACCTGACGATCCTTGTCATCGATGAAAACGCGATCCGCTCCTCGATCATCGAAGAGGGATTGCGGGAGGCGGGGCATATGCGCGTCACCGTCATCCATGAGGTGCAGGGCGTGGCGCGGATCATCGAGACGCTGAAACCCGATGTCATCATCATCGACATCGAGAATCCGAACCGGGACATGATGGAACATCTCTTCCAGCTGACCCGCTCGATCAGCCGCCCGATCGCCATGTTCGTCGATCGCTCCGATACCGCCTCGATCGAGGCCGCCGTGGAAGCCGGCGTCTCCGCCTACATCGTCGACGGGCTGAAGAAGGAGCGCGTCAAGCCGATCCTCGACATGGCTGTCAGCCGCTTCAATGCCTTCAGCCGCTTGCAACGGGAACTCGCCGACGCCAAATCAGCGCTGGAGGAGCGAAAGGTGATCGAGCGGGCCAAGGGCATCATGATGCGGATGCGGGGCCTTTCGGAAGAGGAAGCCTTTGCGTTGCTTCGCCAGACGGCAATGAACGAGAAAAAGAAAATGTCCGAAATTGCGCAAAGTGTCGTGACGGCTGCGGGGCTGCTGATGTGAGCCCGGCCCGCGATGCAATAAGCGCCTGGAGGACGCTGGAGTGAATGCCTTGACCAAGATTGCCAGCGGCAGCGCCCGCATCGCCTCTCCCGCCCTGTCCAACGGCGAGGGACCGAGAGTTCTCCGCGCCGGTTTCATCCCGCTTGTCGATGCATCGGTGCTGATCGCCGCCGCCGAATTCGGCTTTGCCGCCAGGGAGGGCATCGCACTCGAACTGGTGAAGGATGTGTCCTGGGCGAATGTCCGCGACCGCCTGGCCTTCCGGCAGTTCGACATTGCCCACATGCTCTCGCCGATGCCGGTTGCCGCCATGCTCGGCCTCGGCTCCAATCCATCGCCGACCATCACGCCCTTCTCGCTCGGCCGCGGTGGCAATGCGATCACGCTTTCGACGCGGCTTTTTGAACGCATGCAGCAGGTCGCGGGTACCGGGGAAACCGCGAGCGCGATGGAGAACGCCAAGGCGCTTGCCGCCGTGCTTGCCGATATGCGGGCACGCGGCGAACCGATGCCGACGCTCGGCATGACCTATCCCTTCTCCTCGCATAATTACGAGTTCCGCTACTGGCTCGCCGCCGGCGGCATCGATCCCGATCATGACGTCAAGCTCGTCGTCGTCCCGCCGCCGCTGACATCGGATGCGCTTGCCGCCGGCGCGATCGACGGCTTTTGCGTTGGCGCGCCCTGGAACATGATTGCCTCCGAGCGCGGCGTCGGCCGCATCGTCGCCGCCAAGCAGGATATCTGGCCGTCGGCTCCAGAAAAGGTAATCGGCATGCGGCCGGATTGGGCAGAGCGCCATCCGGAGACCGTCTCGCGGCTGATCGTTGCACTCGATGCGGCCGCGCGCTGGTGCGACGACGCGGCAAACCATGACGCGCTTGCCGATGTCCTCGCCGATCTGCGCTACATCGCGGCGCCTGTCGAGATCATTCGACACGTTCTTGCTGGTGAGTTCAGCCTCGACGCCAAAGGCAACCGTCGCGTCATCGAGAACTATTTCCAGTTCCACGGCCAGTTCGCCAATTATCCGCGCCCGAGCCAGGCGCTCTGGATCTACAGCCAGATGATCCGCTGGGGCCAGGCCGAGCCCAGCCTGACGCTGGCGCGCGCCGCCGCTTCCGCCTATCGGCCGGACCTCTACCGCGCCGCACTCGGCGACGATTGCACGCCCGAGGATGCCGATGTTCGCATCGAGGGAGACCGCGATGGCGAGCGCTTCATGGACGGCCGCATCTTCGATCCGGGCGACTTCGCTGCCTACATCAACGGCTTCGAAGTGAAGAGCGCATCGATCGCCATCCGGCAGCTGGACGAGGGCTGAAGGTCTGCCGCGCTGCACAAATTGCTAGCAGCGCGGTCCGCTTCCATCCAGGCATTCGCATAAAAGATGCGCAGAATTTTAGAACGCATAAAAATTCACTTGCCATCATTTCAAGGCAGAATACCAAACGCTTTCAATCAATTGACGGCAGCGATCTGAAATTGGCACGGCCTTTGCAGGGCTAATAGCGCCCGGATCAACGGCGATCCAGGCAGATGAGCGCGCGATAGGCGCTTGCAAGAGACATCGACGTCGCAAGGTTTTTGCTGTCCGGGACCCTCCCTTCCCGCAGACGCAATCTCCGAGCGGCGTTTTTTTGTGCCCAAAATCCGGCGACCACTCGACAATAAGGGGAACTGCGCATGACCAAGATCCTCACCGGCAGCTTCAGCCGCCGCAATCTTCTGAAGACGACAGCGACGGCAGCCCTGATCGGCGCGGTCCGCTCAGCCTTCCCATCCGGCGCCTTTGCGGCGGCTGCCACGCCTGAAGTCACGGGCGCCAAGCTCGGCTTCATCGCACTGACGGATGCCGCGCCGCTGATCGTCGCCAAGGAGAAGGGCCTCTTCGAAAAGCACGGCATGCCCGATGTCGACGTCGCCAAGCAGGCATCCTGGGGCGCCACCCGTGACAATCTCGTGCTCGGAGGCGCGGCGAACGGCATCGATGGCGCCCATATCCTGTCGCCGCTGCCCTACCTGATGCAGGCCGGCAAGGTGACGCAGAACAACCAGCCGGTGGCGATGTCGATCCTGGCGCGGCTGAACTACGACAGCCAGGGCATCTCGGTCGCCAAGGAATATGCCGAGACCGGCGTGCAGCTCGATGCTTCCAAGCTGAAGGCCGCCTTCGAGAAGAAGAAGGCTGCGGGCGGCGAAGTGAAGGTGGCGATGACCTTCCCCGGCGGCACGCACGATCTCTGGGTCCGCTACTGGCTCGCCGCGGGTGGCATCGATCCCGACAAGGACGTCTCGACCATCGTCGTCCCGCCGCCGCAGATGGTGGCGAACATGAAGGTCGGCAACATGGACGTCTTCTGTGTCGGCGAGCCCTGGAACGAGCAGCTTGTCAATCAGGGCATCGGCTTCACCGCGGCGACCACCGGCGAACTCTGGAAGGACCACCCGGAAAAGGCGCTCGCCATGCGCACCGAGTGGATCGAGAAGAACCCGAACGCCGCCAAGGCCCTCTTGATGGCCGTGATGGAAGCGCAGCAATGGTGCGACAGCATGGACAACAAGGAGGAGATGGCGACGATCCTTGGCAAGCGCCAATGGTTCAACGTGCCGCCGAAGGACGTGCTCGGCCGCCTGAAGGGCGACATCAACTACGGCAATGGCCGCGTCGCCCACGGCACCGATCTCTACATGAAATTCTGGGCGGGCGGAGTTTCCTACCCGTTCAAGAGCCACGACACCTGGTTCATGGCCGAGAACATCCGCTGGGGCAAGTTCGCGCCCGACACCGACATCAAGGCGCTGGTCGACAAGGTCAACCGCGAAGATATCTGGCGCCAGGCCGCCAAGGATCTCGGCGTCGCCGCCGCCGATATTCCGGCCTCTTCCTCGCGCGGCAAGGAGACCTTCTTCGATGGCAAGGTCTTCGATCCCGAGAACCCCTCCGCCTATCTCGACAGCCTTGCCATCAAGGCCGCGTCGTAGTTCCCCGCCTCCGGCGTGTGACGGGCGCGCCGGCCTTTTCTTGCCTTAAGGAGCGATCGCATGTCAGCCCTCGCAAAGAATGAACCGATTACCCCAGCGCAGCCTGCCCCCAAGACGGCAAACGTGGTGCGCCTGACCAAGGCGCCTTCGCGCCGCGTCAATGTCCAGCAGCTTGCGACAGCCGCCGCTCGCAATGTCGTGCCGCCGCTTGTCGTGCTCGCAGTGATGCTCGGCGTCTGGCAGATTCTCTGTTCGTCGCCGACGGCCTCGCTGCCTTCGCCGCATCAGGTCTGGCAGGAAAGCTACGATCTGATCGCCTTCCCGTTCTTCAATTACGGCTCGCAGGATATCGGCCTCGGCTGGCGCGTGCTGGTTTCGCTGCAGCGGGTCGCCTATGGCTTCGGACTTGCCGCTGTCGGCGGCATCGTCATCGGCGCGATCATCGGCCAGTCGGTCTGGGCGATGCGCGGCCTCGACCCGATCTTCCAGGTGCTGCGCACCGTGCCGCCGCTCGCCTGGCTGCCGCTGTCGCTGGCCGCTTTCCAGGACAGCAACCCTTCGGCGATCTTCGTGATCTTCATCACCTCGATCTGGCCCGTCATCATCAATACCGCCGTCGGCGTGCGCAACATCCCGCAGGATTACCGCAACGTGGCGCAGGTTCTGCGGCTGAACCAGATCGAGTTCTTCTTCAAGATCATGCTGCCTTCGGCCGCCCCCTACATCTTCACCGGCCTGCGCATCGGCGTCGGTCTCTCGTGGCTGGCGATCGTCGCCGCCGAGATGCTGACCGGCGGTGTCGGTATCGGCTTCTTCATCTGGGATGCGTGGAACTCGTCGCGCCTGCCCGACATCATCGTCGCGCTCGCCTATATCGGCGTCGTCGGCTTCGCCCTCGACAAGCTCGTGGCGGCAGCCGGCCGGCTGATCACCCGCGGCGCTTCGGCAAATTGAGGAGATCAGAGATGACCGCTTATTTGAAGCTCGACCATATCGACAAGCATTTCGATCGCGGCGGCGTTCGTGCCGAAGTCCTCAAGGGCATCAACCTGACGATCGCCAAGGGCGAATTCGTCTCGATCATCGGCCATTCCGGCTGCGGCAAGTCCACGCTGCTCAACCTGATCGCCGGACTGACGCCGGTCTCCTCGGGCGCCGTCCTGCTGGAAAACCGCGAAGTGAACGCGCCGGGGCCGGAACGCGCCGTCGTCTTTCAGAACCATTCGCTGCTTCCCTGGCTCTCCGTCTACGAGAACGTCAACCTCGCCGTCTCCAAGGTCTTCGGCGGCAGCAAGACGAAGGCGGAGCGCCATGACTGGGTGATGGCCAATCTGGACCTCGTGCAGATGGCTCACGCGAAGGACAAGCGCCCCGCAGAGATTTCCGGCGGCATGAAGCAGCGCGTCGGCATCGCCCGGGCGCTTGCCATGGAACCAAAGATCCTGCTGCTCGACGAACCCTTCGGCGCGCTCGACGCGCTGACGCGTGCCCATCTACAGGATGCCGTCATGGAGATCCATGCCCGGCTCGGCAACACGATGGTGATGATCACCCACGATGTCGACGAAGCGGTGCTTCTCTCGGACCGGATCGTGATGATGACCAACGGCCCGGCGGCCAAGATCGGCGAAGTCCTCGACGTGCCGATCCCCCGCCCGCGCAACCGCATCGAGCTCGCCTCCGACCGAACCTACCTCAAATGCCGCGAGGCCGTGCTGAAGTTCCTCTACGAACGTCACCGCTTCGTCGAAGCTGCGGAGTAACACCATGACCGAGAAACTCGTCATCATCGGCAATGGCATGGCGCCGGGGCGCATGCTGGAGCATCTCTTCGAACAGGCGCCCGGCCGCTACGCCGTCACGATCTTCAACGCCGAACCGCGCGTGAATTACGACCGCATCATGCTCTCGCCGGTTCTCTCCGGCGAGAAGACCTACGAGCAGATCGTCATCCACGGCGACGGCTGGTACATCGACCACGGCATCACGCTCTACAAGGGCCACAAGATCGTCGCCATCGACCGTACTGTAAAGACCGTGACCTCGGATCATGGCGTCACCGAAAGCTATGACAAGCTCGTCATCGCCACCGGTTCCGTGCCCTTCATCATCCCGGTTCCCGGCAAGGACCTGCCGGGTGTCATCACCTATCGCGACCTCGACGACGTGCAGGCCATGCTGCTTGCCGCCCAGTCGCGTGAAAAGGCCGTGGTCATCGGCGGCGGTCTGCTCGGCCTCGAGGCGGCTGCCGGTCTTGCCCAGCGCGGCATGGACGTCACCGTTCTCCACGTCATGCCGACGCTGATGGAGCGCCAGCTCGATCCGGCTGCCGGCTACCTGCTGCAGAAGGCCGTGGAAGAACGCGGCATCAAGGTGATCTGCAAGGCCAATACCAAGGCGATCGTCGGCGACGGCAAGGTCGAGGGCATCGAGCTCGACAACGGTACGATCATTCCGGCAACGCTGGTGGTCATGGCGGTCGGCATCCGTCCGAACGTCAATCTCGCCAAGGATGCCGGCCTCGCGGTCAACCGCGGCATCGTCGTCGATGCCGGAATGCAGACCTCGGATGGCGATATCTACTCGGTCGGCGAATGCGCCGAAGTGGGCGGCATGGTCTATGGCCTGGTCGCGCCGCTCTACGAGATGGCGCGGGTCGCCGCCTCGCATCTGGCGGGCGACAGCAAGCCTGCCTTCGTCCATTCTGATACGCCGACCAAACTGAAGGTGACCGGCATCGAGCTCTTCTCGCTCGGCGACTTTGCCGATGGCGACGACCGCGAGGAAATCGTCCTGCGCGACGCGACCGCAGGGGTCTACAAGCGCCTCGTCATCAAGGAAAACCGGATCATCGGCACCGTGCTTTACGGCGAGACGGCCGACGGCGCCTGGTTCAACGACCTGAAGAAGAAGGCGACCGACATCTCGCAGATGCGCGATACGCTGATCTTCGGCCAGGCCTATCAAGGAGGGTCGCCGCTGGACCCTATGGCGGCCGTTGCAGCCTTGCCGGATGATGCGGAAATCTGCGGCTGCAACGGTGTCTGCAAGGGAAAGATCACATCGACGATCAGTGCCAAGGGACTGACCTCGCTGGATGATGTGCGCGCACACACGAAGGCGTCGGCCTCCTGCGGCTCCTGCACCGGCCTCGTCGAACAGCTGATGTCGCTGACGCTCGGCGATGCCTATAACCCAGCCGCCGTCACGCCGATGTGCACTTGCACGGAGCTCGGCCATGACGACGTGCGCCGCCTGATCAAGGCAAAGAAGCTGAAGACCATTCCTGCCGTCATGCAGGAGCTGGAATGGAAGACCTCCTGCGGCTGCGCCAAGTGCCGCCCCGCCTTGAACTACTATCTGGTCGCCGACTGGCCGGATGAATATGCCGACGACTACCAGTCGCGGTTCATCAACGAGCGTGTCCATGCCAACATCCAGAAGGACGGCACCTATTCGGTCGTGCCGCGCATGTGGGGCGGCGTGACGAATGCCAACGAGCTGCGCGCCATCGCCGATGTCATCGACAAATTCGAGATACCGATGGTCAAGGTCACCGGCGGCCAGCGCATCGATCTGCTCGGCATCGAGAAGGAAGACCTTCCGGCCGTCTGGGCCGATCTCGGCAAGGCCGGCTTCATCTCCGGCCAGGCCTATGCCAAGGGGCTGCGCACCGTGAAGACCTGCGTCGGCTCCGACTGGTGCCGCTTCGGCACGCAGGATTCGACCGGCCTCGGCATCCGCATCGAGAAATTCATGTGGGGCTCCTGGACGCCGGCAAAGCTGAAGCTGGCGGTTTCAGGGTGTCCGCGAAACTGCGCCGAGGCGACCTGCAAGGATATCGGCGTGATCTGCGTCGACAGCGGTTTCGAGATCCATTTCGCCGGTGCTGCCGGTCTCGACATCAAGGGCACCGAGGTGCTCGGCCTCGTCAAAACAGAGGACGAAGCGCTGGAGCATATCGTGGCGCTGACGCAGATGTATCGCGAGCAGGGCCGCTATCTCGAGCGCATCTACAAATGGGCCAAGCGCATCGGCCTCGACGAAATCCGCCGGCAGATCATGGAGGATACCGAGAAGCGCACCGGCTATTACGAGCGCTTCGTCTTCTCGCAGAAATTTGCCCAGGTCGATCCCTGGTCGGAGCGCGTCTCCGGCAAGGACAAGCACGAGTTCAAGCCGATGGCGACCGTCGGCTTCAGCGAAGCGGCGGAGTGAGGAGATGGACATGAACTGGATCTCGATCGGCGACATCTCCGACATTCCGCTGCGCGGCGCGCGCTGCGTGAAGACCCCGCAGGGAAAGATCGCCGTCTTCCGCACGGCCGAAAACGAGGTCTTCGCAATCGAAGACCACTGCCCGCACAAGGGCGGACCGCTCTCCCAGGGCATCGTTCACGGCAAGGCGGTCACCTGCCCGCTGCACAACTGGGTGATCTCGCTGGAAACCGGCAAGGCGCTTGGGGCCGATGACGGGGTGGTGCGGACAATCCCTGTCCGGAATGAGGATGGGGCACTGTTTATTGCGTTCGAAAGTTTGATGATGGCGGCGGAGTGATCAGACGAATGCGTTCGGAGCTACCCCCCTCTGCCTTGCCAGGCATCTCCCCCACAAGGAGGGAGATTGGCTGGGCTCACCCGCTCGCCTCAACCTTCATTGTTTGGGGAGATGCATGCCACGTGTCGATCTCCCCCTTGTGGGGGAGATGTCCGGCAGGACAGAGGGGGTAGCCACACACTCGGCGACCTGAGGGCCAACCCCCATGCCCACTGAAACCAAAACCACCTGCCCTTATTGCGGCGTCGGCTGCGGCGTCATCGCCAAGGTCGACGACACCGGATCGGTCTCCGTCAGGGGCGACCCCGATCATCCCGCCAATTTCGGCCGCCTCTGTTCCAAGGGCTCGGCGCTCGCCGAGACCATCGATCTCGACGGCCGCCTACTCCATCCTGAAGTCAACGGCGCGCGGACCAGCTGGAACACCGCGCTCGACCTCGTCGCGACGAAATTCTCCGAAGCCATCGCCGAACACGGCCCTGATGCCGTCGCCTTCTACGTCTCCGGCCAGCTGCTGACCGAAGACTATTACGTCGCCAACAAGCTGATGAAGGGCTTTATCGGCACGGCCAATATCGACACCAATTCCCGCCTCTGCATGTCGTCTTCGGTCGCCGGCCATCGCCGCGCTTTCGGATCGGATACGGTCCCCGGCACCTATGAGGATCTCGAGCTTGCCGATCTCGTCATCCTGACCGGCTCGAACCTCGCCTGGTGCCATCCCGTTCTCTACCAGCGGCTCGCCGCCGCCAAGGCGGCCCGGCCAGGGATGAAGATCGTCGTGATCGATCCGCGCCGGACGATGACATGCGATATTGCCGATCTGCATCTGGCGATCCGTCCGGATGGCGATGTGGCGCTGTTTACCGGCCTGCTCGCGCATCTGGCGACCAGCCCGGCGATCGATCAGAATTATATCGGCGCCCATACGGTGGGCTTCGCCGAGGCCTTTGCCTCCGCGGCGGCTCTCAGCTGGGATGAACTCCTGGAGCGTACCGGCCTTCCCGCCATGCAGCTGCGCGAATTCTTCCGGCTGTTCGAGACGGTGCAGAAAACCATCACCTGCTACAGCCAAGGGGTCAATCAGTCGGCATCGGGCACCGACAAGGTCAATGCCATCCTGAACTGCCATCTGGCGACCGGGCGGATCGGCCGTCCCGGCATGGGACCGTTCTCGCTGACCGGTCAGCCGAACGCCATGGGCGGGCGCGAAGTCGGCGGGTTGGCCAATATGCTGGCCGCGCATATGGCAATCGAGAATGCTGGGGATCGCGACCGCGTGCAGCGCTTCTGGTCGTCGCCCGGCATTGCCGCCAAGCCCGGCCTGAAGGCGGTCGACATGTTCAGCGCTGTCGCCGAAGGCCGCATCAAGGCGCTCTGGATCATGGCGACCAATCCCGTCGTTTCCATGCCCGACGCCGATGCCGTCGAGGCTGCGATTGCCGCCTGCCCCTTCGTCGTCGTATCCGATATCGTTGGGAACACGGAAACGACGCGTCATGCCGATGTCCTCCTCCCCTCGCTCGGATGGGGCGAGAAGGATGGCACGGTGACCAATTCCGAGCGCCGCATCTCGCGCCAACGCCCCTTCCTGCCGGCTCCCGGCGAAGCGCGTGCCGACTGGTGGCAGCTTGCCGAAGTCGCACGGCGCATGGGCCATGGGGCGGCGTTCGGTTTTGCCGATCCGGCAGCGATCTTTGCCGAGCATGCCGCCCTCTCCGCCTTCGAAAATGAGGGCAGCCGCGATTTCGATATCGGCGCCTATGCCGGCATCGACGACGCAGCCTATCGGGCGCTGCACCCTTTCCAATGGCCAGCGTCTTTGGCCGAGACTCCCACTCCCCCCGGCGGCAAACGCTTCTTCGCCGATGGCGGCTTCTTCCATCCCGACCGGCGCGCCCGCTTCATTGCCGTCAACCTTCCGGAAACGGACAGGACGAACGCGGACTATCCGCTGACGCTGAACACCGGCCGCATCCGCGACCAGTGGCACACCATGACGCGCACCGGAAAGAGCGCCCGCCTTTCCGCCCATATCGCCGAACCCTTCGCCGAAATCCATCCGCGGGACGCCATCGAGCTCGGTATCCGCGGCGCCGGTCTGGTCGAGATCGAGAGCCCTCATGGCACGGCGGTCGTCCGCGCGCTGATCAGCGAGCGCCAGGCACGCGGCAGTATCTTCGTGCCTATGCATTGGAACGGGCAGTTCTCCGCCCGTGCCCGCATCGACGCGGCCGTGGCACCCGTTGTCGATCCCGTCTCCGGCCAGCCTGCCTCGAAGAACGTCGCCGTCAGGGCACGGCCGCTCAAGGCAGAGCACTACGGCTTTGCCGTTTCCGCCGCGAGGCCCGAGAACCTTGATTGCGATTACTGGGCTCTCGCGAAGGCCGAAGGCGGATGGCGGCTGGAATTCGCATCCTGCACCGGGATTTCCGACTGGGCGAACTGGTGTCGCAAGCATCTCGGCATTCCTGCTGGTGTCGAGCCACTCGGCTATTGCGACGGGGCGACCGGCGAAACGCGGCTTGCCTTCTTTGACGGCACGCGGCTGCTCGCCGCCCTCTTCGTCGCTCCCGAACCGGTCGCCGTTGCCCGGGCCTGGGCCGTGCAGCAGCTGACCGCCTCGCACGGCGATCTGCGCAAGCGCTTTGCGATCGCGGCCGGGCGGCCGGGAGCGGATCAGCCGGATCCCGGCGCCACCGTCTGCTCGTGCTTCGGCGTCGGCGTCAACCAGATCAGCGGCGCGATCCGCAATGGCTGTCATTCGGTCGAGGCGATCGGCAAGGCGCTCAATGCCGGCACCAATTGCGGTTCCTGCCGCGCCGAAATCCGCACCATCATCGACAGCTGCCTTGCTGCGGCCGCCGAGTAGCGGGCGGGCAATCACCGATCAGAAACTGTAGTTCCGTCTGCCCTCGCGAAGTGCTAAACCATGCGCATATAGGCGTATGATTTCGCTTTCTTTTTGCATTCCACGGGAGGATGGCGAGCGGATGGAAATTGCGGCCCCGAAGATCCAGCTGAATTACGGCGCCGAGCCGGGCATTCGCTTTGCGGTGCTACTCGACGGCAAGGGCGGCTGTCGCGAGATCGGTGCCTCCGGTCTGCGCGACTGGAAGCCTGCCGATGGCATTCTCTGGGTTCACCTGGAACGCGATCACGTTGCCGCGGCCGCCTGGGTTGCCGAGCGTGGCGGCCTAGATCCGCTGGTGACGGATGCCCTGCTGGAAGACGAATCCCGCCCGCGTGTCGAGCCTGTCGACGACGGTTTGCTGATCATCCTGCGCGGCGTCTGTGCGGCACCACCCGAAGAGGCCGAAGACGCGCCCGTCGATCTCGATCTCGTGCCGCTGCATGCCTGGGTCGATGAAAACCGCGTCGTCACGCTGCGAGACAGCGGGCACTACATCACGGCGCTGCGCGACATCCGACAGGCGCTGGAGAAGGGCAAGGGGCCCAAGCGCACCGGCGAGCTTCTGGCACTCGTCAGCGACAAGCTTGTCAGAGACTTGGAGCCCGTTCTTGACCAGATGGACGAGGAGGTCGACGAGCTCGATGAATTGATCTTCCACGGCGAAGCCGCCGAAGTGCGCGAACGGCTCAAGCTGCTGCGCCGCCGCGCCGTTCAGCTGCGCCGCTACCTCGCTCCGCAGCGTGACGCGCTGAACCGTATAGAGCACGACGATGCGCCCTGGCTTGCCGAGCGCGACAAGCTCCGGATGCGCGAGGTCATCGACAAGCTGATGCGCTTCATCGAATATCTCGACGCGATCCGCGACCGCACCGGCATCCTGCATGACGACCTTTCGACCGTGATCAGCGAGCGCATCGCCCGCAACTCCAACAGGCTTGCCGCCCTTGCGGCGCTGCTCCTGCCGCCGAGCGTGGTGGCCGGCCTTTTCGGGATGAATGTCGGCGGCATTCCCGGGGTCAACGACACCTGGGCCTTCATCATCATCGTCGCCTTTGTGGCGGCGACTTCGGTCGCCACGCTTTACGTGCTGAAGCGCATCAACTGGCTTTGAGTGCCGGGCGCGGAACCGGTGGGTGATGGACAGCGTTCTGTCCCAATTCCGCTCAGGGGGATTGAGATCATGCGTCGTCAAGCACGTCTTATTGCAGTTCTTGCCGGTCTCTGTGCAGCCGCTCCGGCCGCCGCCGACGAGGCGGGGTTCCTGCAGCCGCTGAGCGGCAGCTGGACAGGCACCGGCAAGGTGCTCAGAAAGATCGGCAGCTCGCCGATCAATGTTTCCTGCAAATTCAATATAGATGCGCCGGGAGCCTCGATCTCGATGCGAGGCAATTGCCGGGGCCTTCTGGTGGTCAACCGGGCGATCTCCGCAGACCTCGCGGCGCGCGGCACGCGCTATTCCGGCAATTATACCGGCCCGTCCGGCTCGCCGTCGCAGCTCTCGGGCAGCCGCCAGGGTGATGTGATCAATCTCGCTGTGCGTTGGGCGCGGCTCGTCAACGGCGACCGCAATGCCAACATGACGATCCGCAAGCGCGGCAACAGTCAGCTGCTGATCCAGACGATCGACAAGGATCCGGCGTCGGGCAAGTCGGTGACCACAAGCGAGATCAGCCTGCGCCGGCAGTGACGGTTCAGGCCGTGCGGCGCTTCTTCTGCTGCTCGGCCCGCGTTGCCGTAAGAGCCCGTGCCTGATGGCGCTGGACGAGCGCCGTCTGCACCGTTGCCTGGAAATCGAGAACGCGATCGCGCACGGCGTCTTCCGACAGGCCACACTGGCCGAGCTCGTCGGCCAGCCGGCGGCATTCGGCCTTCCAGAATGTCACGGCTGCCTCGCCATGCAGGTTATCGAGCGTCGCGGCGCAGCGGTCGACATCGCCCGCCTTGGTCACGTCACGCACGATCAAAAGTTCGCTGTTTTTGAGAGCGGCCAGAAGCGCCGCAGGAGAGGCATCCATCGAATCATCCCGTTTTGTCAGCACAATCGTTAGACCGGCGATGGTTAACGACTGCTTGCGCACAGGAAGACAGCGATTTCGATCGCCGGATTGACGGCGGCAAAATGCGCTTCCATTGTCGCGCTTCGCTCATGAAATGATTTGCAAGCCCGGAAAGATCATGAAGTTAGACGCCATCGACCTCAGAATTCTCGATGCGATTCAGCGGGATGGCCGCATTACCAAACTTGCTTTGGCAGAAAAGGCCGGCCTTTCGCCGACGCCTTGCTGGATGCGGCTGCGCAAGCTCGAGAAGGCAGGGATCGTCACCGGCTATCACGCACGCATCGCGCTGCGCAAAATCGCCCCGGTCGCCAGCGTCATGGTCGAGGTCACGCTTGCCAACCACCGGCAGAGCGATTTCGAGCGCTTCGAGCGGGCGATCGCCGGTATCCCCGAAATCGTCGGCTGCTGGTCCGTCGGCGGCGGGGTCGATTACTTCCTGCGGATCGCCGCCCCCGATATCGATGCCTACCAGCGGCTGATCGACGGGCTGCTCGACCGCGAGCTCGGGATCGAGCGCTATTTCACTTACATCGTCACCAAGACGGTCAAGGACGAGACCGTGCTGCCAGTCGCCGCTCTGGTACAGCCGGGCGAAACCTCGAACGACGCATAGAGAGATCATGCGGCCCGGCGCTCAGCCTTAGACAATCTCTCTGTTTGAAGCGCCCTCAAAGGACAAAATCTCGCCTCCTCCCGTGAAAGACTTCGGTGTCGGTAACGAGGAGACAGGACATGACCGCGGTTTTTGCCCGCCCCGATTTTCATCAGGCGCTTTCACGCCTCAAGGACAGGCATCTGCTGCGCGACCTCGCCTATTGCGATGGCCGCTGGACGTCCGCTGCCGATAACAAGAGCTTCGAGGTCACCGACCCGGCAAGCGGCGCGACCGTCGCCTGGGTCGCAAGCCTCGGCGCCGTTGAGACCACCGCGGCCATCGATGCCGCCTCACGAGCGCTCCCCGCCTGGCGCGGACTGCTGCCGCAGGACCGCGCCCGCATTCTCAGAAAATGGTACGATCTGATGCTCGCCGCCAAGGACGATCTGGCGCTGATCATGACGCTCGAGCAGGGCAAGCCGCTCGCCGAGTCTCTCGGAGAGATCGACTATGCCGCATCCTTCATCGAATGGTATGCCGAGGAAGGCAAACGGCTGAATGCCGAGAATGTCACCAGCCATCTTCCGGGCGCCGAAATGATCGTGCGCCGCGAGGCGCTCGGCGTCACCGCGATCGTCACCCCCTGGAATTTCCCCTCTGCCATGGTCACCCGCAAGGCGGCCGCGGCACTTGCAGCAGGCTGCACCGTCGTTGCCCACCCCTCCTCCGAAACGCCGCTCTCTGCACTGGCTCTCGCCGAACTCGGTGAGCGTGCCGGCATTCCCGCCGGCGTCTTCAACGTCGTTACCGGCGATGCCGCTGTTATCGTCGGGCGCCTCTGCGAGGACGACCGGGTGCGTGCCGTCAGCTTCACCGGCTCGACCGGTATAGGGCGGCTGATTGCGGCACAATGCGCGCCGACCATGAAGCGGCTGGTGATGGAACTCGGCGGCCACGCGCCGCTGATCATCTTCGAGGACGCCGATGTCGAGCAGGCCGTGAAGATCGCCATCGATGCCAAGTTCGCGACGTCGGGGCAGGATTGCCTCGCCGCCAACCGGATTTTCGTGCATCGCTCGATCGCCCCGCGTTTCGAACAGGCTTTCGCGTCGCGCATCCGCCAGCTGAAGGTCGGCGACGGCTTCTCGGCGGATGCGGAGATCGGTCCCCTCATGCATGAGCGGGCCGTCGCCAAGGTCGAGGAACAGGTCGAGGACGCCCTGAAGCGCGGCGCCAAGCTCATCACCGGCGGCAAGCGCCACAAGGCCGGCAAACTGTTCTACGAACCGACCCTGCTTTCGAACATTCCGGCTGACGCGCTGATCATGCGCGAAGAAACCTTCGGCCCGGTCGCTGGGATCACGGTCTTCGACAGCGAAGAGGAAGTCGTCGCCAAGGCGAACGATACCGAATACGGCCTCGTCGCCTATGTCGTGACCGCCAATGGCGCGCGCCAGATGCGGCTCGGCCGGGCGCTGGAATACGGCATGGTCGCCATCAACCGGGTGAAGATCACCGGCGGCCCGATCCCCTTCGGCGGCTGGAAGCAATCCGGCATCGGCCGCGAGGGCTCGCGCCACGGCATCGAGGCCTTCACCGAGCTCAAATATCTCTGCATCGACACTGCCGCGTAAGCGGCCCTCCCAATCCAGACATCAAGGACATCAGCCATGCTCGACAGAAGCAACGAACTCAACGCCTGGGACCGCGACCACTTCTTCCACCCCTCGACGCATATGGGCATGCATGCCCGCGGCGAGACGCCGACGCGCGTCATTTCCTCGGGTGAAGGCGCCTACATCACCGATACCAACGGACGCACCAGCCTGGATGCGTTCGCCGGTCTCTACTGCGTCAATGTCGGCTACGGCCGCCAGAAGATCGCCGATGCGATCGCCAACCAGGCGAAGAACCTCGCCTATTACCACGCCTATGTCGGCCACGGGACGGAAGCCTCGATCACGCTGTCGAAGATGATCATCGACCGGGCACCTGAAGGGATGAGCCGCGTCTATTTCGGCCTATCGGGTTCGGATGCCAATGAGACCAACATCAAGCTGATCTGGTACTACAACAACATCCTCGGCCGCCCGGAGAAGAAGAAGATCATCTCGCGCTGGCGCGGCTACCACGGCTCCGGCGTCATGACCGGCTCGCTGACCGGGCTCGAGCTCTTCCACAAGGCCTTCGACCTGCCGCGCGCACCGGTTCTGCATACGGAAGCACCCTATTACTTCCGCCGCCCCGACCGCTCGATGGATGAGGAGCAGTTCTCGCAATATTGCGCCGACAAGCTGGAAGAGATGATCCTTGCCGAAGGCCCGGATACGGTTGCCGCCTTCATCGGCGAGCCTATCCTCGGCACCGGCGGCATCGTGCCGCCGCCGAAGGGCTACTGGCAGAAGATCCAGGCGGTTCTCGACAAGTATGACGTGATGCTCGTCGCCGACGAAGTCGTCACCGGCTTCGGCCGCCTCGGCACCATGTTCGGCTCCGATCACTACGGCATGAAGCCAGGTCTCATCACCATCGCCAAGGGCCTCACCTCGGCCTACGCGCCGCTTTCCGGCACCATCGTTTCCGACAAGGTCTGGCAGGTGCTGGTCCAGGGTTCCGATCAGATGGGCGCGATCGGCCACGGCTGGACCTATGCGGCGCACCCGATCTGCGCGGCGGCCGGCATCGCCAATCTCGAACTGATCGACGAGCTCGATCTCGTGAAGAATGCCGGCGAGACCGGCGCGTACTTCCGCAGCGAACTCGCCAAGGCCGTCGGCTCTCACAAGCATGTCGGCGAAGTGCGCGGCGACGGCCTGATGGCGGCGATCGAATTCGTCGAGGACAAGGACGACCGCAAATTCTTCGACGTCTCCCGCAAGGTCGGCCCGCAGATTGCCGCCGCCCTTCTCGAGCGCGGCGTCATTGGCCGCGCTATGCCGCAGGGCGACATCCTGGGCTTCGCACCGCCGCTCTGCCTGACCCGCGAGGAGGCCGATATCGTCGTCAAGGCGGCAGCCGGCGCCATCGATACGGTCTTCAAGTCTCTCTGAGCTTGGCGGAGCCCGCGACGTGCGGGCTCCCCTTCGAGAGCGCGGAACCAACTGCGCTCTCGAAAGTTGCTTATTCAGAAGGGAGCACGAAGATGCTGACACTTGAAGAAGCAATGCTGGTATCTGCAGATCGCGTCGAGCACTGCCGCGGCGAAGTGGAACTTGACGCCGTCGATCTGATCGATCGTTTCGAGGCAGCCGGCTTTTCGCGCAAGGAAGTGCTGGTGGCGCTGACCGAGATCCTCACCGAGGAATTTTCCAACCTTCCCGACCTGCCGCGTTTCCATTGAGGGACTGGCCGGACAGTTCGTCAGGCGGTAGAACGTCCTGATGGACAGCCGCTTTCTCATCACCGGCCCCGATGATGCCGGAACCACCATTCTACTCGCCCACGGCGCGGGTGCGCCGATGGATTCCAAGTCGATGAACGCTGCCGCGGCAGCACTCGCCGATGCCGGTTTCCGCGTCGTCCGTTTCGAATTCGGCTACATGGCGGCGCGCCGCACCTCGGATCAGCGCAAGCCCCCGCCGAAGGCAGAGACACTGCAGCCGGAATATCGCGATGCCGTTGCGGCGCTCGGAGCCAAGGGCAAACTGGTGATCGGCGGCAAGTCGATGGGCGGGCGGGTTGCTAGCATGGTGGCCGACGAACTTCATGTCGCCGGAAAGATCGCCGGTCTCCTCTGCCTTGGCTATCCCTTCCATCCGCCGGAAAAACCGGCGCAGCTGCGCACCGCGCATCTGGAAAACCTGCAGACCCCGGCGCTGATCGTCCAAGGCACCCGCGATCCTTTCGGCACCCGGCCGGAGGTCGAGGGTTACACGCTCTCCAAGGCGATCCGGATTCTCTGGCTGGAAGATGGCGACCACGATCTGGTGCCGCGCAAGAAGCTCTCAGGCTTCTCGGCCGCCGATCATCTGCAGACGCTGGGCCGCGAAGTCTCCGCCTGGGCGGCGAACCTGAAATGACTGCCGAAAAAGAAAAAGGCGCTCGACCCAGAGGGGAGCGCCTTTTCTTTATTGCCCGGACGGCGAAAGCTCAGCGGACCAGAGGTCAGCCGCGCAGGCCATCGATACGGGTGGTGAGCGCTAGATAGCGTCACGGTTTTGGAATTTCAAGAGGGTCTATTCGCCTTTGCGCGGATTCTTCGCAATGCATAGAGCTGTTGCCCAAAGGACACCCGCCTCCCGGTAAAGCAGGGAGGCGGGCGTACTAGGAAGCCGGTACGCAATACTTCAACCGGCTGTGTGGCCACGGCCGGAGAATGCCTTGAAATATCAAGGATTCAAGCGAATGCTGATATGGTGGTTACGGGGTAAGCTTAACGAGGCCCGGGAGATGCCTTCGCCAAGCGCCTTATGAGATTTGGCGCGATATGACATGGTCTGTTTGACTCACGCGGCGTAAGTCAAAACGGCGGCAGCAATAACGATCATTGTTACGCTTACCAGACCTATCAGACCGTAATTTGGTGCAGCGTTCATGCTGTCCCTCCTGTTTGATAGTGGGACAGATTTTCCATCAACGTGTGCCACCTGGTAAAGAACGCAAAACGAGTATCGCATTTCTTGGTATAGGCCAGGTTAATGCAAGAAAGCCCGCATGTTAGCGCGGGCCTTTATCATTGTTTCGAAGCTTTTTACTGCGCGCAATCGGGCGCCATTGTGCCGGCAGCATCGCCGCTATTGTTTTGCTGTCCGGCGCACGAGATAGACGGGGGAATGGCCCGGTTGACGCCACCCGGATTGATGGTCCGGCCACCCTTGTTGAGATCGACGGTACCGGGGTTAATGGTGCTGTTGGTGATGCCGGGATCAGTTGCGGTTCGCCCGGTCGTGCTGCCGCCGATATTGGGGCTGATCGACTGGTGCGACCCGGTCATGCCACTGCCGGATGCACCGCCCGGGGGGCTGACCGTCGTCTGGGCAAGCGCCGCGGATGCCATTGAGGCGGCGATGAGCGATGCAGTGATGCAGTGATGAGCGATTTCAACATCTTGAAAACTCCTCTGATGTCATCTGGCTAACCAGCGACCACGAGGATTGTTCGTTCACAAGGCAGTGAGCCCACCTCAGAGCTCCAGATGCAGGGCGCCGCCTTCGGCCGGAACCGCACTGCAGATCAGCGCTTCGCCCGCGTCGACGGGATAGCTCGGCTCGGTGATATAGCTGACATCTCCCTTGACGATCCGCGTTTTACAATCGCCGCAATTGCCGGCGCGGCAGCCATAGGCGGGCGTCAGCCCGCGCGCTTCGGCAAATTCCAGCAGCGATCCGTCACCCGGCTTCCAGCGGGCCTCCTTGGCCGACTGCGTGAAGATCACCAGCAACGGCTCGGTGGCCGCCGGTTTCGAGGGCACTGCTGCTGCAGCGGCCGGTTTGGCATCCCGCTTCAGCGCCGAGGGACCGAAGGCTTCCGCATGGATACGCTCTTCCGCAACGTTCAACCCACGCAAGCCATCGTGCACCGACTGCATGAAGGCGGCCGGGCCGCAGAGATAGAAATCATAATCGCCGAACGGCAGATGTGCCTTCAACAGATCCATATCGATCCGGCCTGCAGCATCATAGCTGCCCTCGTCGCCGGAGGCGGGAGTGCTCAGCACCCGGATATCATGGACGGTGCCCTGGCTGCGCTCGACCAGTTCGGCGATCTCGCGATCGAAGGCACGTTCGGCGCGCGTCCGCGACGAGCGGAACAGCCAGATAGGGCGGCGGTGGCGCGTGCGGTCGCCTTCGTGCACCACATGACGCAGCATCGACAGAAGCGGCGTGATGCCGATGCCGGCGGCCAGCAGCACGGCCGGCCGCTTGCGCTCCATCGCCTCGATCGTGAAGGCGCCGCCGGGCGCCATCGCCTCGATCTCGTCGCCCGGCTGCAGCGCGTGAAGCCGCTGCGATGCCCTGCCCTCGCGCTTGACGCTCAGCCGGTAATAACCGTCTGATGGTGCGCTTGAGATCGTATAGCTGCGGAGCAGCGCCTCATCGCCATCGGCGATCTTCACCGGCAGATGCTGACCGGCCAGATGCGGGATCAAGGCGTCGCCATCGACGGGCGCCAGATAGAGGGAACGGATCGTCTCGCTCTCGTCGACGGCCTTCTCGACGCGGAATGTCCGCCATGCCCTGGCCTTGGCCGCCGCCTTCAGACGGCGGTCGGCCTCGACCCAGCTGCCGGTCATCAGGCTGCTGGGCGAGAATCCGTTTTCGGCAAAGGTCCAGCGCAGCGGCAAGGCATCCGGCCGCAGCACGACCTTCTGCGGCTTGACGCGCCACAGCCGTTCCGCCCCCTCGAAGGCGGCGATCTCCGGCGAATCGAGAATGACCTCGACGCTGCCCGTCAGCTGCAGCACCGTGCCGGTCTCGTGATCGACGAAGATCAGACCGGCGCGCGGATTGACGATGAAATTGCCGAGCGTGCTGAAGAACAGGTTGCCGTTGAAATCAGGCACGGTAAGGCTGCCATCGGCTTCGATCCGCACGAAGCCCGGCTTGCCGCCGCGATGCGAGACGTCGACCTGCCGCCCTTCATCGTGACGATCGGCATAGGAGGCGACGAAGAATGTGTCGGCCTCTTCGATGATCGTGCGCGCTGCCGCATCCAGTCCGTCGGAGGCGATTGCCGTCGAGGAAGACGGTGCGGCCGGATCGCGGACGAACTCGAAATAACGGTTCTGGATGTAGCGCGGGCAGTTGCCGAAGCTCTGGCCGACGCCGACATCGAAGCGGTCGTCGCTGCTGCGGCTGACCGTGCCGTTCAGACGGTTGCGGCGGCGGGTGATGAGGTCGACGCCGACGAGGCCGATCGGATCGCCATCTTCCATGCCGCGCTCCGCCGGATCGCTTGCGTCGCGGTCGGCTTCGACGGTTAGCGTCAGCGGATCGGGCGAATGCATGAAACCCGGCTTTCCGGCGCGGATCGTCGCCCAGGGCCAACCATCGGGATCGACACTGCCGATCGCGATGAAGGGCAGCAGCGGATAGAACTCGCGATGCTGATCGAGCAGGAAGGTGCGCAGCACCCGGCGGCCGACAGGTTCCATCTGTTCGGCGACGCCAACGCTCCGCTGCAACTCGATTTCGCCCTCATGCCACGGCGAAGCTGGTTTTTCGACGCCATCAAGCATTGGTGCCTCCTGTGAGAAAAGCGGCCGGACAATTCCGGCCGCAGCCTGCGATCAGGCAGCAAGACCGGCTGCGGTCTTGCGGAACTCGACGAAGCCCGGCAGGGCTTCGATCCGTGCGAGCCAGTTGCGCACTTCCTGGTAGGGCGTCAGATCGACATTCCCTTCCGGTGCGTTGACGATGTAGCTGTAGAGCGCGATGTCAGCGATCGTCGGACGGTCGCCGATGATGAAGCGATGTTTTTCGAGCTCGGCATCGATCAGCGTCAGGATGCGATGCGCGCGGGCGATCACTTCTTCAGGACGGAAGTTCGCGCCGAAGACGGTGATCAGACGGGCAGCGGCCGGGCCGTAGGCAATCTCGCCTGCCGCTACGGCAAGCCACTTCTGCACCTTGGCAACCGAAGGCAGGTCATCCGGCAGCCAGTCCTTGCGGCCGAGCTTTTTGGCGACATAGACGAGGATCGCAGTGGAGTCGTTGACGATCACGCCATCGTCGTCGAGCACCGGCACCTGGCCGAACGGATTGATCTTCAGATATTCCGGCGACTTGTGCTCGCCATTGGGGATATCGACTTCGATCAGCTCCGCCTTGACCCCGAGGAGCGAGAGAAAAAGCACGGCGCGGTGCGCATGGCCGGAGAGCGGGAAGTGATAGAGTTTCATGGCGGGGTTCCTTTTGCAGCGGGTTGAAGCGGTTGGCCCTGATGACCTGCGAAGAAACCTAGTGATTTCCGATTTCCTGTAGTAGATAGTGATTTCGATAATCATCCTCTCATTTTCCGGAAGGCAAAATGGATCGTCTCGATGCGATGAGCGTGCTTCTGGCGGTGGTGGAAAACGGCAGCCTCTCCGCAGCCTCGCGCGCCCTGCATTCGCCACTGCCGACGGTCAGCCGCAAGATCTCGGAGCTTGAGGCGCATCTCGGCATACGGTTGATCAGGCGCACCAATCGCCGGATTTCGCTGACGGAAGCAGGCGAAGGCTATGTGAGCGCGGCGCGCGAGATCCTGGGCCGCGTCGAGGAAGCGGAGCGGCGCGCATCCGGCGAGTATCTCTCCCCCAAGGGCGATCTGACGATGACGGCGCCGATCGTTTTCGGGCGGCTGCATGTGCTGCCCGTGATCACCGACTTCCTGAAGGCATTCCCCGACATCAACATGCGGCTAACGATGAGCGACCGGCCGGTCAGCCTGGCAGACGAGCATATCGATGTGGCGCTGCGTATCCGCACTCTCTCGGAAAACAATCTGATCGCCACCCGGCTCGGCAGTATCCGCCGGACGATCTATGCCAGCCCCGATTACCTCCGGCGCCACGGCCGTCCGGCGCATCCGCGTGAGCTTGCCGATCACGCCTGCGTTTCCTTCGAGGGCATCTTTTCGGCGCAGTTCTGGACCCTGCGGGAAAACGATCAGGAGATTGCCGCGCCGATCCGCCCGCGGCTGTCGGTCAATACGGCAGAGGCGGCCGTCGATGCCGCGGTGGCGGGACTCGGGATTACCCGGGTCCTCTCCTACCAGGCAAAACGCGCCGTCGAAGGCGGCTTGCTGGTGCCGCTGCTGGAAGAGTTCGAGCAGCAGCCCTCGCCTGTCCATCTCGTGCATCTGTCGCAGGGCGTATTGCCGCTGAAGCTCAGGGTATTCCTGGATTTCGCCGCGCCGCGGCTGCGCGCTGTCCTCCGCTGAAAGCACAAAACGCCGTTCACCTTGGCGCCGTCACGGTCTATACCGGTCTTCCCCACAGACAATCACCGGATGACCCCATGACCAGCTCCGTTCTCGACCGCTTCCTGCGCTACGCCGTCATCGACACGCAGTCCGACCCGACATCGAAGAGCCAGCCCTCGACCGAAAAGCAGAAGAATCTCGGGCGCGTGCTGGTCGAGGAACTGCTGGAGATCGGCCTTTCGGACGCGCATCTGGATGAACATGGCTACGTCTACGCGACGATCCCGGCCAACACGGAAAAGACCGTCCCGGTCATCTGCTTCTGTTCGCATATGGACACGGCGCCCGATTTCACCGGCACCAACGTCAAACCGCAGATCCTCAGGAACTATCAGGGCGGCGACATCACGCTGACCGGCGATACGCAACAGGTGATCCGCGTCGCCGACCATCCGACGCTGAAGGATCAGATCGGCAACGATATCATCACGACCGATGGCACGACGCTGCTCGGCGCCGACGACAAGGCCGGCCTTGCCGAGATCATGACCGCGGCGAAGGTCCTGATCGACAATCCCTCGATCAGGCACGGCACGATCAAGATCCTGTTCACGCCCGACGAGGAAATCGGCCGCGGCGTCGACAAGGTCGACCTGAAGAAGCTCGGCGCCGAGTTCGCCTATACGATCGACGGCTCGACCGCTGGCGAGATCGAGGACGAGACTTTTTCGGCCGATGGCGTCGAGATCTCGATCCAGGGCGTGGCGATGCATCCGGGTTTTGCCAAGGGCAAGATGGAGAACGCCATCAAGATTGCCGGCGAGATCATCGCCAGACTGCCGAAGCATATCAGCCCCGAGACCACGTCCGGCCGCGAAGGCTTCATCCACCCGACCGGCGTCACGGGATCGATGGAGAAGGCCGAGCTCGGCTTCATTATCCGCGACTTCGTCGATGAGGGCCTGGCCGAGAAGGAAGCCCTCCTGGAAGGCATCGTCAAGGAGGTGATCGCCGCCTATCCCGGCTCCTCCTACACGTTCAAGGTCAAGCACCAGTACCGCAACATGAAGGCGGTGCTCGACCGCAACCCGGAAATCGTCGAACACGCGATCGAGGCGATCCGTCGTGCCGGAATGAACCCCGTGCGCGGCAGCATCCGCGGCGGCACCGATGGTTCGCGCCTCTCCTTCATGGGACTGCCCACCGCCAACATTTTCGACGGCGGCCATGCCTTCCACTCGCCGCTCGAATGGGTCAGCATCCAGGATATGGAGAAGGCCGTGGCAACGATCGTCGAAACCGCGAAGATCTGGGAAGAGCGGGCCTGAAGGCCCGCCAAACCGCTAACCCAATCCGAAAGCTCGATTTTCGCTCTTTGCACAGCTGAGCAAGGATATCGCCGCCGTGAATGTTGTTTGGCGGCTACAAACATTCGTTTGACATTCGGTTCATCTTCACTTCTAGTCTCTCAAGTTTCGGTTTGCCGGGGAGGGTAACCGTCACTGAGGCGCGCACGGGAGGGGAATGTGGGCCAAACACTGCACGACCTATTCGTGATCGGCGGCGGCATCAACGGCTGCGGGATTGCCCGTGATGCGGTTGGCCGCGGCTATTCGGTGGCGCTGGCGGAGATGAACGACTTCGCCTCGGGCACCTCGTCGGGCGCCACCAAGCTGATCCATGGCGGCCTGCGCTATCTCGAACATTACGAGTTCCGCCTCGTGCGTGAATCGCTGATGGAGCGCGAAGTGCTCTGGGCGATGGCGCCGCATATCATCTGGCCGATGCGTTTCGTCCTGCCCTATCACAAGGGCGGCATCCGCCCGGCCTGGCTGATCCGGCTGGGTCTGTTCCTCTACGATCACCTCGGCGGCCGCAAGCTCCTGCCGCCGACATCAGTGCTCGACATGCGCCGTGACCCAGCAGCCAAGCCCTTGAAGGCGCTGTTTACGAAAGCCTTCGAATATTCCGATGGCTGGGTCGACGATGCCCGCATGGTGGTGCTGAACGCCCGGGATGCCGCCGACAAGGGCGCGCTGATCATGCCGCGCACGAAAGTGGTGTCGGCGCGGCGTGAGAACGGGCTGTGGGTCGTCGAGACGGTGGATACGCTCTCGGGCCGCAGCGAGACGCATCAGGCCCGCATGCTGGTCAATGCCGCCGGTCCCTGGGTCGATCACGTCATCCGCGCCGCCTTCGGCCAGAACGAGGCGCGCCATGTCCGGCTCGTCCAGGGCAGCCATATCATCGTGAAGAAGAAGTTCGACGGTCCCAAGGCCTATTTCTTCCAGAACCCCGACAACCGCATCATCTTCGCCATTCCCTATGAGGAAGACTTCACCCTGATCGGCACCACCGACCGGGATTATGGTGGAGATCCGAAGGATGTCAGGATATCGGCGGAAGAGACGGATTATCTCTGCAAGGCGGCAAGCGAGTATTTCAAGGAGCCGGTCACCGCCGACGATATCGTCTGGACCTATTCGGCGGTCCGCCCGCTCTTCGACGATGGCGCCTCGAAGGCGCAGGAGGCGACGCGCGATTACGTGCTGAAGCTTGAGGGCAAAGACGGCAGCGAGGCGAATGCCGCGCCGCTGCTCAACGTCTTCGGCGGCAAGCTCACCACCTACCGGCGCCTGTCGGAACATGCACTGGAGAAGATCGGCGAGGCGATCGGTGTCAAGGGTAGCCCCTGGACGGCGAAGAGCCATCTGCCGGGCGGCGACTTTCCGGCGCAGGGCTTCGAGGCCGAGGTGGCCAGGCTGCAGGCGGCCTATCCGTTTCTGGCACCGTCGCATGCAAGGCGCCTCACCCGGCGCTACGGCACCAGGGCCACCGTCCTGCTCGGCAAGTCGGCTTCGATCGCCGATCTCGGGCGGCATTTCGGGTCGGATCTCTACGAGGCCGAAGTGCGCTATCTCATGCAGCATGAATGGGCCTTCACCGCTGAGGATGTCCTCTGGAGGCGAACGAAGGCCGGACTACACATGACGACGGAACAGATGCAGACATTGGAGGAGTACATCGCCGCCCTGCCCGCACAGCTCGCCGGGTAGGACGGCATGTGGTCCCCGTCTTGAGGAGGCACGGGAACCGGAATGCTCGAACTGCGCAATGCCGCCAAGATGGTGGGGGGTGAATATCATATTCACCCGACCGATCTGACACTCGAACGGGGGTCGCTGAACGTCCTTCTTGGACCGACGCTCTCCGGCAAGACATCGCTGATGCGGCTGATGGCCGGGCTCGACCGCCCGACCAGCGGATCGGTGCATTTCGACGGCGCCGACGTCACCGGCGTGCGGGTCCAGAAGCGCAATGTCGCGATGGTCTACCAGCAGTTCATCAATTACCCGGCATTGTCGGTCTACGAGAACATCGCCTCGCCGATGCGCATTGCCGGCCGCGATGCAAAGACCATCGACACCGAGGTGCGCAAGGCCGCCGACCTGATGAAGCTGACGCCCTATCTGGATCGCACGCCGCTCAACCTCTCCGGCGGCCAGCAGCAGCGCACGGCGCTTGCCCGCGCCCTCGTCAAGAATGCCAGCCTGGTGCTGCTCGACGAGCCGCTCGCCAATCTCGACTACAAGCTGCGCGAAGAGCTTCGTGAAGAGCTGCCGCGCATCTTCGCAGCCTCCGGGGCGATCTTCGTCTATGCGACGACCGAACCCTCGGAAGCTCTGCTTCTCGGCGGCAATACCGCGACGCTGAACGAAGGCCGGGTCACGCAATTCGGCAAGACGATCGACGTGTATCGCCGCCCCGTCGATCTCGTCACCGCCAAGACCTTCGCCGATCCGCCGCTGAATTTCATCGATGTCGTCAAGAGCGGCCCGATCCTGCGGCATGCAAGCGGAGTCGAGTTCGCCGCGCCGGCGCATCTTTCCGGCATGGCCGACGGCGCCGCGACCGTCGCTTTCCACCCGCACCATCTGGCGCTGGCCGCACAAACGCAGGCATCGCCGAAGCTGATAGCGAAGACGCAGATCTCCGAGATCACCGGCTCGGAAAGCTTCGTGCATGTGGATTTCAACGGCGTGCGCTGGGTGATGCTGGCGCATGGCATCCACGACATCGATCCGGATACCGAGATCGCTGTCTATCTCGACACCCGCCACCTCATGGCCTTCGGGCCGGACGGCCGGGCGATCGCAACCGGCAACCGCGCGGCTTAGGAGGCTCACATGGCACGCATCACGCTCGACCATATCCGCCACGCCTACGGCCCCAATCCGCAGTCCGAAAAGGACTATTCGCTGAAGGAGGTCGATCACGAATGGGCCGATGGTGGCGCCTATGCGCTGCTCGGCCCGTCCGGCTGCGGAAAGACCACGCTTCTCAACATCATATCAGGACTTCTTCAGCCGTCGCATGGCCGCATCCTGTTCGACGGAAAGGACGTCACCGATCTGTCGACACAGGCGCGCAACATCGCGCAGGTGTTCCAGTTTCCGGTGATCTACGACACGATGACCGTCTACGACAATCTGGCCTTCCCGCTGCGCAACCGCGGCGTCGCCGAGCCTGAAGTCGACCGGCGCGTCCGCGAAATCCTCGAGATGATCGATCTCGGCGGCTGGGCAAAGCGCAAGGCGCAGCGGCTGACGGCCGACCAGAAGCAGAAGATCTCGCTCGGCCGCGGCCTCGTTCGCAACGACGTCAACGCGATCCTCTTCGACGAGCCGCTGACGGTCATCGACCCGCATATGAAATGGGTGCTGCGCTCGCAGCTGAAGCGGCTGCACAAGCAGTTCGGCTTCACCATGGTCTATGTCACGCATGACCAGACGGAGGCGCTCACCTTCGCCGAAAAGGTCGTCGTCATGTATGACGGCGAGATCGTCCAGATCGGCACTCCGGCAGAACTCTTCGAGCGGCCGAGCCACACATTCGTTGGCTATTTCATCGGCTCGCCGGGCATGAACGTGATGCCTGCCAAGGTATCCGGAAACGTCGTCAATGTCGGGCAGGAAGCGATCAGCCTCGACTATGCGCCGAACACGTCAGGCGCCGCCAAGGTCGAGCTCGGCATCCGCCCTGAATTCATCCGGCTCGGGCGCGAGGGCATGCCTGTCTCGATTTCCAAGGTCGAGGATATCGGCCGCCAGAAGATCGTGCGCGCCCGCTTCGCCGATCAGCCGCTGGCGATCGTCGTCCCCGAGGATGCCGAAATTCCTGAGGACGCGCGGGTCCGTTTCGATCCCGCGGCGATCAGCATCTACGCCAATTCCTGGCGCGTCGGCAGGGAGGGCTGAACATGGAAAAGACCTGGAACAACAAGGCCTGGTTTCTGGTTCTGCCAGTGCTGGTGCTCGTCGCCTTCTCGGCCGTCATCCCGCTGATGACCGTCGTCAACTACTCGGTGCAGGATACGTTCGGCAACAACGAGTTCTTCTGGGCGGGTACCGACTGGTTCGTGCAGACCCTGGAATCGGACCGCTTCTGGGCGGCGCTGCAGCGCAACCTCGCCTTCTCGCTGATCATCCTGGCGATCGAGATCCCGCTTGGCATCTTCATCGCGCTCAACATGCCGAAGAAGGGTCTCGGCGTTCCCGTCTGCCTCGTGTTGATGTCGCTGCCGCTGCTCATTCCGTGGAACGTCGTCGGCACCATCTGGCAGGTCTTTGGCCGTGTCGATATCGGCCTGCTTGGCCATACGCTGGAGGCGATCGGCCTCGACTACAATTATGTGCGCGACCCCGTCGATGCCTGGATCACCGTCATCGTCATGGATGTCTGGCACTGGACGAGCCTCGTCGTGCTGCTCTGCTATGCCGGCCTCGTCTCGATCCCGGATGCCTATTACCAGGCCGCCAAGATCGACGGCGCCTCGCGCTGGTCCGTGTTCCGCTACATCCAGCTGCCGAAAATGAAGCGGGTGCTGCTGATCGCCGTGCTGCTGCGCTTCATGGACAGCTTCATGATCTATACCGAACCCTTTGTCGTCACAGGCGGCGGTCCCGGCAATTCGACGACCTTCCTGTCGATCGACCTCGTGAAGATGGCCGTCGGCCAGTTCGATCTCGGCCCTGCTGCGGCGATGTCGATCATCTACTTCCTGATCATCCTGCTGCTGTCGTGGATCTTCTACACGGTCATGACCAGCAGCGATGCGAACAGCTGAGAAAGGAGAGGACCATGGCTCAGACAATGAAATACAAGCCCGCCGGAAACTTCTCCTGGGTGGTTTCGACGCTCTACATCGTCTTCCTGCTGCTGCCGATCTACTGGCTCGTCAACATGAGCTTCAAGGAGAATTCGGAGATCACCGGCGCCTTTTCGCTCTGGCCGCAGAACCCGACGCTCGCGAACTACACGGTCATCTTCACCGATCCGTCCTGGTATAACGGCTATATCAACTCGATCATCTATGTCGTTATGAACACGGTGATTTCAGTTCTGGCCGCCCTGCCTGCCGCCTACGCCTTCTCGCGCTACCGGTTCCTCGGCGACAAGCACCTGTTCTTCTGGCTGCTGACCAACCGCATGGCGCCGCCGGCGGTCTTCGCGCTGCCCTTCTTCCAGCTCTATTCGGCCTTCGGGCTGATCGACACGCATATCGCCGTGGCGCTGGCGCACTGCCTGTTCAACGTGCCGCTGGCGGTCTGGATTCTCGAAGGCTTCATGTCCGGCGTGCCGAAGGAGATCGACGAAACGGCCTATATCGACGGCTATTCGTTTCCGCGCTTCTTCGTGAAGATCTTCATGCCGCTGATCGCCAGCGGCGTCGGCGTCGCCGCCTTCTTCTGCTTCATGTTCTCGTGGGTAGAGCTGCTGCTGGCCCGCACGCTGACGACGACGGCCGCCAAGCCGATCTCGGCAATCATGACGCGCACCGTTTCAGCAGCAGGCATGGATTGGGGCGTGCTGGCGGCGGCCGGTGTGCTGACCATCGTGCCCGGCGCTCTCGTCATCTATTTCGTCCGCAACTACATCGCCAAGGGCTTTGCCCTGGGCCGCGTCTGAGGAGGAGACGACCATGACCTTTTCCTGGATGGCCTGGACGCTGCCGACGGCGCTGTTCTTCCTGACGATCCTGGTGCTGCTCGTCGGCATGAGCGTCTGGGAATATTTCGTGCCCGGCGGCTCGCCGCGCACCGGCCTGCTGCGCTTCGAGACGACGCGCGGCGACCGTCTGTTCATTTCGCTGCTGGGGGCAGCGTTCATTCATCTGGCATGGCTAGGTCTTGTTGGACCCGGCCTGTGGTGGGCTCTTGGCATCTCCGTGATCTACGCCATCGGCGTGTTCCGATACGTGTGATGCCAAGGTGAGACAGATGGCCGGGGTACTGGCCGCCTGAGACGTGAAGACTGCAATCGCAAACCCTGGGAGGATATTATGCGACGGCATCTACTAGCGACGACAGCAGGCATTTTGCTGGCAATGACGGGCTCTGCCTATGCCGGCATGGACGAGGCGAAGACCTTCCTCGACAAGGAGATCGGCGATCTATCGTCGCTCCCGCGCGCCGACCAGGAAAAGGAAATGCAGTGGTTCATCGACGCTGCCAAGCCCTTCTCCGGGATGGACATCAAGGTCGTTTCCGAAACCCTGACGACCCACGAATATGAATCCAAGGTGCTGGCGCCCGCCTTCACGGCGATCACCGGCATCAAGATCACCCACGACCTGATCGGCGAGGGCGACGTCGTCGAAAAGCTTCAGACGCAGATGCAGTCGGGCGAGAACATCTACGACGCCTATGTCAACGACTCCGACCTGATCGGCACCCATTGGCGCTACCAGCAGGCCCGCTCGCTGACCGACTGGATGGCGAACGAAGGCAAGGATGTCACCAATCCCGGTCTCGACATCGACGACTTCATCGGCACCAAGTTCACGACCGCGCCGGACAAGAAGCTCTATCAGCTTCCCGACCAGCAGTTCGCGAACCTCTACTGGTTCCGCTACGACTGGTTCAACGACGAGAAGAACAAGGCCGACTTCAAGGCGAAGTACGGCTACGATCTCGGCGTCCCGGTCAACTGGTCGGCCTATGAGGACATCGCCGAATTCTTCACCGGCCGCGACATCGGCGGCAAGAAGGTCTTCGGCCATATGGACTACGGCAAGAAGGACCCGTCGCTCGGCTGGCGCTTCACAGACGCCTGGCTGTCGATGGCCGGCAATGGCGACAAGGGCCTCCCGAACGGTCTTCCGGTCGACGAGTGGGGCATCAAGGTCGACGAGAACTCCCGTCCCGTCGGCTCGTGCGTCGCTCGCGGCGGCGATACCAACGGCCCGGCCGCCGTCTACTCGATCCAGAAATATCTGGATTGGTTGAAGGCCTATGCCCCGCCGGCAGCGCAGGGCATGAACTTCTCCGAATCCGGCCCGGTTCCGGCGCAGGGCGAAGTGGCTCAGCAGATCTTCTGGTACACGGCCTTTACGGCTGATGCCGTCAAGCCCGGCCTGCCCGTCGTCAACGAGGACGGCACGCCGAAATGGCGCATGGCGCCCTCACCGCACGGCGTCTACTGGAAGGATGGCATGAAGCTCGGCTATCAGGACGTCGGTTCCTGGACGCTGATGAAGTCGACCCCCGATGACCGCGCCAAGGCCGCATGGCTCTACGCGCAGTTCGTGACGTCGAAGACCGTGGACGTGAAGAAGAGCCATGTCGGCCTGACCTTCATCCGCGAGTCGACCATTCGCGACAAGAGCTTCACGGAGCGCGCTCCCAAGCTCGGCGGTCTGATCGAGTTCTATCGCTCGCCCGCCCGCGTCCAGTGGTCGCCGACCGGCACCAACGTTCCTGACTATCCGAAGCTCGCACAGCTCTGGTGGCAGGCCGTCGGTGACGCCTCTTCCGGCGCCAAGACCGCGCAGGAAGCCATGGATTCGCTTTGCTCCGAGCAGGAAAAGGTGCTGCAGCGCCTCGAACGCGCCAAAGTTCAGGGTGACATCGGGCCGAAGCTCGCCGAGGAGCACGATCTCGAATACTGGAACAAGGATGCCGTCGCCAAGGGCAACCTCGCTCCGCAGCTGAAGATCGAAAACGAGAAGGAAAAGCCGGTCACGATCAATTACGACGAGCTCGTCAAGAGCTGGCAGTCCAACTGATCATGACCGTGCGGGCCGGGGGAGACGAGGCTCCCGGCCTGCTTCATCAACGCTGCAGGATGTGCTGGCGGACCAGCTCCTTCAGCTTCTCGACATTTCCGGCCGCGATCGCATCGATCATCTGATGATGCTCGCGGCCGGATTGTTCGACCCGGGCGCGCGTGCGCCATTGCGAGACCGGTGCTGAAGACGTTCTCTGCCGAATCTCGGTGATGAGATCGACGAGTTCGATATTGCCGCCGAGCGTCAGCAGCTGGCGATGAAAGGCCAGATTGGCTTCGTAGAGCTCCAGCATCGTTCCGTTCAGCACCATCAGGTCGAAGTGATCGGCAAGCTTCCTGAGCTTTGCGATCTCGTCGGCCGCGGCGTTCGAAACGATCGTTGCCGCGATCGCGGTTTCCAGGATGATGCGGATCTCGCTGACTTCCTGGGCGCGGCGGCCATCCGGCTCATAGACGTGGTAGCCGCGGTTCGGGACATGCTCGACAAGGCGCTTCTGCGCGAGCCGATCCAATGCACGACGCACTTCGGGGCGCGTGCACTTGTAGCGGCGCTCGAGATCGATCTGCTTCAGCCAGGTGCCGGGCAGCAGCACACCGGCCAGAATGTCCTGCAGGATGAAGTCCGTCACGTCGCGCGCGCTGGCCGATTCCGGCTCTTCTTCCATCACGACGTCAGCCATTTCCAATCCCCTTTTTCATCACCGATAACACGCCTGTTTGAAATTCTGTAGGCGTGGCAACCGTTTGAGTTCGTCCAAAATTTATTCATGCCCATGGATTGCGCGAAAATTTTTTGTAACCTAAATTGGCGCCAATTTTGGATACTATGCGAAACGAAGCCGTTTTGAAAGTCATGAAAAACACCGAAGCCGTCTGGGACATCGTCGAAGCCAAGAGCGAAGCCTTCGCCGCATTGAGCGATCGCATCTGGGATATGCCGGAGACGAATTACGAAGAGTATCGCTCCGCCGAAGAGCACGCCCGCCAGCTGGAAGCCGAGGGCTTCAGGGTCGAGCGCGGCATTGCCGGCCTGCCGACGGCTGTGATGGGTGAAGCCGGCGAAGACGGCCCGGTCATTGCCATTCTCGGCGAATTCGACGCCCTGCCCGGCCTGAGCCAGATTGCCGGCATCGCGGAAAAGCGCGAAGCCTCCGTCAACGGCAACGGCCACGGCTGCGGGCACAACATGCTCGGCGCCGGATCGATGCTGGCGGCTTCCGCCGTCAAGGATTTCCTCGCCGAGAACGGCCTGAAGGGCCGCATCCGCTATTACGGCTGCCCGGCCGAAGAAGGCGGCTCGTCGAAGGGCTTCATGGTGCGCGCCGGCGTCTTCGACGATGTCGATATCGCCATCTGCTGGCACCCGGCGGCCTTTGCCGGTGTCAACAATCCGGTCTCGCTCGCCTGCAACGAGCTGAACTTCCATTTCAGCGGCCGCGCTTCGCATGCCTCGGCTACGCCGCATCTCGGCCGCAGCGCGCTCGATGCCGTCGAGCTGATGAACGTCGGCGTCAACTACATGCGCGAGCACATGCCGTCGAGCGCGCGTATCCACTATGCCGTGACCGATACCGGCGGCTCGGCCCCGAATGTCGTGCAGGCCAAGGCAACGGTGCGCTACCTCGTGCGCGCCCGCAACCTGCCCGAACTGCTGTCGCTGGTCGCCCGCGTCAAGAAGGTTGCCGAGGGTGCTGCGCTGATGACCGAGACCACGGTGCGCAGCGAAGTGATCAGCGGCGACGCCAATCTCGTCGGCAACGTGCCGCTCGAGGACCTGATGTTTGCCAATCTCCAGCGCCTCGGCGCGCCCGTCTTCGACGATGCCGACCGCGAGACGGCCCGCAAGTTCCAGGCGACGATGAGCCCCGAGGACATCGCCTCGTCCTATGCCCGGTTCGGCCTGAAGCCGAAGAAGGACCAGCCGCTCTGCGAGGAAATCTTCCCGCTTTATGCCGGCGACAGCTCCATCGTCGGCTCCACCGATGTCGGCAGCGTCAGCTGGGTGGTTCCGACCGTCCAGATGCGCGGCGCCACCTATGCGATCGGCACGCCCGGCCATTCCTGGCAGCTCGTTGCCCAGGGCAAACTTCCGGCTGCCCACAAGGGCACGGAACACGCGGCGAAGGTCATGGCGAGCACCGCCATCGACCTGATCCGCAATCCCGATCTCATCGAGGCGGCCAAGGCGGACCTGAAGGGCCGCCTCGATGGGACGCCATTCGTCAATCCGATCCCTGACGACGTGCAGCCGCCGCTTCCCGAAAGGCAGGCGTCATGAACCAGCCGGGCATCCTCGAGCTTATCAGCTTCGGCCCCGACGGATGGGGCAAGGCGCTGCTTGCAGGCGCGTGGATGACCGTTCTGATCGCGCTCGCAGGCTATTCGACCGGCGCCGTGATCGGTTCCTTCGGCGCATGGGCGAAAATATCGGGTGGCCGCGGCCTGAAGATCGCGGCTGATACCTATACGACAGTCCTTCGCGGCATCCCGGATCTGCTCGTCATCTACCTCTTCTATTTCGGCGGCAGCGCTGCCGTCACCGCGATCGGCAAGCTGTTCGGCGCCGAGGGCTTTCTCGGCTTCCCGGGCTTTCTTGCCGGTTCGCTCGCCGTCGGCGTGACCTCCGGCGCCCAGTTCACCGAAGTCTTCCGCGGCGCCTTCAAGGCGGTCCATCCCGGTGAAATCGAAGCGGCGATCGCCTGCGGCATGGGCCGCGCCCTGCGCTTCCGGCGCATCATCGCGCCGTTGACGCTGCGCCATGCACTGCCCGGCCTCGGCAATGTCTGGCAGGTCGTCCTGAAGGAATCCGCCCTCGTCTCCATCACCGGCGTCGCCGAGTTGCTGCGCCAGACGCAGATCGCCGCCGGCTCTACCGGCCTGCCCTTCGATTTCTACGTTATCGCCGGGGCGATCTACCTCGTCATCTCCACCGGCTCCGGCCTGTTTCTGCGGCGTGCCGAAAAGCACTTTTCGCGTGGCGTGAGGAGAGGCTGATGGACTTGCAATTTCTGTTTGAGACCTTCGTCAGCCTGGTTTCAGCCATTCCGCTGACCCTTGAGCTTGCTGCCACCTCGATTGCGCTCGGCGCCGTCCTGGCGCTGGCCATCGCCCTCTGCCGCCTTTCCGGCAACAAGGCGCTCGAGTGGTTCGCCCGCAGCTATGTCTTCGTCTTCCGCGGCACGCCGCTGCTCGTCCAGATCTTCCTGCTCTATTACGGCCTCGGCCAGTTCCCGGCCGTCCGCCACAGCATCTTCTGGCCGTTCCTGCGCGAGCCCTATTGGTGTGCCGTGCTGGCGCTGACCATGAATACTGCCGCCTATGCCAGCGAAATCATCCGTGGTGGCCTGCTTTCGGTTCCCTTCGGCCAGATCGAAGCGGCCCGCGCCTGCGGCATGCCACGGCTGATGCAATTCCGCCGCATCGTGCTGCCGCTCGCGGTTCGCCAGGCCCTGCCCGGCTACAGCAACGAGATGATCTCGATGGTCAAGGCCACCTCGCTCGCCTCGATCATCACGCTGATGGAAGTCACCGGCGTCGCCGCCCGCATCATCTCGGAATCCTACCGGGCGATCGAAGTCTTCATCGTTGCCGGAGCCATCTACCTGGCGATCAACTTCCTGCTGACCCGGCTCGTCCATCTCGTCGAATACTGGCTGAGCCCGCATCTGCGCCAGCCCGTTCCCTATCATCCGGCAGTGAAAGCTGCGCCCGCACTTGAAGGAGACGCCCGATGACCGCGGCAACCGCTCTCAGCGTCAAGAACCTGCACAAGAGTTTCGGCAATGTCGAAGTGCTGAAGGGCATTTCGCTCGATGCCCACGAGGGCGACGTCGTCTCGATCCTCGGCTCGTCCGGCTCCGGCAAGTCGACCTTCCTGCGCTGCGTCAACCTGTTGGAAACGCCGAATTCCGGCGACGTGACGGTGGCCGGCGAGACGATCCGCATGCTGCCCGACGCCAAAGGCCGCAGCCGTCCGGCCGACCGCAAGCAGGTCGACCGCATCCGCTCGCAACTCGGCATGGTGTTCCAGAGCTTCAATCTCTGGTCCCACAAGACCGTGCTGGAAAACGTCATCGAGGCGCCCGTTCACGTGCAGGGGCGCAACCGCGCCGAATGCATCGAGGAAGCCGAGGCGCTGCTTGCCAAGGTCGGCATCGCCGAGAAGCGCAATTTCTATCCGGCCCACCTTTCCGGCGGCCAGCAGCAGCGCGCCGCGATTGCCCGTGCGCTCGCCATGCGCCCGAAGGTGATGCTGTTCGACGAGCCGACTTCGGCGCTCGATCCCGAGCTCGTCGGTGAAGTGCTGCGCGTCATGCGCGCGCTCGCCGAAGAAGGCCGCACGATGCTGGTCGTCACCCACGAGATGGGTTTTGCCCGCGACGTCTCGAGCCGCGTCGTCTTCCTGCATCAGGGCGTCGTCGAAGAAGACGGTCGCCCGCAGGACGTCTTTGCCAATTCGCGCTCGGAACGCTTCCGGCAGTTCATCAGCAAATAATCTCTCAGCCCAAACCAAGAAAAGGGGAGCTAAAATGACAATTCTTTCGCGGGTTCTGACCGCAGCGGCCGCAATGGCGGTTATTGCTACCGCAGGCATCGCCCATGCCGACGACAAGAAGTGGACGACGGTGACGATCGCCACCGAAGGTGCGTTCAAGCCTTACAACTTCACCAAGCCGGACGGCACGCTTGACGGCTACGAGATCGAGCTCACCAAGTATCTCTGCGCCCACATGAAGGTCGAGTGCAAGGTCGTCGTCCAGAACTTCGACGGTATGATCCCGGGTCTGAATGCCGGCAAGTTCGACGCCATCATCTCCGGCATGTCGGCGACCGCCAAGCGCGAGGAAGTGATCGCCTTCAGCGATTCCTACGGCTCCACCGGCCAGGCTTTCGCCACCTCGAAGGAAAGCGATCTGGCAGGCCTGCCTGAGAAGGGCCAGGTCTTCTCGCTCGCCAGCGACGAGGCCGGCGCCGCCGCCGAGATCGAGAAGATCAAGCCGGCGCTGCAGGGCAAGACCATCGGTGTGCAGACCGCTTCCACCGCCGCCGCCTTCGTCGACAAGTACTTGAAGGGCGTCGTCGAGGTTCGCGAGTACAAGACCACCGAAGAACATGACCTCGACCTCAAGGCCGGCCGCGTCGATCTGGTGATGGCCTCGATGGCCTATCTCACCACCGCTTCGCAGAAGCCTGGCAACGAAGACATGACGACGACGGGTCCGCGCTTCCAGGGCGGCTTCCTCGGTCGCGGCAGCTCGGTCGGTCTGCGCAAGGACGATACCGCGCTGAAGGCGCTGTTCAACGAAGCGATCGCTTCCGCCAAGGCCGACGGCACGATCAAGACGCTGTCGGAAAAGTGGTTCGGCTTCGACGTCACGCCGAAGTGAGGCACTGACGCTTTGCATTCTCAGAGCCCGGCGATGCGCAGCCTCGCCGGGCTTTCTTGTTTTCAGCACAATCTGTAGTGACAGCGCGATGCTGTCATACTATAAGTCCCTGCAGCGACTCATGAAGGAGGATCGTCACGATGCGAAATCTCGGCACAACACAACGCTGAACAGCGGTGCCGATTGGGCTCGTCTGTTCGGCCCGCTTCCCATCCTACGATCTTGACAGATACTGCCCTGGAGGGCACTCATGTTTCGTCGCTTCTTCTCCTACTATGCGCGTTACAAGCGCTTGTTTTTCCTTGATTTCGGCTGCGCCGTCATTGCCGGCCTGCTGGAACTGGGCTTTCCCCTTGCCGTCAAGCTCTTCGTCGACGAGCTGCTTCCCGGCCGTGACTGGGGGCTGATCGCCGCCGTCGCGGCTGCGCTGCTCGCGGTCTATGCCGTCAACACCGGCCTGATGGCTGTGGTCAACTATTGGGGTCATGCGCTCGGCATCTCGATCGAGTCCGACATGCGCCGCCAGGCCTTCGATCACATCCAGAAGCTGTCGTTCAGCTATTTCGACAACAACAAGACCGGCCACCTGATCACGCACGTCACCAAGGATCTCGAAGAGGTGGGCGAAGTCGCCCATCACGGTCCCGAGGACGTATTCATCGCCATCATGACCTTCATCGGCGCCTTCATCCTGATGTTCACGGTGCATTGGAAGCTGGCGCTGCTGACGACGACGATCGTGCCGTTCATGACATGGCTGGTCAGCCGCTATGGCGCGAAAATGACGGTCACCTGGCGCAACCTCTTCCGCAAGGTCGGCGACTTCAACACCCGCGTTCAGGAAAGCGTCGGCGGCATCCGCGTCGTCAAGGCCTTCGGCAACGAAGGCTATGAGAGCGAGCTTTTCGCCCTCAATAATGAAGGTTATCGCGAGACCAAGCTCAGCGCCTATCGCTATATGACGGCGAGCATTGCGCTCAGCTATCTCAGCACCCGGCTGGTGCAGCTAGTCATCATGGTTGCCGGCACGTTCTACGTCGTCAATGGCGAGCTGACCTATGGCGGCTTCGTCGGCTTCCTGCTGCTCGTCAATGTCTTCTTCCACCCGATCGACAAGATCACCTCAGTGCTCGAAATGTATCCGAAGGGGATTGCCGGCTTTAAGCGCTTCATCTCGCTGATCGACACCGAGCCGGATCTTGCCGACCGTCCGGATGCCGTCACCGTTAGGTCGCTGCACGGCGATATCGCCTACAAGGACGTCTCCTTCGGCTATTCCGATCACGGCAAGGTGCTGGACAAGCTGAACCTGACGATCTCTGCAGGCGAGACCGTCGCCTTCGTCGGCCCTTCGGGCGCCGGCAAGACGACGATCTGCTCGCTGCTGCCGCGCTTCTACGATGTCACATCGGGCGCCATCACCATCGATGGCATCGATATCCGCGACATGACGCAGGCCTCGCTGCGCAGCCAGATCGGCATCGTGCAGCAGGATGTTTTCCTGTTCGGCTCGACCATCCGCGAGAATATCGCCTATGGCCGTCTCGGCGCATCGGATGCGGACATCATGGAAGCACTCAGGCGCTCGTCGCTCGACGAGTTCGTCCGTTCGCTTCCCGCGGGTCTCGATACGCCGACCGGCGAGCGTGGCGTCAAGCTCTCGGGCGGCCAGAAGCAGCGCCTGGCAATCGCCCGTATATTCCTGAAGAACCCGCCGATCCTGATCCTCGACGAGGCGACCTCGGCGCTCGATACGGCAACGGAATATGCGATCCAGCAGGCGCTTTCGGAACTGTCGGAAGGACGCACGACGCTCGTCGTCGCCCACCGCCTGGCCACCATCCGCAACGCCGACCGGATCGTGGTGATGGGTCCCCGCGGCATCGAGGAGCAAGGCACGCATGCCGAACTTCTTGCCCGCAATGGCGCCTATTCCCGCTTGCACAACGCCCAGTTCGGCGCCGTCGCCTGACGAAAAGCCCGGCGCGCTTCAGACCATCTGCTGCCTGAAGCGCGCCGGCGGCACTCCACGCCTTGCCTTGAATGCCTTGCCGAAGGCCGCCTCCGAGTCATAGCCGACCTCGGCGGCGATATCGGCGACTGTTCGGCGGGTGCGGATCAGCAGGTCGCTGGCGAGCGTCATCCTGAGATCGGTCACGAAGCCCGCCACCGTCATCCCCGACGTTTCCTTGAACTGTCTGGCATAGGTGGCGCGTGACATGGCGCTGAGCGAGGCCAGCCGGTCGATCGTCCAATCCTCCGCCGGGTTCGCGATCACAGCCTTCAATGCCCGCGAGAAGCGGGGATTGGCGATCAGCGCCAGGAGGCCCGCGGTGCCGAGCGCGGCCGTATTCTGCGCCCTCAGCGCCATCGTCAGCAGCGCAAGACAGATCGCCGTCGCGATCGTCAGCGCCCCGGCTTCCTGATGCATCGCCTCGTCGCGGAGGACGCCGACGAGCAGCTTCAGCGTCTCCTCCGACTGCGCTCCGGCAAGCGAGGCATGAAAGACATCGGGCAAGGTATCGAGCAGCAACGACGACGACCCCGTAGCCGAATTGAAATGCCCGCAGAGCAGATCCACATCGGGCGCTCCCTCCCCGTTCTCTCGCACCGGCAGCATGCCGTCATGGGTGAGCCGCACCGGGCGCGGCCCGGCACCGCTCTCGCGGCCGACGATCAGATGCGCCTCGCCGCGCGGCAGCATGAGGAAATCCCCTGCCGTCAATTCGACCACCCGCCGGTCGGGAAGCCGCAGGCGGCAGTTGCCGGACAGGACCACATGAAACGGGATGACGCCGCGGCCGGCCGGTTCGTGGTCGATCTCGAACGCGCCTTCGAGGCGACAGCGGATGTCCAGGCTGGTGCGAAGCCCGGCAAGATCGATAAGGCGGCTGAGAATATCCATGAGACGATCGCGCTAGAAATTGAACTTATTGAGCATTCATCGGATCGCACGAAAAGTCCATATTCCATCTCAACAGACAGCGAGAGAGCTGCTGCAGATGATGGAAAGGCAAAGTCATGTTGAACTGGAAAGAATATCGTAGCCAGCTGATCGCCCGGATCGGTGAATTCGGCAAGACCGTTCCTGAGACGGTGAAGGGCTACCAGACGCTTTCGACCGCCGGGCAGAAGACGAACTACCTGGATGCGAAGCACCGCGAGCTGATCGCGCTCGCAGTCGCCGTCACAGTGCGTTGCGATGGCTGTATCGCCGTCCATACGACCGAGGCCCTGAAGCAGGGTGCGACCAAGGAAGAAATCTCCGAAGCGCTCGGTGTTGCGGTGGCTATCAATGCCGGCGCCGCCATGGTCTATTCTGCCCGCGTTCTCGACGCCGCCGAGGCGATCGCCAAGTAAGTGCATTCGACGATGCGGGAGGCGCGACGCCTTCCGCTCCCCTGATGAAGCGAGGTCATGGCAATGCAAGCTGCAGACATTCCGGCAAGGACCGGTTTTCAGATGCCGCGCGTCCCGGCATCCTTCTTCGGCATGGTGCTCGGCATTGCCGGGCTCGGCAATAGCTGGCGGGCAGCCGCCTCCGTCTGGGGACTGCCGGCCGCACCGGGCGAGATCCTCAGCCTGCTGGCAGTCGCCGTCTGGTTCGTCGTCGGCGTCCTCTATGGCTTGAAGTGGCTGAACGCCCGCGGCGAAGCGCTGGCGGAGCTGGAACATGCGGTGCAATGCTGCTTCGTCGGCCTCGCCGGTGTGGCAACCATGCTCGCAGGGCTCGCGCTGCTGCCCTATTCGCGGCCGGCCACCGAAATCCTCTTTGCCGCCGGTTTCGTCTTCACCTTCGCCTTCGCCCTGTGGCGGACCGGAGCCTTGTGGCAGGGCGGCCGCGACGTGACCACGACGACGCCGGTCCTCTACCTGCCGACGGTCGCAGGTTCCTTCGTCAGTGCTATCGTTCTCGGTGCGCTCGGCTTTCAGGAGCTCGGTCAGCTCGCCTTCGGCGCCGGTTTCTTCGCCTGGCTGGCGATCGACTCGGTCTTGCTGCATCGGCTGCTGACGGCACCCGAACTTGCAGTACAGCTGCGGCCGACGCTCGGCATCCAGCTTGCCCCTCCGGCTGTCGGCAGCGTCGCCTATCTCAGCGTCAATGGCGGAACGCCGGATATGCTGCTTCATGCGATGCTGGGTTACGCCATCCTCGAGGCTGCCATCCTGTTGCGCCTGCTGCCGTGGATCACCAAGCAGCCTTTCGCCGGCTCCTACTGGGCCTTCACCTTCGGCGCCACGGCGCTGGCGACAGCCGCCATCCGCGTCGCAAGCCACAGCAGCGATGCCGCACTCCAGGGCCTTGCGGTGGTGATCTTCATCGCCGTCACCGCCATCGTCGGCTTTATCGCGATCGGCACGCTCTGGCTCATCGCCCGCGGCAAGCTTCTGCCTGCCGCACAGCCGAAGGCCAGCTGACGCATCGAACTGTCGCAGATCTGCGACAGTTCCCACGCTGCATGGAATGGGCTGCTTAATTAAGCAGAATTGCAATGAGACGGCATTTGCCCCAGACTGCGGTCTACGTTCCGTGGGAGGAGCAGATGCACGAATTCACAGCGCATGCCGACCATGTCTATACGTGGGCGCAGCAGAACTCTGCGGCCGCCAGCTCCCCGATCGTCGCCTCCTGGCGCCGCTGCATGGACAAGCATCAGCTGACCCCTGAAGAGAAGCGCGCGCCGCTGCGCCTGACCGAGCAGGAATTCCGCCTCGCCCGCGAACAATCCGAACAGCTGATCCGCGACGCAAACGACGAGCTCGACAAGCTGTTCCTGACGGTCGGCAAGGCGGGCTGCTGCCTGCTTCTGACCTGCCGCGAGGGCGTCGCGCTTGAGCGGCGCGGAGCGAGCGCCGACGACAAGGAATTCAACGACCTCGGCCTCTGGACCGGTTCCGTGTGGACCGAGGCCAGCATCGGCACCAACGGCATCGGCACGGCGCTCGCGGACGAGCGCTCCGTCTCGATCTTTCGCGACCAGCACTTCCTGTCCTCGAATATCAAGCTCAGCTGTACCACCGCGCCGATCCGCGACCATCGCGGCCAGCTGGCTGCAGCGCTCGACATCTCGACCTGCCGCGACGACGTCAACGAGATGACCCTGTCGATCCTGGCGCAGGCCGTGCGCGACGCGGCGATGCGCATCGAGCTCAACATCTTCCGCAGCGCCTTTGCCGGTTCGCGCTTCCTGATGGTGCCCTCCGGCACCAATTCGGCAGCAGCCCTGCTTGCCGTCGACCGGCACGACCTCGTGCTCGGTGCCACCCGCGCTGCACGGCTGGCACTCAAACTCGACGACCGCCGGATCGCCGCCGGCATCCCGGCCGCCGATGCGCTACAGGAAAGCCGCCCGGCTGACGGCGAGGAAGCGTTGATGGATGCCGAGCGCGCCGCTCTCCTCAGGGCGCTGACACGCACCAACGGCAATGTCTCGCAGGCGGCTGCCAATCTCGGCATGAGCCGCGCCACGCTTCACCGCAAGATGAAGCGGTTGAACCTCCACTGATGGTTCTCGCCTGTCGCAGCGCTGCGACAGTGTGCAGTGCGGCATTGCTCCGGGCGGGTATTTCGAAGAGCAAAAGACGAGCAGATTTCCTCCACCGGTTCACTCCTGAACCAGGCATCATCAAGGGAGGATGACATGCTGCATCAGAAAATCGTCGAGTCGCCGTTCAAGCTGAAATACGGCAACTATATCGGCGGGGAGTGGCGCGAGCCGATCGGCGGCAGATATTTCGACAACATCACGCCGGTCACCGGCGGCAAGCTCTGCGAGATCCCGCGCTCCGACGAGAAGGATATCAACGCTGCCATCGATGCCGCCCACGCGGCCAAGGACAAGTGGGGCCGCACGGCACCGGGCGAACGCTCCAATATCCTGATGAAGATCGCCCAGCGCATGGAAGACAAGCTGGAGCTTCTGGCACAGGCCGAAACCTGGGACAACGGCAAACCGATCCGCGAAACCATGGCGGCCGATATTCCGCTGGCAATCGACCATTTCCGCTACTTCGCCTCCTGCATCCGCGCCCAGGAAGGCTCGATCGGCGAGATCGACAATGACACCGTCGCCTATCACTTCCACGAGCCGCTCGGCGTCGTCGGCCAGATCATTCCGTGGAACTTCCCGATCCTGATGGCTGCCTGGAAGCTTGCGCCGGCGCTTGCCGCCGGCAACTGCGTCGTGCTGAAGCCCGCCGAACAGACCCCTGCGTCTATCCTCGTCTGGGCCGAACTGGTCGGCGACCTGCTGCCGCCTGGTGTTCTCAACATCGTCAACGGTTTCGGCCTCGAAGCCGGCAAGCCGCTGGCGACAAGCCCGCGGATCGCCAAGATCGCCTTCACCGGCGAGACCTCGACTGGCCGGCTGATCATGCAATATGCCAGCCAGAACCTGATCCCCGTCACGCTGGAACTCGGCGGCAAGTCGCCCAACATCTTCTTTGCCGACGTGATGGCCGAGGATGACGACTTCCTCGACAAGGCGCTCGAAGGCTTTGCGATGTTCGCGCTGAACCAGGGCGAGGTCTGCACCTGCCCGAGCCGCGCACTCGTTCAGGAATCCATTTACGACCGCTTCATGGAGAAGGCCGTCAAGCGCGTGGAAGCCATCAAGCAGGGCAACCCGCTCGATAGCGCGACGATGATCGGTGCACAGGCATCGAGCGAGCAGCTGGAGAAGATCCTCGCCTATCTCGACATCGGCAGGCAGGAAGGCGCTCAGGTGCTGACCGGCGGCGCCCGCAACGATCTCGGCGGCGAGCTGGCGAACGGCTACTACGTCAAGCCGACGATCTTCAAGGGCCACAACAAGATGCGGGTCTTCCAGGAAGAGATCTTCGGCCCGGTCGTCTCCGTCACCACCTTCAAGGACGAGAAGGAAGCGCTCGAGATCGCCAACGACACGCTCTACGGCCTCGGCGCCGGTGTCTGGACCCGCGACGGCAACCGCGCCTACCGCTTCGGCCGTGAAATCCAGGCCGGCCGCGTCTGGACCAATTGCTACCACGCCTACCCGGCCCACGCGGCCTTCGGCGGCTACAAGCAATCCGGCATCGGCCGCGAGACCCACAAGATGATGCTCGACCACTACCAGCAGACCAAGAACATGCTGGTGAGCTACAGCCCGAAGGCGCTTGGGTTCTTTTGAGAAGGACGGGCGGGAGGCGGAAAGTCCCCTCCCCAACCCCTCCCCACAAGGGGGAGGGGCTAAGCCGTTGGGCTCTCCGCGCTTCATAGCAACCTCGCGTTCGCGAGAACGCTGATTTGCGAAGCGGGGCGGTGCCTCAAGTTAGTCCCTCCCCCTTGTGGGGAGGGGTTGGGGAGGGGTTTTCCCTCCTCATCCACGGGAGGAACAACATGGAAGACACAATCAACGGCGAACCGCGCGTGCTTGCCACCGACGCTGCAATCGACCTGATCGGCGAAATCCGCGCCGATCATCCGGATATCCTGTTTCACCAGTCCGGCGGCTGCTGCGATGGTTCATCGCCGATGTGCTATCCGGCCGATGAATTCCGCGTGGGGGAAACAGATGTCAAACTGGGCGAGATCGCCGGTGTCCCGGTCTATATCAGCGGCAGCCAGTTCGAGGTCTGGAAGCACACGCAACTGATCATCGATGTGGTGCCCGGCCGCGGCGGGATGTTCTCGCTCGACAACGGACGCGAGAAACGCTTCCTCACCCGCTCGCGCATCTTCGGAGGCGGCGAGGCCTGCGCTATTCCGGATATCGGCAGACGGGCTATTTGAACGAAAGATCGAGGACGCGGCCTTCGAACAGGCGGTCGCGCGAGCCTTCGAGGTGGGTCTGCATCAGGTTGCGCGCATCGTCGGCGCGGCCTTCGGCGACGGCCCGGTAGATCTCGTTATGCTCTTCGTAGACCTGCTCCAGTCCCTGGCGCGGACCGAGCAGCGACAGGCCGTGCAGATGCATGCCGACGGCGATATGCGGCTTCAGCGCATCGAGCGAGGCGGTGTAATAGTGATTGTTGGCGGCCTCGGCGACAGCGCGATGGAAGACGAAGTCGGCGTCGCTGCGGTGCAGCTGGTGGCTCGTTGCTTCCCGGAGATCGGAGAGCGCAGAAGCAATCTTCTGGATTGCTTGCTCGTCGCGCCGCTTGGCGGCGAAAAAGGCAGCGGCCGGCTCGATCGTCAGGCGGAATTCATAGCAGCGCTGGATATCGGCGATCGTCTTGACCGGCGAATAGGCAAGCTGCGTCGTCGGCGAGCCATGGGCGCTGACGAAGGTGCCGGCGCCCTGGCGGGCGTAGACGGTGCCCTGCTCGCGAAGCTTGGCGAGCGCATCGCGCACGATCGGCCTGGAGACGCCGAGCATCGATGCGAGTTCATGCTCGCCCGGCAGGCGCGAATCCGGCGGATAGTTGCCGGCGCGGATGCGCTCGAGGATCTGGTCGAAGACGCGGTCGACGAGTTTCACGGCCTTGCCGCGCTCGGGCTTTGCAGCCGGACCGTTACCCGCATTCAACGATGCGCCATTTGCTTCATCCACACCCATTCTCCCCGCCGGCACCATGCTCAAGCCGCCTGATTCCGTGGAACCAGTCTTAGCAGACTCTCGGTATTGCCGAAGCCCCCAGACTTGACCGCGCACCGGAAATGCCGCCCGTCGGCGGCCGTTACGTCAAACCACGGCACGCCTGCCTCGATTTCTCCCTTCGGCATCAGCGTCTTGATGCCGAGTTCGCGGAAGACCGCAAGCGCCGTGTCACCACCGCCGACCATCAGCATGTCCGGCCTGGTATCATCGATCACCGATTTTACACCGCCTGCGAAGCGGCGGGCAACCGTTGCGCCCTCACCGGCGATTTCGCCGGTGCAGCGCAGAAGCAGCGGCAACGCCAGACCCTCGCCGCATTCGACGCTGCCCATCGGCGCGTCGATGACGGCGCGCAGCGCACCTGCGGCTTCGAGGCGGTTCATCTGTGCCGCCGTGATCGGGTCGCGGGACCCGAAGGCAAAGAGTGTGCGAAGCGATGCCTGAAAGGTCAGCGGATGCCCACCGGCACGGCCGATCTTGCGGGCGAGCGCCGAGCCAAGACCACGGGCTCCGACGGCCAGCACGCTGTTCCAGTCATTGCCAAGCACGATATCATCGAGATCGAAATCGCTCTCTGCGTCGGCGACAACAACATCCATATCGCGGCCGGTAAAGAGATCGGCGACGGCGATCGGCTTTTCGACGCCGCGCCCGACGACGAACCCACGATAGGTGGTTCGATCCTGGTCGGGAATGGCGGGAGCCACGACGATCCTGGCAAGACCGAGCGCGTCTGCGAGTGCAGCACTTTCGGCCGCCACATTGCCCTTCAGCCGGGAGTCGATCTTCTTCAGAACGACCGCCGGCTGCCGCGCGCTCAAAGCGTCTGCCGCCTGGCGCACGCGGCGCGCCGCATCGTCTTCCGACAAAGCACGGGAGGCGGTGTTGATGACGACGACATCTGTCCCCGCCGCAAGCGCCTCATCTGCCGTCTCGACATCGATCGCCACCGCCACCGAAAGCCCGGCGTCCACGAAGGGCGTGCCGGTATCCAGCGCTCCCGTCAGGTCGTCGGCAATGATGGCGGCTTTCAACGTCATGCAGTCTGTCCCGTGTTGACGGCGTGGCAGGCGACCAGATGGCCGGGCTTTGCTTCCTTCCATTCCGGAATGACCTTGGAGCAGACGTCCATGGCGGCGGGGCAGCGCGTGTGGAAACGGCAGCCCGTCGGCGGATTGAGCGGGCTCGGAACGTCGCCCTGCAGGATCTGCCGCTGGCGGGTGCGCTCATGCTCCGGATCGGTTTCCGGAACGGCCGAGAGCAGCGCCTTCGTATAGGGATGCAGCGGGTTGTCGAACAGCTCTTCGCGGCTCGCGAGTTCGGCCAGACGGCCGAGATACATGACGCCGACGCGCGTGCTGATGTGGCGGACAACGGCCAGATCGTGGGCGATGAAGAGGTAGGTCAGCCCGTATTTTTCCTGCAGGTCGAGCAGCAGGTTGATGATCTGCGCCTGGATCGACACGTCGAGCGCCGAGATCGCCTCGTCGCAGACGATGAATTTCGGCTGGCAGGCGAGTGCGCGGGCGATGACGACGCGCTGGCGCTGGCCACCGGAGAGCTCATGGGGATAGCGCTGCGCAAAGCGGGTCGGCAGGCCGACATCGGTCAGCAGCGCATCGACCTTGCTCTTCAGCTCCGCCTTGGTGGCGAGCTTGTGGAACAGGATCGGCTCGCCGATCGCTTCGCCGATCGTCATGCGCGGATTGAGCGTCGAATACGGATCCTGGAAGACGATCTGCAGGTCGCGCCGGAAGGGGCGCATCTGCTTTTCATCGAGCGTCGCAATATCCTGGCCCTTGTAGACCACCCTGCCCGATGTGGCCTTGTAGAGGTTGAGGATCGTGAAGCCGGTCGTCGACTTGCCGCAGCCGGATTCGCCGACGAGCGACAGCGTCTCGCCTTCCATGATGTCGAGATTGACATTGTCGAGCGCATAGACCGTCGCCGAGCGCTCGCCGAAGGCGCCGAGCTTGACGTGGAAATGCTTGACGAGGTTTTCGACTTTCAGAAGCGGTTGGGCACCCATCACGCGGCCTCCTGCATTTTCTGGACGACGAAACATGCGGCGCGGTGATTGCCCGCACCCGCGACAGGCTCGAGCTTAGGCACGCTCTCATGACAGACGGCTTCGGCCAGCGGGCAGCGCGGTGCGAAGGGGCAGCCCTTCGGGCGGCGGCCGGGCTCTGGCGGCGTTCCGCCGATCGAGGAGAGACGGCTTGCCGGCGAATCCGAGAGCTTCGGGATCGAAGACAGCAGGCCGCGCGTATAGGGGTGGCTCGGACGGGCATAGAGCTCGTCGACCGGCGCATCCTCGACGACGGTGCCGGCGTAGAGCACGGCAACGCGATCGACGAGGCCGGCGATCAGCGCCAGATCGTGGGTGATCCAGACGACCGACATGCCGAGCTTGGCGCGCAGGTCCTTCACCAGATCGACGATCTGGGCCTGGATCGTCACGTCGAGCGCCGTGGTCGGCTCGTCGGCGATCAGGAGCTTCGGATTGCAGGCAAGGCCGATCGCGATCATCACGCGCTGGCGCATGCCGCCCGAAAGCTCGTGCGGATAGGCCATCAGGCGCTCTTCGGGACCGGGAATGCCGACGAGGCGCAACAGTTCGACAGCGCGGGTCCGCGCTTCCGCCTTGCTCATCTTGCGATGATAGATCAGCGGCTCGCAGATCTGGTCGCCGACGCGCATGACCGGGTTCAGCGAGGTCATCGGATCCTGGAAGACGAAGCCGATATCGCCGCCGCGCACCTTGCGCAGATCGCCATTCGACATCTTCTGCAGGTCGCGGCCGTCGAAATGCGCCGTCCCTTGGTGACCTTGATCTTGTTCGGCAGCAGCCGCATCAGCGACAGCATGGTCAGGCTCTTGCCGCAGCCGGATTCGCCGACGACGCCGAGCGTTTCGCCCTTGTTGACGTAGAGGTCGATGCCATCGACGACGACGGCCGGACCGCGGCGGGTGTCGATCTCGACCGTCAGGTCGCGAACATCGAGAAGGCGTTCTGATGTCTTCGTGTTCATCACTTGCTGCCCCGCGGGTTGAGCGCGTCGTTGAGACCGTCGCCGAGGAAACTGAAGGCTACCGAAGCGAGGCCGAGCACGGCCGCCGGAGCGGCGAGAAGATGCGGATAGTGCTGCCAGACGCGCAGACCATCCGAGATCATGTTGCCCCAGCTGGGGGTCGGCGGGTTGACGCCGACGCCGAGGAAGCTGAAGGCGCTTTCGAGCACCATCGCGGTACCGAGACCGGCGCTGACCGAAACGATGAGCGGGCCAAGCGCATTCGGAATGACATAGCGCTTGATGATCACCCAGTTGGAGAGACCGAGCGCCTGAGCGGCCGTGATATAGGGGCGGCTTCGGATCGACAGCACCTGGGCGCGGACGAGACGCGCATAGGGCGGCCAGGAGATCAGCGCCATCGAACCGAAGACCAGGAGGAAGTCGACCCAGATCGTCTGGCGATAGAAGGGATTGAGGGTCGCCTGATACTGGGCCTCCATCCAGTTGGTGATCGGCGACTTCAGCGAAGCGTTGATGACGACGACGAGCAGCAGGTTCGGCACCGACATGGTGACATCCGTCAGCCACATGATGACGCGGTCGAACGGGTTGCCGAAGAAGCCGGCGATGGCGCCGAGCGTCAGGCCGATCATCACCGCAATGAAAGTGACGATGACGGCAACCAGGAAGGCGGTGCGCGTGCCGAAGACGACGCGGCTGAAGACATCGCGACCGAGATCGTCGGTACCGAAGAGATGCGCCAGCGACGGCGCGGCATTGCGGGCCTGCAGATCCTGCGTCAGGTAATCATAGGGCGTGAGATACGGCCCGAAGATTGCCGCGAAGGCGAGGATCAGCACCACGATCAGGCCGAAGACGGCAAGCTTGTTCCGCTTCAGGCGGTACCAGGCATCGCGCCACAGGTTGACCGGCAGTTCGTCGGCGGTTTCGATTGTCGAGAGAGGGATGGCGGACATGGTCAGCGGCTCCTTCTTGCGTCGTTGGCACGCGGGTCAAGCATCGGGTAGAGCACATCGACGAGCAGGTTCGAGATCATCACCAGGAAGGATCCGATGAGCGTGATGGCGAGGATGACCGGATAGTCGGAATTCGTCAGCGCCTGTACCGTGAGACGGCCGAGGCCGGGCAGGCCGAAGACCAGCTCCACGAAGATCGCGCCATTGACGATGGTGATCATAATGAGGCCGAGCTGGGTGACGACGGGCGTCAGCACCGGGCGCAGGATATGCTTGATGGCAACGACCATCTCAGGCACGCCCTTGGCACGGGCCGTGCGGACGAAATCCTCCGACAGCACTTCGATGACGGCGGCACGCGTCTGGCGCACGATCAGCGCGATCGGCTGGAAGGAAAGCACGACGAGCGGCAGGATGATGCGCACATCGAAGACGCCGCCCCAGCCATAAGGCACCTTGATCATCGGCAGGAGCACGATGAGGCCGACCATCAGCAGCGGACCGGCGACATAGGCCGGGATCGCCCAGAGGAACAGGGCCGTACCGGTGATCGTGTAGTCGACGCGGGAATTCTGGTTCAGCGCTGCCAGCATGCCGAGCGGGATCGCCACGACAGCCGTCAGGATGATGGAACAGAGCGCCAGCTTGAAGGAAACCGGGGCAGCAGCCGAAACCATCGCCCAGACCGAACGGCCAGAGGTCAGCGAATTGCCGAACTGGCCATGCAGCAGGTTCCAGATGTAATAGCCGAACTGCTCGATGAAGGGTTTGTTGAGGCCCGCGCTTTCGCGGATGGCTTCGATGCGCTCCGGATTATAGGCGACGTCGCCCGGCGCACGAAGAAAGATCAGCTTGATCGGATCGCCGGCGCCGTAGAAGGCCATCGCATAGACGGCGAGCATCACGACCAGAACCGACGGAATCCAGATGGCAAATCGCGTTAGTACATAGCGAAGCAAGGCCACCTCCCACCTGTTATCAGGCGCGTTTACCGCAAACTGCGCGGAGCGCGCCTACACTTCTTGAAACTTGCGCGAAGACCTTACGGCCTTCGCGCGGTTGCTTGAGGGCTGGAGAGACCGGCTTTACCGTCTCAATCAGCCTACCGATACGTCCCAGGGAGCGACGACCTGCCAGTCGAGGTTCTTCTCCATGCCCTTGACGTCCTTGGTTGCCCAGCGGGACATGGCCTGAGAATACCACGGAATGAACGCCCAATCGTCGCGGAATGCCTTCTGGGCATCCTGAGCGAGCTTGACGCGATCCGGATCGTCGGCAGCCTTGGTTGCTGCCTCTGCCAGAGCCGCATCCACCTTGTCGTTCTTGTAACCGCCGAGCTTGTTCTGGGCGTTGGACGAGGTGGAGGCGATGCAGCCTGCGAGATAGGACACGGCATCCGGAACGCGGGTACCGACGTCGTCGCGGAAGATCTGGACCGAGTTCTGGTCCGGACCGGCATAGGAGTCCTGCTGCGGCTTCATGTCGACGGCGGTGATGCCGAGGTTCTGGCGCCACTGCTCGGCGATGAACTGGGCAGCTGCCTGAATGGCCGGAGCCGAGATGCCGACGAACATGATCTTCGGCAGGCGATCGGGACCGCCGTAGCTCGATTCAGCAAGCAGCTTCTTGGCGCCTTCGGGATCGTACGGATAGGGCTCGAAGCCGGAATTGTCGGCGCCCGGAACCGAGTTCAGGATCTGGTCTGCCTTCTTGTGCGGACCATCCGGATAGGATGCCTTGAAGAGACCGTCGCGGTCGATCGCCATAATCAGCGCCTGGCGAACCTTCGGATCATCCATCGGCGCGCGCTTGACGTTGAACCAGAAGTGCTGGCTGGTCGGGATGATCGGGCCGGCGGAGAATTCCGGGCCGAGATCCTGGATGATCGTCGAGGTGACGAGCTCGGTATGAGCGTTGTATTCGCCCGACTTGATGAGCTGCGTTGCCGTGACGTTGTCTTCGATCGAGGCGATCTCGATACGGGCGAGCTTCGGCTTGGTGCCGAAGAAGTTCTCGTTCGGCTCGAAGGTCAGCGTTCCCGCGTCGATATCGATCGCGGTCAGCTTGAACGGGCCGGAATAGACGGCGCTGTTATCCGGCTTGTACCAGTCAGCCACTTCCTCGCCATCGCTGCCCTTCGACTGCGAAGCCTTGGTGATCGGGATGATGTGGTTGGCAAGGCGCATGAAGAAGATCGGATCGGCTTCCGTCAGCGTGACGACGACGGTGCCTTCGTCAGGCGTTGCGACACCGGAAATCTCTGTGGCCGATCCGCCGGCGACATCCTTGTAGCCTTCGACCTTGCCCATGACCTGATCGGCGCGCTGGCTCTTGGTGTTGGGGCGGGAAGCGACTTCCCACGAACCCTTGACGTCAGCCGCGGTGATCTTGCTGCCGTCGGAGAAGACGGCCTTCGGGTCGATCTTGAAGGTCCAGACCTTCTTGTCCGGCGATTCCCAGCTGGTGAAGACGTAGGGGTTGAGCTTGCCTTCGGCGTCGAAATACATCGGCGAGGCCCACCAGAAGGAGTTCCAGCGGAACGTACGGCCACCGCCGCGAAGCGGCGACCAATCCTGGTCGAAGGCCGGGTTGATGGCCTTCAGCACCTGGCCTTCCTGGGCCATGACGATGCGGGCGCTCATGCCGAACAGCGTGAAGCCGACGCCGGCGGCGAGGCCGAGCTTCAGCGCATCGCGGCGCGACACCGTGGAAGCATTCTTGTCATTGCGGTCTGTCATACATTCCTCCCATGGGCAAAACAGCGCGTACTCGAAAACCCTCCCCGAGCCGGGCGCTTTACAATGCCCCAGAGATTTGCGCGATAATGTAAATCTGTCAATCCAAATTTACAGATTTCAACTTCCAAACTTTGGACAAAAATTTTTATTATTTACTTTCAATAGGATAAAATACGCATGTCATTCTGACGCAGCTTGTAAGATTGACAACAACTTATCATTTCGAGGAAAAGTCACGCACTGATATAGCCAGGAGCAGCCTTGCGCTGCAGAGGAGGATGCGTTGAGCAATCACAAGATCACGGGCGTTTTCAGCGCCGCTACGACACCCCTGAACGCCGACGGCAGCCCGGATGTCGGCCTGTTTACCGAGCACTGCAAGCGCCTGATCGAGGAAGGTTGCCATGGCGTCGCCCTGCTCGGCACGACGGGCGAAGCCAACTCCTTCTCGATGGGCGAGCGCCGCATGCTTCTCGAAGCCGCGCTGAAGGCCGGCATCTCGCCGGACAACCTGCTGCCGGGCACCGGCGTTGCCGCCATTCCTGAAACGATCGAGCTCACCAAGCATGCGCTGTCGCTCGGCGTCACCAAGGTCGTGATGCTGCCGCCCTTCTACTACAAGGGCGTATCCGACGACGGGCTGTTCAACGCCTATTCGGCGATCCTCGAAGGCGTCAATGACACCCGCCTGCAGGTGATCCTCTACCACATCCCGCAGGTTTCGGGCATTCCGCTCTCCGTGCCGCTGATCGGCCGCCTTGTCGAAGCCTTCCCTGACACCGTCGTCGGCATCAAGGAATCTGCAGGCGATTTCAACAACATGCAGGCGATCATCGCGGCATATCCGGGCTTCTCCGTACTATGCGGCGCCGATCCGCTGCTGCTGCCGCTGCTGAAGGCCGGCGGTGCAGGCTGCATCACCGCAACATCCAACCTCGTCGCCGACTCGCTGCGCACCGTTTACGACCACGTCCATGACGAAGCGCAGACGGCAAAGGTCGATGCGGCGCAGGCCCGTATCAACGGCTACCGCACGCTTTCCAATTCCTATGTGCAGATCCCGACCATCAAGGCAATGGTCGGCCTGAAGACCGGCAATGCCGCCTGGAAGCGCACGCGCCCGCCACTCGTCGCCCTCACCGACGCGGAATATGCCGCACTTGCCGAAGGTTACGCAAAGCTGCCGTAAGGAGGATGCCATGAGCTTCACCGCGCTCCCGCCGGAAGCCGTACCGGCGCTGATGACCGGCAAGATCGCCCCGAACCCGGCCCAGCCGGGCCGGGCCGACGCCTTTCTGCCCTCCCCCTGCATCCAGAACCACGCCGCCAATCTGGCCTTCCTGCCGGATGGCACGCTGACCTGCGTCTGGTTCGGCGGCACGATGGAAGGAATGGGCGACATTTCCGTTTACATGTCCCGGCTGACGCCCGGCGCGGATCAATGGTCCGAAGCGGAAAAACTCTCTGACGATCCGGCGAAATCCGAACAGAACCCGTTGATTTTCAATGCGCCGGACGGAAATGTCTGGCTGCTTTACACCTCGCAGACATCTGGCGATCAGGACGGCTCAGTTGTAAAATTCCGGATCTCCGAAGATGGCGGCAAGACGTTCGGCGCCGTCCGCCTTCTCTGCGATCTGCCGGGCACTTTTGTTCGCCAGCCTGTCATCGTTAATTCCGCAGGCACCTGGCTTCTTCCCGCCTTCCGCTGTGTCAGTTTGCCCGGTCAGCGCTGGAGCGGCGATGCCGATACTGCAGGCGTTCTGGTCTCGCGGGATCAGGGCCGGAGCTGGACGATGGTCGATGTGCCGGAGAGCCTCGGCGCCGTGCATATGAACATCATCCCGCTGAACGGAAGCAAAATGGTCGCTTTCTTCCGCAACCGTTTTTCCGAACATGTCCTGTCATCGGAATCCGGGGATAATGGCGAGAGCTGGTCGGCACCGAAGCCGGTCAACCTGCCGAACAACAACTCCTCGATCCAGGCGACAAAGCTTGGAGACGGCCGCATTGCCATGGTTTACAACCACAGCAACGCCGAGACATCGGACGCCCGCCGCGAGTCGCTCTATGACGAGATCGAAAGCGACAAGGGCGAAGCAAAGGCTGCGGAAACACCGGTTGCGACGCGCCGCAAGGCCGTCTGGGGCGTTCCGCGTGCGCCCCTGAGCCTGGCGATCTCGACGAATGGCGGCCAGAGCTTCGATTCCCACATCGATCTCGACACCGGCGACGGCTACTGCCTCAGCAACAACTCCAAGGACTCGCTCAACCGCGAATTCTCCTATCCCTCGATCACCGAGGGACCGGATGGAACGCTGCACATCGCCTACACCTACTATCGCCGGGCGATCAAATATGTTCGCCTGCCAAGTGACGTGGCGATCTGAGGCCCTGAACGACAGGATTTCGCGCCATCTGGCGCGAAATCCTTGATTGTATTTACAAGTGAATGCAGCGCGTCTCTCGCCTCGGCAGAGATCGACACATCAGGGAACAGAACGCTCTCATGACGCATAAAATAGCAGAAAATCAATGCATTACTGATGCATACTCCGATGACTGGCCGATAGCTACCACATAGGTTTTCTGCGAATTTGCTCAAAAACCATCGCCCGCCTTATTGCCAGAAACATACAGTTGATATAACAACTTTACATCAATAGCGGCTTTGGCTGCATTCATGGAGGAGCCGTGTCATGGTCAGTCTGGATTCGCCTATCACGGTTGTCAGGCCTGAAATCATCGAGTTTGGCGTCGGCACGGCTGGCAAGCTCGGCAAATGGGCCGCCGCCAAGGGCTATGCCCGTACGCTTGTCATCTCGGATGCGTTCAACGCCTCGCGCGTCGATGTGCTCGAACTTCCGGGCCATGTCTCGGTCTTCGCCGATGTCACGCCCGAGCCCGATATTCCCAATCTCGACAAGGTGCTGGAGGCCGCAAACGCCGCGCAGGCCGAGCTGATCGTCGGCTTCGGCGGCGGCAGCGCCATGGATCTTGCCAAGCTCGCCGCGGTTCTCGCCGGCTCGTCGCAGACCCTCCACGAGGTCGTCGGCCCGCACAAGGTCACCGGTCCGCGCAAGGTGGCGCTGGCGCAGGTGCCGACAACATCAGGCACCGGTAGCGAAGCCGGGACCCGCGCCCTCGTCACTGATCCGAAGACGATGGCGAAGCTCGCGGTCGAAAGCCTTTACATGTTGGCCGATATCGCGGTCATCGATCCGGCGCTAACCTTCACCGTCCCGGCCCGCACGACGGCCGCAACCGGCGTCGATGCCATGGCCCATTGCGTCGAGGCGTTCACCAACCGCAAGGCCCACCCGATGATCGATATCTACGCGATCGAGGGCGCCCGTCTTGTCGGCAAATATCTCGCCCGAGCCGTCAAGGACGGCTCGGATGCTGAGGCGCGCGCCGGTCTTTCGCTTGCATCGCTCTATGGCGGCTTCTGCCTTGGTCCGGTCAACACGGCCGGCGGCCATGCACTGGCCTATCCGCTCGGCACCCGCTGGCATGTTGCCCATGGCGCCGCCAATGCGCTGATCTTCCCGCATGTCCTGGCCTTCAACACGCCATCGGTGCCGGAAAAGACCCGCGCCGTCATGGCCGCGCTCGGCTATCAGACTTCGGATGATGTCCGCTCGGTCTTCGATGCGGCCTATGCCTTCTGCGCCGATCTCGGCATCGAGATGAAGCTCTCGGGCCTCGGCGTCCCCGCCGACGATCTCGATGCCATGGCGGACGATGCCTTTGCCATTCGCCGCCTGCTCGACAACAATCCGCGCGATCTCGCCCGCGATGATATCCGCGCCATTTATCAAGCTGCTTTTTAAGGGAATTTGACCGATGACGAAGAATGCAAAAGTGGCAGTGACGCTCGGCGATCCCGCAGGCGTCGGCCCCGAAGTGATCGTCAAGGCGCTGGCGGCCATGCCCGCTGGCGAGCGCAAGGATTTCGTCATCGTCGGCAACACGGAAGCGCTTGTTCGCGCCGACCGCGCCACCGGAAGCGGCCTGCGCTTCGGCTCCGCCGCTTCGGAAGACGGTTCGACCATCGCAGTCGATGAAGTCGAACTCGGCGCGCCCCTGCCCGAGATCGGCAAGGTCAGCCCGGTCGCCGGCGACGCCTCGGTGAAGTACATCAGCCGCGCCGTCGATCTCGCCATGTCCGGCGAAGCCGATGTCATCGTCACCGCACCGATCAACAAGGAAGCGATGAACCTCGCCGGCCATCATTTCGACGGCCACACCGGTCTGCTCGCGCATCTGACGGGTTCGAAGAGCTCCTTCATGCTGCTCGCCTCCGAGCGGCTGAACACCATCCACGTTTCCACCCACGTTTCGCTGCGCGGCGCCATCGAACGCGCCAAGACCGAGCGCGTGCTGGCGACGATCGAGGCCGGTCATAACCACTTCATGCGTCTCGGGATGAAGCCGCGCATCGCGGTCGCCGGCATCAATCCGCATTGCGGCGAAAACGGCCTGTTCGGCACCGAGGATGCCGAGTTCCTGGCGCCTGCCGTCGAGCTGGCACAGGCAAAGGGCATCGATGTCGTCGGCCCGATTTCGGCCGACACGGTATTTGCCCGCGCCTATAACGGCGCCTTCGATCTGGTCATCGCCCAGTATCACGATCAGGGCCATATCCCGATCAAGCTCGTCGCCTTCGAGACCGCCGTCAACGTTTCGCTCGGCCTGCCGATCGACCGCGTCTCGGTCGACCATGGCACGGCCTTCGATATTGCCGGAACCGGCAAGGCCAATCACGTCAACATGCTCTCGGCCATCGCTTACGCCCGGCTGATGGCGCGCTCGCCGCGCAAGGCCGCATAGCGGACCGGGCGGCGCCTGCGCGCCGCTCTGCCGGGGGGAAATGAGGAGGCAGGCATGCAGAGAACCGTACTCGTTCTCGGAGGAGAACTCGCGCCCGAAGGCCGGGATGTGCTGGAGAAGGAAGGGGTCAAGGTCGTCCAGACCAAGCCCTATATCGATCGCCAGACGGTGATCGGCCTGATGCGCGAGCACCAACCCGACGGCGCCATCATCCGCCTGCTTGCCGATGTTCTTGGCCCCGAGGAAATGCAGGCCGGCGGGCATCTGCGCCATATCGCCAAGCATGGCGTCGGCACCAACGATATCGACGTCAAGGCGGCGACCGAGCTCGGCATTCCCGTCTCGATGACGACGGGGAGCAACGGCATCTCCGTTGCCGAACACGCGCTGGCGCTGATCATGGCGCTGGTCAAGGATTTCTCCCGCCAGGACGCGCTGATCCGCTCCGGCACCTGGGACAAGGGCCAGTATCACGGCCGCGAGCTGCGCGGCCAGCGCCTCGGCCTCGTCGGCTTCGGCTTCATCGGCCAAACGCTGGGTAAGATGGCGAAAGCGCTCGGCATGGAGGTCTCCGCCTTCGATCCGCATACGCCCACCGAGGCCTTCGAGGGTTTTACCCGCGAGACCGATCTCGACAAGCTTCTGTCGACCGCTGATATCGTCAGCCTGCACTGCCCGCTGACGCCAGAAACGCGCGACCTGATCGATGCGCGCCGCATCGGCCTGATGAAGCGCGGCGCCTTCCTCGTTAATACCGCGCGCGGCGAAGTCGTCGACGAGACGGCGCTGGTCGAAGCGCTCCAGAGCGGCCATCTCGCCGGAGCCGGTCTCGACAGCTTTGCCGTCGAACCGCCGGAAAAGGACAACCCGCTCTTCTCGCTGCCGAACACCATCGTCACGCCGCATGTCGCCGGCGTTACCCTCGATGCCAAGCGCGCCATGTCGGTGATCTCGGCCGAACATGTGCTGGCGACGCTGCGCGGCGAGACGCTGCATCCGCGTTTCCTCGCCCGCTGACCTTTCAACGATCCGGAGGCTCCCATGGCCGATACGACTGAAACCCTCTATCAGGCAGACAAGCTGCGCGCTTTCGCGACATCGCTGTTTGCGGCGGCCGGCCTCGAAGACGACAAGGCCGAAGCCGTCTCCCGCTTTCTGGTCGAAGCCGATCTTCTCGGCCACACGACGCACGGCCTCGCTCTTGCCGGCTGGTATCTGCAAAGCATTGCCGATGGCGTGATGAAAGTATCCGGTGCGCCCGATGTCATCTCCGACCGCGGCCCGGCGATCGCCTGGAACGGCAGGCGCCTGCCCGGCGCATGGCTGACGTCGGAAGCCGTCAAGCTCGCCAGCGATCGCGCCGCGCAATATGGTACCGCCACCGTTGCGATCGCCGACAGCCACCATATCGGCTGCCTCGCCGCCTATCTCACGCTCGCCACAGATCGCGGCTACATGGTCAGCATCGCGAGCTCCAGCCCATCAGGCGCCCAGGTTGCTCCCTTCGGCGGCACAAGGGGCGTCTATACGCCGAACCCGGTCGCCCACGGCATCCCGACGCCTGGCGATCCGATCCTCATCGATATCAGCGCCTCGATCACCACCGTCAACATGGCGCAGCGGCTCATCCGCGAAGGCAGGCAGTACGAGCACGACTGGCTGCTCGACGAAAACGGCAACCCGAGCCGCGATCCTCGCGTCATCGAGCGCGGCGGTACGCTGCTGCCGACCGGCGGCCTCGATCACGGCCAGAAGGGTTACGGCATGGCCCTGCATGTCGAAGCCTTCACGCAGGGTCTTGCCGGCTATGGCCGCGTCGATTCTCCGAAGGGTACCAATGCCGCCGTCACCGTGCAGGTCTTCGATCCCGAAGCCTTCGGCGGCCGCGAGGCCTTCCTGCGCCAGACCGGCTGGCTCACCGAGGCCTGCCACAGCAACCCGCCCCGCCCCGGCGTCGCCCGCGTGCGCTTGCCCGGCGAAAATGGCCTCGCCCGCAAGCGCAAGGCGCTGACGGATGGCGTCGCCCTCTTCCCGGGGATCATGGCTTCGCTGAAGCCGCATGCCGAGCGGCTGGGTGTCGCGCTACCCGATTAAAACGTCAGCTGCACCTTGCAGGCGGCGGTTCGGTCGCCCGCCAGCACGAAGGCAGCATCGGCCTGCTCCAGAGGCATGCTGTGGCTGATGATCGGGCGGACGTCGATGGCGCGGCTGGAGATCAGCGCGACCGCGGTCGCGAATTCCTCGTGGAAGCGTTGCGTGCCGTGGATATGCAGCTCCTTGGCGACGATGGCGTTCAGGGCACGGGTACCTCGCCCGACACGCCGACCTGGACGATCGTGCCGCGCGGCTTGACGGTGGCGATTGCGCTGCGGATGGCCGGGGGCGCGGCCGAGCATTCGAAGACCAGGTCGAAATAGCCCTTATTTGCCTCGAATTCCGTCAGTGCCGAAGCCCCGGCGGAGACATTGATTGCCCGCGTCGCGCCCATCGCGGTCGCCCGCTGCAGCGCCGCATCGGCAAGGTCGGTGACGACGATTTCTTCGGCGCCGTGGTGCCTGACGGCAGCGACCATCAGCGAGCCGATCGGGCCTGCGCCAGTGACAAGAACGCGCTTGCCCCGGATTTCGCCTGCCCGTGACGCGGCATGCAGGCAGACGGAGAGCGGCTCGCTGCAGGCAGCTTCCGCCGCACTCGTTCCCGCCGCAACCTCGAAGCACTGCTTTTCCGACACGACGAACCATTCGCGGAACATACCCTGTTCGTGCGGCAGGCGCATGGCGCTCCCCATGAAGCGCATTTCCAGGCAGTGGATCGGCATCGCCTTCCTGCAGTATTCGCAATGGCCACAGGGCTGGCTCGGATTGACGGCAACAAGCGTGCCGGGCTTCAGCTTTACATCTGCGCCCACCTGCTCGACGACACCCGCCGCCTCATGGCCGGGGATGATTGGCTCACGGACCCTCACCGGCCCGAAGCCGCCATCCTGGTAATAGTGCAGATCGGAGCCGCAGATGCCTGCGGCCGCCATTTTCAGCAGCACTTCCCCCGGTCCGGGCGACGGAACGGCCCCACTTTCGATCCTGAGATCACCCTTGCCGTAAAGGCGCGCGAGACGTGTCTGCATCTGTTCCTCCTACCGTAGCAAACCGAGCTGCTGCGGCAGCCAGAGAGATATGGAAGGGACAAAGGTGATCAAGATCAATGCGACGAAGAGCGGCACCAGCCAGGGCAGAATGGCGATTGTCGTGCGCTCGACCGACAGTTTGGCGACCCGCGACAGCACGAAAAGCACCATGCCCAGCGGCGGATGCAGCAGCCCGATCATCAGATTGAGCGTCATGATCAGGCCGAACTGAACCGGATCGATGCCGAACTTGGCGACGATCGGCAGCAGGATCGGCACGAGAATGGTGATCGCCGCGATCGTATCAAGGAAGCAGCCGACGAACAGCATCAGCAGATTTACCAGGATCAGAAAGACCCATTTATTGTCGGTGATCGACAGGATCGCATCCGAGAGTAGCTGGGCCGCCTGGCTGACCGTCAGCAACCACGCGAAGACCGAGGCCGCCGTGACGATGAAGAGAACCGAAGCGGTCGTCTCGATCGTATCGAAGCTTGCCTTGGCTAGCGTCGAGAAGGTCATCGTCCGGTAGCGCACCAGACCGAGGAACAGCGACCAGAGAACGGCGGCGACGGCTGCCTCAGTCGGTGTGAACCAGCCCATCGTCATGCCGCCGATCAGGATGACCGGCGTCATCAGCGCCATGACGGCGGAGAAGCCGAAATACCAGTCGAGGCCGAGAAGTACCAACAGGGCAATACCGGCTGCGGCATTCATCGAAAGGCCGGCAAGCATCATCAGATATATCGACAGCGGCACCAGCAGTACGACGACGATTTCCATGCCCGCCGAAACCAGCTGCTTGACGTCGAAGGGCGCATCCGCGCCCCAGCGCTTGCGGTAGGCGAAAGCGGCGACCGTCACCATCATCAACAGTGTCATGACGATGCCGGGCAGGATGCCGGCCATGAACAGCGCGCCGATCGAGACATTGGCCATCATGCCGTAGATGACGAAGGGCAGAGACGGCGGGAAGATCGGGCCGAGCGTCGCTGACGCCGCGGTAACGCCGACGGCGGCTTCAACCGGATAGCCGTGATCCTTCATCGCCTTGATCTCGATGGTGCCGATGCCGGCGGCATCGGCGAGCGCCGTGCCGGACATGCCGGAGAAGATCACCGAGCCGATGATATTGACCTGCGCCAGACCGCCCTTCATCCAGCCGACGAGCGCGACCGCGAAAGAATAGATGCGGCCGGTGACACCTGCCGAGTTCATCAGGTTGCCGGCAAGGATGAAAAAGGGAACCGCAAGCAGCGGAAAACTCTCGACGCCGGCGATCATGCGCTGGGCGACGATGATATCGGGGGCGACGCCGTAGAGAACGATGTAGAGAACCGATGCGACGGCCATCGAGATGGCGACGGGAACGCCGATCACCATCAGCAGCAGAAACGAGCCAAGAAGCAGCAGCATTGGATCAACCCTCGACAGTCTGGAATTCTTCGGGGCGCTCGAGAACCGAGTAACCGCGGCGCATATTGGCGATGAAGACGATGACGGCGCGGATCAGCATCAGCACGAAGGCGATCAGCACGCTGTAGAAGACGATGTTGCGGGGCAGATCGATGGTGACCATCTGCTCGTCGGCGACGATGCCGACATAGCGCCACATCAGGTAGCAGCCATAGGCCAGGAAGCCGATGCGAACGATATCGACGAAGGTGGCGAGCACGCGCGCTAGGCCGGCCGGCATATAGTGATAGAAGACATCGACCTGGATGTGCCGCGACGTGCGCACGCACATGACGGCCCCGAGAAAGACGACGCCGATCAGGCAGTTGATGGCGATTTCTTCGGTCCAGGCGTAGCTGTCGTTCAGCACATAGCGGGTGAAGAACTGCAGGAAGACGCAGCCCGCCATCAGCCAGAAGATGATCAGCGTGATCCAGTCCTCGATCGCATAATCGGAGATATTGGCGGTCGGCGCATGGCCTTCGAATTCGTGACCGATCTCTTCGGCGGTCACCGGCGTATGGATTTCTTGCGTCATGGGCGGCGTTGGTCCCCTGCGGAAAGGATGAGCGCGGCGCCCGAAGGCGCCGCACCGCGGGCTTTACTGAATCGCGCGGATCGCTTCCCAATCGGCCTTTTCGTAGCCGAAGTCCTCGAACTTCACCTTCTCCATGACGGTCTTCTCGAAGTCGGCCTTGTCGATCTCGGCGACATTCAGGCCCTTTTCCTTGAATGTGGCGATAAGGCTGTTTTCCTTGCCTTCGATCGTCTTGGTGGTGCGCTCGGCAGCTTCCTGCATGACGTCACCGAAGATCTTCTTGTCCTCGTCGGAGAGGCTCGCCCACAGCGTCTTCGAGATCACCGTGTTGAGATGGTCGACGATGTGGCCGGTCAGGATGATGTTCTTCTGCACCTCGTAGAACTTCTTCGCCTCGATCGTCGTCAGCGGGTTTTCCTGCGCTTCGACCGTGCCATTCTGCAGGGCAAGATAGACTTCCGCGAAGGCGATCGGCGTCGTATTGGCGCCGCAGGCGCGCGGCATGGCGAGATAGGCCGGCACGTCAGGCACGCGGATCTTCAACCCGGCCATATCGGCGCATTTGGCGATCGGCTTGTTGGAGGTCGTGTGGCGGGTGCCGTAGTAGCTGACGGCGGCGATGTGATTGCCGGTCTTGTCTTCATAACCCTTGGCAAGGCGCTTGAAGACGTCGCTCTTGGTGTAGGCGATCAGGTGTTCCGGGCTGCGGAAGATATAGGGGAAATAGGTGACGCCGATCGGCTTGTAGTCGCGGGCGGCAAAGCTCGAGCCGGAGATGATGATATCGACGGTGCCGAGCTTCAGGCCCTGGTTGATATCGGCTTCCTTGCCGAGCTGCGAGGCCGGGAAGACATCGATCTTGTAGCGGCCGTTGGTGCGCTTGTTGATCTCGCCTGCGGCCCAGACCGATTCCGTATGGAAGGGTTCCGAAGTCTCGTAAACATGGGCCCATTTCAGGACCGTCTGCGCATGCGCAATTGCCGTCGACGCCATGATCGCCGCCGCGGTGCAAAGGATTGTTGCCAATTTCATCTTCATCGCTCTCTCCTCCCGAGCTCTGGTTTAAGTGACTGCATTTCCTTTCTTCGGACCGGCCGGATGGCCGCGCCCCTCCTCTCCCGGAAACTCCTCCCGAAGCTTTCGGAAAATCTCTTCTGCGACATGGCAAGATGCGCCCGCATCGCCGCCTTCGCGGCATCAGGATCGCCGGCGGCGATCGCGTCGCGAATGGCCTGATGCTCCTCAAGGGCGCTGAGCCAGGTGGCCGGCCCCTCGAAATGGCTCGCGAGCTTTTCGAAATAAGGCGTCATGCGCATGTCGAACATTTCGCCGGTGACGCGGATCAGCGCCGCATTGCGGACGATCGCGGCAATGCCGGTATGGAAGGCGCGGTCGGCGGCGATCACGGCACTGGGGTCGCCGACCAGGCCACGCATGCTGTTCAAGGCATCGTCGAGCGCTGCGATATCGGCTGGGGTCGCGGCCTTCGCCGCCTCTTCGGCAATGGCGCATTCGATGACGGCGCGGGCCTGCAGCAGCTCGAACGGGCCTTCGACCGGCTCCGGCTCGGCGGGCGTTGCCGCGACGCTGTGCTGGCGCACGACATAGATGCCGGAGCCCATGCGGATGTTGACGAGGCCTTCGACCTCAAGAACGATCAGGGCCTCGCGCACCGTCGGGCGCGAGACGGACAGCTGCTCGGCGAGGTCGCGCTCGGCCGGCAAGCGTTGCCCGACGGCGAGCTCGCCGCTGGTTATCATCAAACGAATCTGGTCCGCCACCTGCCTGTAGAGGCGGCGTGATTCAACAGCCGAAAACATGTGGCCTCCCCGGCGCGCTTCTCCTCAAGCGCACAACTGGTCAACTGGCCTGACCAATTGACTCATGCGTAACATCGGGGCGGTTGTGCGTCAATGCGCCGCATGAAATCAGGCCGGGAAGTCCACACCGTATTGTGTGGAAAGCGTGCGGAAACTGTCAGCGGTTGCCGGATCGAGCTCGACACCGCGTTCGGCCCGTTCCCTGGCAACGGCCCATTCCCGGTCACCCGGCGCCATGACCTTGAATCCGTCGCGCGCGGGCGAATTCCTGAGCGTCTCGACGTAGCACTTCATTCCCGCGTCGAAGGTCTCGAGATCGAGAAAGGCCTCAGGGTTGAGCGCGATGACGAAGGCGCCGAGGCCGCGCGGCGTCGAAAAATCCGGACCGGGCATCGGCGCGATGTCGAAGCTGAGCTTCATGCCCGTCAGCACGGCGCTGAGGATTTCGGAGATGCCGGCGAGACCGGCACCCTTGAAGCCGAATTCACCGCCGAGCGGCGCCAGCATGTCGGCAATATCAGGGTCGCGGGTGTCATAGCCGCGCTCGTCGGAGGCGACGCCGGCCGGCAGTTCGCGGCCGAGGCTGCGGTAGAGCTGCACCCGATTATAGGGCACGGCGCTGGTCGCCATGTCGAACAGCCAGGGATCGCTGCCCCTGACGGGTACGGCGCAGGCGATCGGGTTGGTTCCGTGGAAGCGCATCGCCCCGTCATGCAGGCGAACGAAGCTGTCGGAATTGCAGAAGGCGAAGCCGATAAGGCCATGACCGGCCGCCGTCATCGCATAGGCTCCGGCCGGTCCGAAATGCGAAGAATTGCGCACCGCGACGGCGCCGATGCCGAAATCGACGGCCAGACGCGAGGCATGCGCCATCGCCGTATAGGTCGCGAGCGCCCCATGGGCATTATCGGCATCGAGCGAAGCGATGGCGCCGAGGTTGCTGGCGACGGCGATCTGCGGACGCGGATTGAGGCGGCCCTCGGTCAGCCCCTTCACGTAATGGCCGAGGAGACGGACGCCGTGGCTATCGATGCCATGGCGGGTGCCGTGCATCATCGCCCGCGTCGCGGCATCGGCGGTCGGCTCGTCGGTCCCGGCTGCGAGGAAAACCTTGCGGCAGAAAGCGTCGATCGAAGCGAGCGGCGTCAGGCCGCCGCGGGAGGAAGTCGTGTCATGGGGCATGCCGCTCTATCCGTTGCTGTCACGCGTCACGACAGAACTAGGCGAGCTCCCGCTCGCCGTAAAGCGGCTGAGATGGGATCAGACGCCGATCACCACCGGCCTTGCGCTAAGCCTTGCGATGATCGCCCGGAACTCCGCCACCATCGCCAGCGCAGCGGCGGCAACGGCTGGAGAGAGATGTTCGGAGCGGCTGGCCGCCCGGCCGATTTTCAGCAGGCCGCGAAGCTCGGCACGCTCATCGCACAATTGCGGAAAGCGCTCGACGAGAAGGCACGGAAGAACATCGAGATCGTCTCGGAGGGATGGCGGCGCATCCTGCTCGAGTTGCAGCAACGCTCGAAGCTCGGCCTCAAGCTCTGCCGCCGCGCGGGCGATCTGTGCGATCACATCTGACATCATGCTCACTCCCCTTTGGGAGCGGCGTTGGATACCGAATCGCCGCTCAACCAGGGCGGGTTATCTTACCATTCAAGAGCCGGCGATATCCCGCTTTTTGGGGATGCCGGTCGGATTTGCACAGAAATGATAACGAGCGCTTCTCAACCTGACGTAACGGCAGTCAGCTGTGCTCGGCAAAAGCCTCGAGCTCCGGATCGAAATCGACGTCGACAACATTGTTGAAGACAGCGGTTGCCAGCATGATCCCGGCGAAGGCAACGAGATCGACCAGAACCTTGGCCGGATAGCGCGCCTTCAGCGCCTCCCAGATCTCGGCGGGGATGGCATTTGAATCGGCGACGATCGCGGTTCCGAAGCGGGCGAGCAGCTGCTCGTTATCAGACAGCGTCAGCGCATCGGGGTCGAACCCGGCATTGATCAGCGCCCGGCGGAAGAAGGTGATGGCGATCTTCGATTTGCTGGCTTTCGAGATCGCATGCGAGAAGATCCAGATCTCCCGGTCGTTGACGGCGGGGTTGAGCTCGGCGCGCAGCGTGAACCATTCGGCATAGATGCGGTGGGCGGCAGGAGAATGCAGCAGCGTGCGCTTCATGTTGGTCATTCGGCCGCGAACCTTGACCTCCTCGTCATGCGCCTCGCGGATCTCCGCCGAGGCCGTTTCGTAGTCGATCTGGGGAATGTGGCTCATTGCATCGCACTCGTGGTTTTCATCATTGCTGCCGATGGGATAGCAGCCCAGGCCGTCAAACTCCATGGCGCATTTCCGCTCTTGCCTGGACGGCTGAACGGCGGGCACAATCGGCGCAACGGAGGACCACCAATGAGCCATGACCACCACGACCACCCCCATCACCATGATGACGGCCCTGTCGACTGGCGCGAGCACGGCGTCAAAGTCATTCCCGGCAATTCACTCGATCCGAACACGGCGCAAACCCCGGGCATGAACCGCGCCACCGCGATCAACAATGCCCGCGCCGGCGCCGAGAAGATCTGGGCAGGCACGGTCGTGATCCACGCCAATGCCAAGACCGGCGCCCATCATCACGGCGATCTCGAAAGCATCATCTACGTGGTCAAGGGCAAGGCGCGCATGCGCTGGGGCGAGCACCTGGAATTCGTCGCCGAAGCAGGACCCGGCGATTTCATCTATGTGCCGCCCTTCGTGCCGCACCAAGAAATCAATGCCAGCCGCGACGAGACGCTGGAATGCGTGCTGGTGCGCTCCGGCCAGGAGCCCGTCGTCGTCAATCTCGATATCGAGCCGGTCGAAAAGCCCGAACAGGTCGCCTGGATCGACCCGATCCACAAGGCTTAAGAACGGACGTTAACCGGTTTTACCGCCTATCTTTTTCAGCCCCTTGCCGGTTTGCATTCGCCCTATACTTATTGGCGTGTTCATGGACAGTTTCCGAGAGGAAACCCGGGTCGGTCGAGATGCATCAAAACAGCATGAGCGGGCATTCCTTTCTGAAAAAGGGAAGCGAGGCCGCTGACATCATTGCCAATTTCGATTGGTCCAAGACCTCGCTCGGCCCGATCGGCGAGTGGTCGCCGACCCTGAAAAGCGTTTGCAGCCTCATCCTCCATTCCCCGGTGCCGATCGTCACCCTCTGGAACGAGGATGGCGTGATGATCTACAACGACGCCTATTCGGCTTTTGCCGGACGCCGTCACCCGGAGCTTTTCGGCTCGAAGGTGCGCGAGGGCTGGCCGGAGGTCGCCGATTTCAACGATCATGTGATGAAGGTCGGCCTGGCCGGCGGCACGCTCGCCTACGAGGATCAGGAACTGATCCTCTATCGCGGCGGCAGCGGCGAGCCCGAGCGGCTCTGGACGAAGCTCGATTATTCGCCGATCTGCGACGAGAGCGGCACGCCGGTTGCCGTCATGGCGATCGTCGTCGAGACCACCGCAAAGGTGAAGGCAGAGCAGCAGCTGCGCGCCGAGAAGACCCGTCTGCAGAAGATGTTCGAACAGGCCCCGGTTTCGTCGCGACGATGAGCGGCCCGGAGCATCGCTTCGAAATCGCCAATGCCGCCTACCAGCAGCTCGTCGGCCATCGCGATGTCGTCGGCAAGACGATCCTCGAGGCACTGCCCGAAGTCGAGGAGCAGGGTTTCGTCGCGCTGCTCGATCAGGTCCGTAGGACGGGTATCCCCTATATCGGCTCCGAACAGCTGGTGAAGCTGCAGCAGAAGCCGGATGCGGAGCTCATCGAGCGTTATCTCGATTTCATCTATCAGCCGCTCCTTGGCGAAGACGCCCGCGTCTCCGGCATCTTCGTACAGGGCTATGACGTGACCGAGCGAAAAGAGGCGGAGGATGCCGCGCGCGAGAGCGAGTCCCGCTTCCGGCTGGTCGCCGAGAATGCGCCGGTCATGCTCTGGATGAGCGACGAACAGATGCGCTGCCTCTATCTGAACGCCGCGATGCGCCAGTTCTGGGGCGTAGGCGAAGCCGACGTTTCGGCCTTCGACTGGAACGCCACGATCCACCCTGATGACGTCGCTCCGTTGATGGCCTTCGTCAGCAGGGCCGTCGCCAAGCGCGAGGCCTTCGGCGTCGAGGCCCGATATCGCAATTCGGACGGTGAATACCGGCTGCTGCATACCGACGCGCGGCCGCGCTTCGATGTGCGCGGCGAATTCCTGGGCATGATCGGCGTCAACAGCGATATTACGGACGCGCGCAGCGAGGAGACGCGGCGCATGGCGCTGATCGACCTCGCAGACTGCATTCGCCAGACCACCGAACCCGCTGAAATTGCTTATGCCGCCGCCGAGATCCTCGGCAAGGCGCTGCATGTCACCCGCGCTGGCTATGGCACGATCGATCCGATTGCCGAAACGGTGACGATCGAGCGCGACTGGAATGTGCCAGGCAATCCGAGCATCGCGGGCACGCTGCATTTTCGCGAATATGGCACCTATATCGACGACCTCAAGCGCAACGAAACCGTCGTCTTCGCCGATGTCGACAAGGACCCGCGTACGGCCGCGACCTCCTATGCGCTGAAGGGCATCGGCGTCCATTCCGCCGTCACCGTGCCACTGACCGAAGAGGGCCAGATCGCCGCCGTCCTCTTCCTCAACAATGCCGTGCCCCGCGAGTGGCCGGAGGTCGAGCTCGATTTCATCCGCGACTTTGCCGAGCGCACCCGCACCGCTGTCGAGCGCCGCCGGGCGGAGCAGGCACTGCAGGAACTCGCCTCGTCGCTGGAGAAGAAGGTCGCCGAACGCAGCGCCGAACTTGATCGCGTCTGGCGCAATTCCGGCGACATCCTCGTCGTCATGCGTCCCGATGGCGAAGTCCGCGCCATCAATCCGGCCTGGTCCGATCTGCTCGGCCACCGGCGCAAGGAAGTTGCCGGTCACCGTCTCTGCGAGTTCCTCGTCGACGGCGATCCGCCGCTTTTCGATGCAGCGCTGAAGCAGGCTGTATCGGGCGAGGAGATGCAGGGGCTGGAGCTTAGCCTCAACCACAAGAACGGCGGCCAACGCACTGTTTCCTGGCGCTTTTCCTTCGAAAGCAATATGGTCTTCGCCTATGGCCGCGATGTCACCGCCGAGAAGGAACAGGCAGCCGCGCTGCGCGACGCCGAGGAGCTGATCCGCCAGACGCAGAAGATGGAGGCGATCGGCCAGCTGACCGGCGGCGTCGCCCACGATTTCAACAACTTGCTGCAGGTCGTTGCCGGCAACCTTTACCTCTTGAGCAAGGATGTCGGCGGCAACGAACGCGCCCAGAAACGCATCGAGCATGCGCTCGCCGGCGTCAACCGCGGCTCGAAACTCGCCAGCCAGCTGCTCGCCTTCGGCCGGCGCCAGCCGCTGGAACCCAAGGTGGTCAATGTCGGCCGCTTCGTTGCCAATATGGGCGAGATGCTGCGCCGGACGATCGGCGAGGCCATCGAGATCGAGACGATCCGCGCCGGTGGCCTGTGGAACACCTTCGTCGATCCGGTGCAGATCGAAAACGCCATCCTCAATCTGGCGATCAATGCGCGCGACGCGATGGACGGCAGCGGCAAGCTGACGATCGAGGTCGGCAATGCCTCGATCGACGACGACTATGCCCGCAAGCATGTCGACGTGGCGCCCGGCCAGTATGTCATGCTGGCGGTCAGCGACACCGGCTCCGGCATGCCGGCGGATATCATCACCAAGGTGTTCGAACCGTTCTTCTCCACCAAGCCGGTAGGCAAGGGAACAGGCCTCGGCCTGTCGATGGTCTATGGCTTCGTCAAGCAATCCGGCGGTCACGTGAAGATCTATTCCGAGATCGGCCAGGGCACGACCGTGCGCCTGTATCTGCCGCGCACACTTGAGGAAGAGGACCTGCTCGCCGAGGGCGATCATGGCCCGGCGACCGGCGGCAAGGAGACAATCCTGGTCGCCGAGGACGACGAGGAGGTGCGGGCCACCGTCGTCGAGATGCTGGCCGATCTCGGCTACCGTATTCTCAAGGCAAAGGATGCCGCGAGCGCACTGACCGTCATCGAAAGCGGCATCGCGATCGACCTCCTGTTTACCGATGTCGTCATGCCCGGCCCGCTCAAAAGCTCGGAACTGGCGCGCAAGGCGAAGGAGCGGCTGCCTGAGATCGCCGTGCTCTTCACATCCGGCTATACCGAAAACTCGATCGTCCATGGCGGACGGCTGGATGCCGGCGTCGATCTGCTGTCGAAGCCCTATAGCCGCGATGCGCTGGCCCGCAAGATCCGCCATGTGCTGAACAACCAGCGCCAGCGCAATATGGCCAAGGCGTCCCACCATGAACGCCGCACTGCGCCGCAGGAAGCACCGGCCGAGGCGACAGCCCTGCGCATTCTCTATGTCGAGGACGATGCCTTCATCCGCATGGATACGTCGGAAATGCTGCAGCAATCCGGCCATGCCGTCAGCGAAGCGGGCAGCGCCGAGGAGGCCCTGCCGAAGCTCGGCCCCGGCAGCTTCGATATCCTGCTGACCGATGTCGGCCTACCTGGTATCTCGGGCGCTGAGCTCGCGAAGCAGGCCCGGGCGATCGACCCTGAGCTCGCGGTGATCTTCGCCACCGGCAATTCATCGGTTGCCGGCTTCGAGGCGGATGCCGGCGCCATCGTGCTGGTCAAACCCTATAGCCAGGCCGATCTCACCGCCGCCGTCCTGAAGCAGACGCGCTCGCGGTAGCGAGCGCGCCGCGATTCTTTCTCAGGCCTTTTGCAGCTTCCAGGTCCTGATCTCGAAGGGCATGATATCGGCCGCGCCTTTGCGCTCCATCGGTTCTTCGAGAATGTTCAGCGGTCCGGATGCCTTCCAGCCCGACGGCAGCGACAGAGAAAGCTTGCCGCGGCGCCCTGCCGGTTCGTAGAGGCGAAGCACAAGCCCCTCGCCTTCTTCCGCAGACTTCAGCCCCGAGAAGGCAACCGGAGTCCCCTCAACCGCGACGGGAGACACCGTGCCTACGGCCAATCCGCTGGCCTCCGCCGTCATCAGCGGCTGGTTGAGGTCGAGCGCCTCGTCGAGCACCCCGCCCTCATGCCAAGCCCCGTCATGCGGCATCAGCGCATAGGTGAACTTCTGCGATCCCTCGTCGGCGAGCGGATCGGGATAGACCGGAGCACGCACGATGCTCATACCGATGACATTGCCGCGGGCGCTGTGGCCATATTTGGCATTGTTGAGCAGCGCGACGCCGAAGCCCGGCTCGCTGATATCGACGAAGCGGTGAGCCGCCGCCTCGAACATCGCCTGCTCCCAAGAGGTGTTCGTATGCGTCGCGCGCTCGACAACGCCATAGGCGCATTCGAACGTCGCCGTACGGGCGCTGACGGCAACGGGGTTCAACGTGCGCAGCAGCGTGCGGCGGTCGTGCCAGTCGATCTCGGTCTCGATATCGAGCCGCTTTCCATTGGCCGTCAGCACATAAGTATTGGTGACGCGCGAGTTCCGGTAACGGTGGACGACGCGGATCGACGCTCGCGATGGACCGCTCTCGACCAGCTCGATGCTCTCAGGCGTCTCCAGGCGGATGGCCTTCGCCGTATAGTCGACGTCGACATCCCAGGCGTCCCAGTTGCGCGGCTTGTCGGCCGGATAGACCCAGAGCTGGTTCGCCGAACCATCGATGGCCTCGCGGCCGCTTGCCCTGTGAACCAGGCTGGTGACCGAACCATCCTTGCCGATGACGACAGCGAGATGGTCGTTCTCCAGCCCCTGCTTGGTCGCCTTCAGGGCGCCGGCCGGCTTCAGGCCATTGCGATCGAACACCGCGACGGAAAGCGGCGCGACGATATCGGCAGACGAGATGACCGTGCCATCGGGAAGCGTCGCATTCAGCGGCCGCGGCGACAGTGACGGATTGACGGCAACGAGAGCGGAGGACACGCCACCCTTCGGCAACACGCCGGCAAGCGCATTGAGACGCGCAGCCTGTTCCTGGCGCGCATTGCCGATCACACCGTCGAGCTCGTGCTCGGCATCGGCGTAGACCTCGCGAATGCTCGACCCCGGCAGGATATCGTGGAACTCGTTCTTGAGCACCACGCGCCAGTCGCTTTCGAGGCTGCGCGGCTTCTCCGCACCCAGCATATGGGCGAGCGAGGCAATGGTTTCGGCGGTGATCAGGGCACGCTCGGCCTGGCGATGCTTGCGCTTGACGCCGCTCTGCGTCGTCAGCGTCGCGCGGTGCAGTTCGAGATAGATTTCCCCGTCCCAGACCGGAAGCTGCTTTTCGGACGCGGCCCGATGCGCCCGCTTGTAAAAGTCTTCGACCCGTCCCCATCGCGCCTGCGGGATCGCCGGGAAGTCGCGCAGCTGCACCTCGCGCTCGACCATTTCGGGCGTCACGCCGCCGCCGCCATCGCCGTAGCCGACGGCAAGCAGCGACGTGTCGTGCTGCGTCTTGCCGCGGAAATTCTTCCAGGTCGGCACGAAGCAATCGGGCTGCACGAAGCCGTTATAGCCATGCATCGGATTGTCGAAGGTGTGGGTCAGAACTTGGCTGCCATCCAGCCCCTTCCACCAGAAGAGGTCGGATGGGATATGATTGGTCTCGCTCCAATTGACCTTGATCGTGAAGAAGCTGTCGATGCCGCCGAGCCTCAGGATCTGCGGTAAGGCGCCTGAAAAGCCGAAGCAATCCGGCAGCCAGCAGACGGTGTGGCGGGTACCGAACATCTTCTCGAAATAGCGCTGGCCATAAAGCACCTGGCGCGCCAGGCTTTCGCCTGTCGGCATATTGGTGTCGGGCTCGACCCACATGCCACCGACCGTCTCCCATTTGCCTTCCGCGACCTTCGCCTTGATGCGCTCGAGCAGTTCCGGATCGTCCTCTTCCATCTGCGCGTAATAATGCGCGGTCGACTGGTTGAAGCGGAAATCGGCGGAACGCTCCATCAGCGACAGTGCTGTATTGAAGGTCCGGCGCATCTTGCGGCGCGTCTCGCGATATGGCCAGAGCCAGGCAAGATCGATATGGGCATGGCCGGTCAGAAGCAGCTCACCGTTCGGCGGGAAGCGCTTCTGCAGCTTTTTCAGCCGGGCCAACAGCGCATCATGGGCCGATTGCGCCAGACCGCTCTGCTCGTCATCGAGACCGGCGGGGTCGGCCTGCAGCTCCGGCAGCTCCCAGATCTTCTGCTGCATGACGGCGCCCGACGTGCGCGACACATAGGCCGCGGTATCCGAGGGCCAATCGAGCGAAGCGAGCGCCTGCTCGGCCGCTTCGAGTAAATAGGGAACCGCCTCATGCTCGCCGAGGACACCAGCGGCCTCGGCGATCTGCCGCAACAGCAGATGCAAGCGGTGCACCGGCTCGTCGAGCCAGATCAGCCGCGCCCTGTTCAGCCGCGGCGCCCGGTTCGGTTCGCCGAAAGGGAAGCGCGCGACACTCTCCGTCGTGATCGAAAACACCCGGTCCTTGACCGGAAATTCCTGGTGATAGGGATCGAGACCGAAGGTCTCGGCTTTCCCGCCCGCATAGTTCAGCGTGATCAGGCTCTCGCCGCCGAGATCGAGCTGCAGGCGGATCTTGTCGAGCGGCCAGTCGGCCGGGGCCTTTGCCGAAGCCTGGAAATGCACCGTGCCATTGCGATGCGGCCAGTCCTGACGGTGGGCGATCGGCTCGCCATCGAAGGTCCAGCCATCGATCGAAACGCTGCGCCTGTCGCGCCATTGCGCAAGCTCGGCGGTGCGGGCCTTCAGGCTGTCTAGGCGTTGGGCAATGGTCAGAGACATGGCGTGTCCTATCGGAAATGTCAGCAACGGATCAGCGGGGAGAACGGGGGATCACGCGCAAAAAAAGCGCGCCGCGCATCCGTCTCCTCCATCGGATCGCGCCACGCTTCTTAGATTAAGTAACTTTGTTTTCACGTCAAGGACGGATGAGATAAGTTGTGATTACGAGTGCCACTCTAGCCACTCGGCTATCAGGCTCCCGGCTCAGCTCCTTCGTCGCGAACTTGATCCAGAACCCAATCCCTGAAGGCGGCAATTTTAGGTAAATGCTCGCGCGCCTCCGGATAGACGAGCCAGAAGCGCCCCCGATGTCCCGCTAACTCGAACAGCCGCACAAGGCGACCGGATCCAATCTCGTTCTCGAAAAGCATTGGCGTTAGAAGAGCCACCCCCTGATCGGACATTGCGGCACGGGCGATCGCGAGCTGCGTGTCACAGTAGAGATTCGGGCTAAAAACGGGTTTCGGATCGAATATGCCCGCAGCCGCAAACCAGTCCCGCCACCAGTCGTCCTTCCAGTCAATAAGAGGGAGCCGCAAAAGGTCCTTGGGTTCATTTATGGCGCCAACAGCCTCAAGGAAGCCTGGGCTGCAAAATGGCACGAATTCTCGAGCCATTAGCGGAAATGCCTTTAGCCCTGCCCAATTCCCGTTACCTTCGCGGATTCCTACATCAAATGGCTCGCGGTTGAAGTCTACGACACGGCTCATAGCCCGGAGTTCGACGTCCAGCTCGGGATGAGCCGAACGGAACGAACGAAGTCTGGGCACCAACCAGTTGGCGGAAAAGGAACTGGTTGCCGTGATCAAAAGGCTTGTCGCCGCGTCCGAACGGAGGGAGACGCGATAGGCGCGCACCGGCCTCGCAATGTTCTTGAGCACCTGCGGCCCTATATCCTCGTATTGCAGAGGCAATCTCGGCCCAACTTGTTCGTAAATATTGCCGGAGAGGCAGAGCCCTCCGGGTTCGGCTAGGCCCTCGAGTCTTACGGCGATGTTGACGCCATCGCCAAATAGATTACCACCATCGACGATTACATCACCGAGGTTGATCCCCAGACGAAACATCAGTCCTAGCTCGTCGGGAAGGTCGAAGGTAGTTTCGGCGACCTGGAGCTGGAATTCTACACCCGCTCTCGTGGCCTCCACCGGGCTCGCGAACTCTGCAAGGAAGCTATCCCCAGCAACGGCGAAAATGCGCCCCTGGTGCTTGCTGACTACGGCCTGCATCAGTGAATAGCAAGTTTGAAGCGCAGCATGGGTGCGCTCCTCATCGATTTCCATGAGGTGACTGAACCCGACTAGGTCGGCGGCAAGGATAACGGTCAGACGACGCTCCATGGCCAGACCACGATAGCCGAGAAGCCAAGTGAGTTCCATTCTGTAAAGTCTGCATACAGCCGCTTGACCAATCTCTTGGGGCAAAGCGACGCCAACAGCGATAGACGACAGGATTGACGACACAGCATCAGATCCTCCCCCGTCATCATTGGTCGAGACAGCTACACACCCGGCGGCACAGTCCCCGGCTCGCGACCTCATATCCCAATCCGCGGAGCGCGCGGACGAGCGCCTGCGGTCCCTTGGTTTCCTCCACCCTTGTCTCGCCGACGCCTTCCCAGTAGCGGCGCTGCCAGTTGGCGAAGACCGCCTCGAATGCCCGGTAGTCGGCATCGGACATCGGGAAGGGTTCAGGAAAGTGGGCAACGTAGAGTGCGCCTGAATTCATCGATTCCCACTCGATGACGATCGTTCTCAATGCGGCGTCCTCCGGGACTGTGGTTTTGGTGACAATGCCAGCTGTTTCTGGAAGTCGTCCAGCATTGGCCTTTGTCCCTTGAGCATCTTTTCCGCCGCCTGTTCAAGCGAAAACCATCCGGCGCGGTCGACCTCGGGAAAGCGCTTCCTTTTGCCGGATTTCGGTGGCCACTCGATTTCGAATTCTATGCTCTCGATATGATCGGCATCGAGATCGGTTTCGACCGACCAGGCGACGACGATCTTGCCGCCCGGCTGCCTGTATTCGCCGAGCAGGCGAAAGTCGCCTTCGATGACGACACCAAGTTCTTCGCGCGTTTCACGGATCGCCGCCTCGAGGTCCCCCTCTCCTGCTTCGAGGATACCTTTCGGGATCGACCAGGCGCCCTCGTCCTTGCGCGCCCAGAAGGGGCCGCCGGGATGGGCGAGCAGCACTTCGGGGCCGCCGGCGGCGGCGCGATGGATGAGCAGGCCTGCGCTACGCACCGCCATAGGATACGCCCTTCACTTCTGGCAGAGCTTGGACATGTTGCGTTCGAGGCCACGGCGCAGCGCGCCGGAGATCTCGTCCTTGAGGCTTTTGACCACGTCGCCGAGATTGCCGCCGGTATCGGTGATCTCGATCGAGCTTTCGGTGGTCTTGCAGGTCGCGAGATCGACATGGACGCTGACATCGGCGGTCGCCGAGAAGCCGCCCTGAACCATGGCATTGTCGGAGGTCTTGCAGGCGAGCGTGCCGCGAACCTTGGCGTCGGCAAGATTGCCGTTCACCGATAGCTGCAGCTGGTCGATCTTCACATAGTCGAGCTTGTCGACCCCGATCTCGACGCTGACCCCGAAGCTCGATGCCTTGGCCTTCAGCGATCGGCAGGGCTGGGCTTCGCCGATGGCGCGCTCAAGCGCATTTGCGGCACTTGCCGGAACGGGGATGGCCATCGGTGCGATCAAGGCCGCGGCGGCAAGCATGTTCATCGATCTGCGCATTGCATTCTCCTCGCAGCAGCGGCCGTTTTTGAGGCCGCCGTCCTCATCTAGGATTCGCAGGCGCTTGTGCCATAAGCAAGGCACCAATTGCCCGCATGCAAAGACTTGGAATTCTTCGGCAGGAAATCAGATACTTACGATAGGGTGGGCGTTACTTTCATCACTTTCTCGGCTAAAGAGCAGTGAAGCGCTCAAGGAAGTCGGTCATGCGGTATCTTCGATCAGGGCCGCGGCGTCAGGCCCAGGAGACGGGCGTTGCGCGAGGCAAAACGGTGGGGTTGCGATCCGGAGAGATCGCCGACCGGAATATCCGCGTCATCCTGGAGGCGATCCGGCGTCACGGACCGCTGACGCGCATGGAGCTTGGCCAGCATTCCGGCCTGACCGGCCCCGGCATCACCAATATCCTGCGCCGCCTTGGCGAAGAAGGACTGGTCATCTCGAACCGGCGCAATGGCGCGGGCGGCGGGCCTACCGCGACGGAATTCGCGCTGCGGCCGGAGGGCGCCTACTCGATCGGCATCCGGGTGCGCGCCCGCCGCAGCGAGGCGGTGCTGATCGATCTCAGCGGCCAGGTCCACGACCGCATCTATTTCTCTCTCGATCCGGCGGCCCCCACGGCATCGGTCAGCGAGGCCATCGGATCGGTGATCGAGCGTCATGCCGATCTGCCGATCGTCGGCGTCGGCATTGCCTCAAACATCTGGAGCGAGGCTCAGAGCGAAGAGCTCGCCGCTCTATCCGGCCTGCCAAGGCCGGAGACGGAAAACGAATGCACCGCCGGCCTGCTCGCCGAGCGCACGATCGGCACGCCGGCGCCTGCGGGCGGCCTGGCGATGATCGTACTCGATGACGACGTGCAGGCGGGATTTCTGGTTCGCGGCGTTCCCTATTCCGGCGTTCACGGCCGCGCCGGCGGGATCGGCGAGATGCGGACCGGGCCGGATAACGTTTCGCTGAACAAGGTTGCCGGCTTCGGCTCGCTTTGCGCTGCCGTCGGCAAGGGAGACTGTGCCCGGCTGTTGTCAGGCGAGGACATTTCCTCGCCCGAGCTGGCGCAATGGATCCGCGATGTCGCGAGCCACCTGCTCGATCCGATCATCGGCATTGCCGGTTTCGTCGCGCCTAGCGTCATCATGATCGGCAGCGATCTGCCGCGCGGCGTCATCGAGGCGCTGATCCATCAGCTGTCGGTGGAGCGCCGCGATACCTCGAAGCGCCCCTTCCTGACACCCTGGATCTCGCCGATGAAACCGGCAAGCTTCAGCGGCGGCGGCGTTGCGCTGGGGGCAGCACTCCTGCCCTTCCTCAACACGCTGCTGCCGCCGGTCTCGGCCTGATCTCAGGCCAGTGCCTCGTCCGTATGGCTGAGGTCGGAAGCGAGCGCCTTGTCCAGAACCTTCTGGATATTGGCAGCCCGCCGGAAGGACGGCTCCTGCGTCTTGCCGGCGCGAACCGCCTGCACGAAACGCTGGTAGTTGGTCTCGACAGGATCGAAGGGAACATCGCGCCAGGTCGCGGTGTGGACGTCCTCGCCGAGGCAGGCGCGCAGCGTCGACTTGCCGGTGTCGTAGATCATCTCGATCGATCCGGTCTCGCCATAGACGCGAAGGCGCAGCTGGTCCATCTGGCCGGCGGCGGTGCGGGTTGCCTGGATGGTGCCGATTGCACCGGTGGTGAAATCGACATTCATCGTGAAGCTGTCATTGGCGTCGAGGTCGTACTCGCCGATCTTGTGGTCCGGCGCCTTGTTGAAGGTCTTCAGCCGGGCAAAGACATGCGCCACGTCGAGACCGGAGCCATAAGAGGCGAAGTCGACGATATGGATGCCGATATCGCCGAGCGCCCCGTTCGAGCCGTGCTTCTTGCTAAGGCGCCACAGCCATTTGCTCTCGCTTTTCCAGTCGCCCCAGTGGCGGCCGACAAGCCAGCTCTGCAGATGCGAGGCCTCGACATGCCTGACTTCGCCGATCTCGCCGGCGAGCACCATCTGCCGGCCCTTCTGCAGTGCCGGTGAGTTGCGGTAGGTGAAATTCACCATGCCGACCTTGCCGGATTTCTCGATCGCCTCGGTCATCTCCATTGCCTTGGTGGCGTCGGTCGCCAGCGGCTTCTCGCAGAAGACGTGCTTTCCGGCGGCAATCGCCTGCAGCGTCGTCGGGTGGTGAATGCGGTCGGGGGTGACATTCGCCACCGCATCGAATTCGCCCCAGGCAAGCGCGTCCTCGAGCGAGCTGAACTGATGGGCGATACCGTGTTCGCTGCAGAAAGCCGCCAGTCGCTCGGGCACGACATCGACACCGCCGACGACGCTGACGCCTTCGATCTCCTTGAACCGCATGGCGTGCTGATTGGCCATTCCGCCAGTGCCGAGAATGAGTAATCGCATTCTATCCTCCATAGATATCGGGTGCGGCTGCCGCCACGGCAGCCGGGCAAAACACATCCTTTGCGTGTTGCGGATCTCCGCAAAACGCCTTGTTGATCTCGTTGGAAAATGCGGTTCAGCCCGCCTAGCTTGTATTGAATGTCGCCAGCATCTCATTCCTCCCAAGTCTGGCTTGACATCAAATCAAAGTAACTTAATCTAATTAATGCAGCATGGAATTGAGGAGAGGTCAACTGACCACCAGGCTGTATCCGTTGAAAATGGGGAGGAGACCCATCATGAAGAGAGCGTTCGTCAGCGCATTAGCGCTGAGCACAATGTTATTTTCAGTGCCTGCCGCATTTGCCCAAGAACTGGCGACCAAGGACCGTATCGGCGCTGCCGATGCCCCGAAGACGCTCATCGTGCGGTTGACTAACGATAGTCCCAACAATGCCGACCCGGCGATTGCCGAAGGCTACCAGAAGCTGTTCGTCGAGTTCATCAAGAAGCATCCCGACTGGAAGCTGCAGATGCAGTTCATGTCGGCCGATATCGGCACCGAGCAGGCTAAGATGCTGGAGCAGGCGAAGGCCGGCAACGCGCCCGATTGCGCCGCCGTCGACTCCTTCGTGCTGTCGCAGTTCATGGTCAACAAGGTCCTCGCCGACTTCACGCCCTATTTCTCGAAGGAAGAAATCGACGACCTCTTCCCCTTCATCCGCAGCGGCATCACCGACAAGGATCAGACGATCCGGGCCTGGTGGTGGGACACCGATCTGCGCGTCCTCTATCGCAACAAGTCGATCGTGGCTGATGCACCCCAGACCTGGGACGACCTGAAGAAGGCCGGCATCGCGTCCGTTGGCGAAGGCATGGAAGGTATCCTCTTCAATGCCGGCCGTTACGAAGGCTCGACCTTCGACTGGCTCGCGAACTACTGGGCGCTCGGCGGCAAGCTCGTCGACGACTCCGGCAAACCCGTCTTCGGCGAAGGCGACAACAAGGAGAAATTCCTCAAGGCCCTCAACTATTACAAGGACCTCGTCGATTCAGGCGCTGCGCCGAAGCGTGTCACCACGATCGGCAATTACGACGACCTGAACGCGGCAGCGGCGGCGGGCACCACGGCGCTCTTCATCGGCGGCAACTGGCAATACGCGCAGCTGAAGGCGACGCTCGACGACGACGAGTTCAAGAACTGGACCTTCTCGCCGATCCCCGGCCCGACCGCCGATCAGCGCTCGACCGGAACAGGCGGCTGGACGATCGCGTCCTTTGCCAAGGACAAGGACAAGGTCGAGATGTGCGCCAACCTCGCCCGCGAGGTCTATATGGGCCCGGCCAACGCGCTGCAGCAGCAGCTGCCGACGCGCAAGTCGCTGTTCACGAAGTACGATGTCTTCGCGACCGAGGCCAACAAGACCTTCGCCGATGCCCTGGTGAATGGCCAGGCACGTCCCGGTGCGCCGATCTATCCTGAGATCTCCAACCAGATCCAGATCATGATGGGCGACGTGCTTTCCGGCACCAAGAAGCCCGAAGATGCTCTGAACGCCGCGTTCAACGCGACGCTGGAGGCCTACAAGCGTCTCTAACGATTTGAGATCGCGGCGGCGCCCATGACGGGCGCCGCCGGTCCCGTCAAACCCGGATAGAGAAGCCCAATGAGCCCCATCGCCATCGAGGCTGCCAGCCCGCCTCACAGCAGATCGTTCATGCGCCGTTTCGCCGGGGCGCCCTTGCCCTGGATCATGCCCGTCATCATCGTCATCGGCATCTTCTATCTTTACCCGGTGATCGACGTCTTCCGGCTGTCCTTCACCAACGCGACGCTGATCGGCGATAACCAGGAATATACGTTCGGCTCGATCACCAACGCGCTGAGTTCGCCGCAGCTGCCCGATATCATGTGGGCGACCCTCGTCTTCGTCGGCGGCAGCGTCGTCGGCCAGCAGATCCTCGGGATTGCCGTCGCCGTCGTCGTCGTTCGCGGCGAAAAGCGCGGCTTGTTCGGCACCACTATTCTCAGAACCACCGCCCTCGTCGCCTGGGTCGTGCCCGGCATTGCCGGTGGCATCATCTGGCAGATGCTGTTTTCCGAAGCGCCCTACGGCGCGCTGAACAGTATCCTGCGGATGATGCATCTGCCGGTTGTCGCCTGGCTTTCCGATCCGTCGATCGCGCCCTGGTCGGCGCTGATTTCCAACATCTGGCGCGGCACGGCCTTCTCGATGGTCGTCATGTATGCGGCGCTGAAGGCGATCGATCCGTCGCTCTACGAAGCGGCCGAAGTCGATGGCGCGACGGGCACGCAGCAGTTCTTCTTCGTCACCATTCCGCAGCTGCGCGCCGCGATCCTCGTCAACATGATCCTGATCACGATCATGACGCTCAACACCTTCGACGCGATCATCACGCTGACTGGCGGCGGCCCGGGCCGCGCGACCGAGGTGATCTCGCTTTATGTCTTCAACATCGTCTTCAGAAATTACGATCTGTCGGGAGGCAGCGTGCTGTCGGTGCTGATGCTGATCATCAGCCTCGGGCTTGCCTTCGTCTATGCGTCGTTCCTGCCGAAGGAGGAAGAGCAATGAGCAGCAGGCGCACCGGCACCCGCCTCGGCGACTTTCTGAGCTATCTGTTCATGCTGGCGATGTTCGTCTTCTTCGCCGGGCCCCTCAGCTATCTCCTGTCGATGGCGCTTCGCGACCGGCGGGAGATCTATCGCGGCGTCGCCCGCTATATTCCGCACAACCCGACGATGGAGAACTTCGTCACGGTTCTCAACAACAGCTACTTCCCGATCTACCTCTGGAACGGCCTTAAACTCGCCGCCCTCAGCGGCCTCGGGGTGCTGATCGTCGCGCTGCCCGCGGCCTATGCCTTCTCGCGCTTCCAGTTCCGCGGCAAGGGCCTGTCGATGATGGGTCTGCTGCTGTTCCAGATGATCTCGCCGCTGGTCATCATGGTTCCGCTCTACCGCTACATGAACAAGCTCGGCCTGCTCGACACGCATTTCGCCGTGGTCATGGTCTATATCGCGCTCGGCGTGCCGCTCGCGACCTGGCTCCTGAAGAGCACCGTCGACGGCATCCCGCGCAGCCTCGATGAAGCCGCGATGATCGATGGCTGCAACCGCTTCTCGGTCTTCTGGCGGATCGTCCTGCCGCTCTCGGCGCCGGGCATCGCCTCCGTCTTCATCATCACCGTCATCGCCGGCTGGTCGCAGTTCCTGGTGCCATTTCTGCTGCTGACGCAAAACAACTTGATGCCGATCGGCGTCGGGATCTTTAACTTCCGTGGCATGCAGACCGACTCGTCCATTCAGTTGCTCGCCGCCGCCTGCCTGATCTCCGTCGTACCGGCGATCGTGGCTTTCCTCTCGCTCCAGCGATTGATCCTGGGCGCGATGACAAGCGGCGCGGTGAAGGGATGAGAGCGGCTCTGATGTCGATGGAAGACGAAGGATCGCGATCATGAACCAGACCCCTGATGTCAAGCTCTCCCCCGATCTCAGCGGGGCCAATGTCGAGGATGCGGGCGAGCATAACCGCGCGGTCGTGCTGCGCTGCATCCACCGGCAGGCGCCGATTTCTCGCGCGGAGATCGCCAGGCAGACGGGCTTCACCAAGCCGGCGATCGCCCGCATCGTCGACCGCCTACTCGACGAAGGGCTGATCATCGAGGCTCGCCGCCGCCATGGTTTGCGCGGCCAGCCGGCAATCGAGCTCGAGATCAATCCGGACGCATTCTTCGCGATCGGCATCAATATCGATCGCGATCACCTGACCATCCTTGCGGTCGATGCCGTCGGCAATGTCCGCGCCCGCGTCCATCACGAGAAGCGCTACATCCTGCCGGCCGAATTCATGCAGCTGTCGGCCGACGCGATATCGCATTTCCAGCGCAGCCGCCTGATCGATGACGCACATCTGGCCGGCATCGGCCTGGCGATGCCCGACTGGCTCGGCGAAATCGCCTTCCCCGGCAGGCCTGCCAACTACTGGGAATGGATGGAATTCGATGTGCGCGCTGCCCTCGAGGATCTGACGCAGCATCCTGTTTTCATCGAAAACGAAACCAACGCTGCCGCATTGGCCGAGCTCGATTACGGGCTCGGCGCCGAGAGCCGCAGCTTCCTCTATATCGCCGTCAACGCCTGCCCCGGCGGCGGTCTCGTTCTCGACGGTAACGGCCATCGCGGTGCGATGGGCCTCAGCGGTGAAATCGGCTGGGTGCCGATCGCCGACGGCAAGGATGAAAGCACACAGAAGGTGCGCCTGCTCGGCGAGATCTTCTCGCTCTTCTGCCTTTATCAGTTCCTCGCGGAGCATGGCATCAAGGTCAGCGTGCCCCAGGATCTCCTGACGCTCGATGCCCGCGGCAAGCGGCTGGTCTCGCAGTGGCTGAAGGAGATGAGCGCGCATCTTGCGGTCGCCGTCCGCCATGTCGGCATGATCGTCGATCCCGACGCCATCCTGGTCGGCGGCCGGCTGCCGATCCGCATGATCGACGAGCTGCTGCGCTATGTGCATGAGCATCTGGACGCCAGCGACGGCGCCCTGCCCTCGATCCACCGCGCCTCGCTCGGCGAGGATGCCTCGGCGATCGGGGCGGCCGCCATGCCGATGGCCGCGGCGCTGATGCTGGCGTCATCGGATGAGGTTCAACGTACCCGTTCACCGCTGAAATACATGGATCGCCTGAACAATTAGCACGGCCGCTGCGGCGGCGCATGGGAGGATTTTGATGAGGATCGGTTTCTATACGTCGACGTTCAACGACCGGCCGCTTGAAGAAGTGGTGGATTTCGCAGCTTCCGCTGGTTTCGATGCCATCGAGATCGATGTCGGCGGGCACATCAAGACCCCTGACAGGGTAAAGGCCGCCGTCTCGCTTGCCCGCGAGCGCAATCTCTTCGTCTCCTCGATCACCTATTTCGGCAACCAGCTCGACGCCGATAATGCCAAGCGCAAGGATCTGCGCTCGCGCACCGCCGAATTCGCCCAGGCGATCGGCGAAACCGGCGTGCCGGTTTTCGTCATCTTTCCCGGGCGCAACGACGATGCCAGCGACGACGTCAACTATGACGATTTTGCAACCTATGTGAACGGTTTGATCGCCGAGACCGCGTCCAGCGGCCTTACCTTTGCAATCGAGAACTGGCCGGGACCGAAGGACAATTTCGTCGGTACGACGCCAAAGGGTTACGAGGAGCTGTTCAAGCGCATTCCCGACCGGCGTTTCGCGCTCGAATTCGACCCCTCGCATTTTCTGCGGACGGGTATCGATCCCTATCTGGCGCTGGATGCCGTCAAGGATCGCATCGCCATCCTGCATGCCAAGGACACGGCGGTCGATGCGACCGCGCTGCAGGCCGTCGGTTATCACGGCAAGGGTTGGTGGCAGTACAAGCTGCCGGGCCTCGGCTTGCTCGACTGGTCGAGGTTCCTGAAGCAGGCGCGCAGCTACGGCTTCGACGGCACGATTTCCATCGAGCACGAGGACGCCGCCTATGGCTGGCCGGGCAAGGACCTGGAAACTCGCAAGGAGGGCGAACGCGTCGGCCTCGGCTATCTCAGAACCGTCTTGGACAAGCTTTGATCGCAGCCTGGGGAGGACGATAATGGCTCATGTTTCAGTCAATAATGCTCGCAAGGACTACGGCGCGTTCAAGGCCATCAAGGGTGTCTCGGTCGATATCCGCGACGGCGAATTCGTCGTCCTCGTCGGACCGTCCGGCTGCGGAAAGTCGACGCTGCTCAGAATGATCGCCGGGCTTGAAGGCATCACGTCGGGCGAGATCCAGATCGGCAAGCATGTCGTCAACGAGCTAGCGCCGAAGGACCGGGACATCGCCATGGTGTTCCAGAACTACGCGCTCTATCCGCATATGACGGTCGCCAAGAACATGGGATTTTCGCTGCGGCTGAAGCGTATGCCGCGGGCGGAGATCGACAAGCGGGTCGGCAATGCCGCAAAGATCCTCGGCCTCGAAAGCCTGCTCGAACGCTATCCGAAGCAGCTCTCCGGCGGCCAGCGCCAGCGCGTTGCCATGGGCCGGGCGATCGTGCGCGATCCCGCCGTCTTCCTGTTCGACGAGCCGCTCTCAAATCTCGACGCCAAGCTTCGCGTGCAGATGCGCTCCGAGATCAAGGAACTGCACCAGCGGCTGCAGACGACAACGATCTACGTCACCCACGACCAGATCGAAGCGATGACCATGGCCGACAAGATCGTCGTCATGAGGGATGGCCGCATCGAGCAGTCAGGCTCGCCGCTCGACCTCTATGACCGGCCGAACAATCTCTTCGTCGCCGGCTTCATCGGCTCGCCCGCGATGAACTTCATCAAGGGCAGCATGACGGATACGGGCTTCCGCACCGAGGATGGCATTACCCTGCCGAGCGACCGTCGGCCTGCTGACGCGGTGACCTACGGGATCCGCCCGGAGCATTTGCAACTCGACCCAATGGCATCGAGATCACCACCGTCGTCGTCGAGCCCACCGGATCGGAAACACTGGTGATTGCGCGGCTCGGCGCGCAGACGATCAGCTGCGTCTTCCGCGAGCGGATCAGGGCTGCACCCGGCGATGTCCTGAAGGTGGCGCCCATTCACGATGCCGTACATCTCTTCGGCGCCGATGAGCAGCGCATCGCCAGTGGGGAAGCCCGGCTTAACTGATAGGGCGTGACAAGCCGCCGATAATTTGCGATGACCGTGGTGTTGAGAGACAGGGGCGTTCGCCGAAAGGCGGGCTGAGAAGTACCCTTCGAACCTGAACCAGATAATGCTGGCGGAGGGAGTCGCTCGAGGCCCTTCGCTTCCATGTGCCTGGCCTCCCGCGTCTTGCCCCGCCCCAAAAGGGACGCAAGATGACGACTTCGAGATCACCCGGGCAATTGCTGACCGCGCTGCGCGCCGCGCCGCCACTCGTTCAATGCATTACCAACTATGTCGCGATGAATATCGCCGCCAATGTCGTGCTGGCCGCGGGCGCCTCGCCCGCCATGGTCCATGCCGAAGAGGAAGCCGGTGAATTCGCCGCATTCTCCGGTGCACTGACCATCAATATCGGCACGCTCTCGCCCGCCTGGGTCAGCGGCATGAAACAGGCGGCGAAGGCTGCCGCGCGCAACGGCAAGCCATGGGTTCTCGACCCCGTGGCGCATTACGCCACCGGCTTCCGCCGCGAAAGCGTCGCGGCACTTCTCCACCTCAACCGGCGATCATCCGCGGCAATGCATCCGAAATCATCGCGCTGGCCGGCAGCGAAAGCCGTGGCCAGGGCGTCGACAGCCGCGATCCCGTCGAGCAGGCGGAAGGTGCTGCCCGCAGCATCGCGGCGCAATATGGCGCCGTTGTCGCGGTCACCGGCCCGGTCGACTTCGTCACCGACGGCACCCGCGCCGTTCGCATTTCCGGCGGTTCGCCGCTGATGCCGCAGATCACCGCGCTCGGCTGCTCGCTGACCTGCCTGACCGGCGCGTTTGCCGCGGTCGCCTCTGACGAGACCTTCGATGCGACGGTTGCCGCTCTCGCAATGTTTGCCGTCGCCGGCGAACAGGCGGCACAGGAAGCCAAGGGGCCCGGATCCTTCTCCTGGCGTTTCCTCGATGCGCTTGCCGCGCTCGATGGTCCGGCACTCGACGCCGCAGCAAGGATCAGCCAGGCGTGAAGAGCTTCGACCTCTCCCTTTATCTCGTCCTCGACCCGGAGCTCTGCTCCGGGTACGGGCTTGCCGAAACAACCCGCGCAGCCGTTGCAGGTGGAGCGACCATCGTGCAGCTGCGCGACAAGACGGCGACTACCCGGCAGATGATCGAGACGGGCCGGGCACTGCAGCGGGTCCTGTCAGGAAGCGGAGCACTGCTTGTCGTCAACGACGATGTGGAAGCGGCAATCGCGCTCAACGCCGATGGGCTGCATATCGGCCAGGAGGACCTCGGCGCCGCCGAGGCGCGCCGCCGCATCGGCCCTGATATGATCCTCGGCCTCTCGGTCGAGACGCATGCGCTTGCCGCAGCCGTCGATCCCGCCATCGTCGACTATGCGGGGATCGGCCCCGTTTTCGCGACGGCGACCAAGCCGGATCACAAGCAACCGATCGGCATCGCAGGTCTGGCGGAGCTGGTTCGTGTCTGCCCGGTTCGCTCGGTGGCAATCGGCGGCCTGAAGGCGGAACATGTGGAGCCAGTGCTCGCAACGGGCACGGAAGGGCTTGCGGTCGTCTCGGCGATCTGTGGCCAGCCGGATCCGCAAGCGGCGACGGCTGCAATCGCCGAACGCATCAGAAAGGCAGGACAATGATCCGCAACGTTCTCTCGATCGCCGGCTCCGACCCATCGGGCGGCGCCGGCATCCAGGCCGACCTCAAGGCATTCTCGGCCCGCGGCACATACGGCATGGCCGTGCTGACGGCCCTGACTGCGCAGAACACCACCGGCGTTTCCGCAGTGCAGACCGTCTCTCCGGATTTCGTCGCCGAGCAGATCCGCATGGTCTTCGCCGACGTGCGTGTCGATGCCGTCAAGATCGGTATGATCGCCAATGCCGGGATTGCCGAGGCGATTGCCGATGCGCTGCATCCGCATCGCGGCATCCCGCTGGTGCTCGACCCGGTGATGATCGCCAAGGGCGGCGCCGCCCTCCTCGATATCGCCGCGATCGGCGCGCTCACCGACCGCCTTCTGCCGCTGGCAACGATGCTGACGCCGAACCTGCCCGAAGCGGCGGCGCTGCTCGGCGAGGATCATGCCCAAGACCGCGATGCCATGCAGCAGCAGGCGCGCAAACTGCTGGATCGCGGACCGCGCATGGTACTGTTGAAAGGCGGCCATCTCGGCGGCACTGACAGCCCCGATGTGCTGGCAAGCGCCGGCCATATTACCTGGTTCGAGGCTCCAAGGGTTCCGACGAAGAACACACACGGCACCGGCTGTACGCTGTCGAGCGCCTTGGCGGCCGAGCTTGCAAAGGGCAAGACGCCGGAGGCAGCGGTCGCGATCGCCAAGCGCTATCTCGCCGATGCCGTTGCGGCTGCAGAAACGCTCACCGTCGGTTCCGGCCATGGCCCGGTCCAGCATTTCCACGCGCTCTGGGACAAGGCCGATCTCTGAGGTTCAGACCTTCGGCTTCTTGTTCTGCGGATAGATCGTCTCGCCCTTCGCCAGCATCTCGACGAAGGCCGCGATCTTCCGCTCGCGGCCCGCGGGCGTCTTCATATTGTGCACGCGGAAGGCGAGCGCGAAGCGGTTTTGCGCGCTGAGCGCCGCAAGCATCGCCTTGGCCTTGGGATCGGCGTCGATCGCCGTCTGCAGATCGTCGGGGATTTTCAGGTCCTTGCCGCTGCCATAGGCCCGGTCCCACCGGCCATCCGCTTTCGCGGCATCGACCTCGCGAAGGCCGTGCTCGGTCATCCTGCCCTCGTCGACGAGGCGGGCGACATTGTTGACGTTGATCTGGCTCCAGATGCTCTTCCTGCCGCGCGGCGTATAGCGCTGGAGGTAGCTCTTTTCGTCCAGGCTTTTCTTCACCGCATCGATCCAGCCCCAGCAGAGCACAGCGTCGATCGCCTCGACCGGCGTGATCGACGGCAAGCCGGATGCGACCTTGAAGATGCGTATCCAGACCTCGCCTTCACGGTCGTGATGCGCGGCCAGCCAGTCGCAGAAATCCTGCTTCGTCTTGAATTCGCGAACCTTCTGCGGATCGACCTTTATCGGTGCCAACCGTCTGCTCTCCCATGATGCCCTGCAGCGGCCATGGTAACGGCCGCGGCACAAACGGCAACATCAGGATTTGACCGCACCCGCCGTCAGCCCGGCGATAATGTGTCTCTGGGCCAGGAAAAAGACGATGACGGTCGGCATGATCGTCAGGGTGATGAAGGCGAGCACCAGTTGCCATTCGGTGCCGAATTCGCCGCGATAGACCATGATGCCGAGCGGCCAGGGATATTTCGATTCCGAATTCAGCATGATCAGCGGCAGGATATAGCTGTTCCAGCTACCGACGAAGGAGATGATGCTGACGGTGGCGATGATCGGCCGCGACAACGGCAGCGAGATGTACCAGAAGAAGCGCATGTAGCCGCAGCCATCGACGAAAGCCGCCTGGAACAATTCTTCCGGAAGGTTGCGAAAATAGTTTCTAAAAAGCAGGATGCTCATGCCGAGGCCGAAGGCCACCTGCGGCAGCACCACGCCCCAATAGGTATCCAGCAGTCCTAGATCGCGGATGCGGATGAAGAGCGGCAGGATGGCGGTCGCCGCGGGAAACATCAGCCCGAGCAGAAAATAGTTCAACAGGAAGGACGAGCCGAAGAAGCGCACATGCGCAAAGGTGAAGGCCGCCATCGACGAGACGATCAGCGTCAGCGACACCGTGAGCACGGCGATGACCAGCGAATTGAAGATCTGCAGCCAGTAGCGCTCGCCGAACAGGATATCGGTATAGTTCGACCATTGCCACGTGGCGGGCAGTCCGAAGGGATTGACGCGCAGGTCGCCGAGCGTCTTGAAGCCGCCGAGCGCCGTCGTCAGCAGCGGGATCAGCACGAGGGCGGCGATGAGGGTCAGCGAGACGTAGAGATAGACCTTCGTCGTCGCGGGCATGCGAATGGTGTCGGTCGTATCAGTCATTGCGCATGAATATCCTTTTGTAGCCGAAGGCGAGCGTGACGCAGATGATGAACAGCACGACGCCGACGGCGCTGCCGAGGCCGACCTGCATGCGCATGACGCCGTAGGTGTAGAGGAAGGTCACCATCGTCTGCGTCGAGTTCGACGGACCGCCGCCGGTGAGCGGCATGATCATGTCGAAGAGCTGCAGGGAGCCGATGACGGCAAAGAAGATCGAAAGCCTGAGCGTCGAGCCGAGCAGCGGCAGGGTGATATAGCGGAACTTCTGCCAGCCGGAGGCGCCGTCGATATCGGCAGCCTCAAGGACGTTCTTGTCCACCGACTGGAGCCCGGCGATGAACAGCATCATGTGGAAGCCGAAATATTTCCAGACGACGACGCCGAGCACCGCATAGATCGCCACGTCCTTGTCGGCGAGCACATAGGGATTGGCCATGCCGAAAAAGCCAGCGATCGCGGCAAACAGCCCGTAGTCGCCGTCATAGACGAAGCGCCAGATCAGGCCGGCGGCGACATCGGCGAGAACATAGGGCAGGAAGAAGATCAGACGGTAGGTGACGACGCCGGGAATGCGATGCGCCAGCATCGTCGACAGCCAGATCGCCAGCGGCACCTGAATGGCGATGGAAACGACGATGATCAGGCCGTTGTTGATCAGCGCCTGGCTGAAGGCGGCATTGCGGAACAGGACCTGGAAATTCTTGAGCGCGATATATTCGGTCGGCGTGCCGTAGCCGTTCCACTTGTAGAGGCTGTACCAGGCGGCCTCGCCCATCGGCATGATGACGAAGAGCGTGAAGAGGATCAGCGCCGGCGGCAGGAAAAGCAGGAGCACGGCCCAGCGGTCGTGGGCGATCGAACTGCGGTTCTTTCGGGCGGCCTTGCTAGGCGGCGCGGTCCGAACGCCTGATGAAACGGAAATCTCAGCCATATGTCCTGCCTTCGCATGCGCGTGTCATATCCCGGCGCCACGCGGCGCCGGGAGTGCTTGCTGGGAGGCTTATTGCTCGAGTTCGAACGCGTCCTGAATCTGCTGGGCACCATCCTTGGAGCTCATCTGGCCCGAGACGATTTCGACCGAGACATCATTGACGACGCGGCCGACGGCAGCGCCAAGATCCTGGTCGAAGAAGTTCTGGTGCCAGGTGGAGCCGGCCAGCTGCTTGGCGGATTCAGCGAGTAGCGGGTTGACGACCCCGTCATCGGCGCCGACGGCGACCGGCAGCAACATGGCGTTCTTTGCCATCTCGCGTTCGTTGTCGGCGTTGGTCAGGTAAGCGAGGAAATCGAGCGCTTCCTTGGATGCCTTCTTGGTGACCGCCCAGCCGTTCAGGCCGCCGAGCGTATCGGTTGCCTTGCCGGCACCGCCTTCGACGGTCGGGAATGCGAAGCGGCCGATATTGTCGGGGGCCAGACCCTTGCCGTCACCGGCATTCTTGCGCTGGTTGGCTTCGGTGTTTTCAAAGCCAAGGATCATCGCCGCCTTGCCGTCGCCGAAGACGCCGAGCGCCTGCGGCCAGGTCACGCCGAGATAGCCGGGCTGGAAAGGCTCCAGCTTGCCAAGCTCGGCCAGATCGTCGCCGGCCTTGATGATAGCGGGATCGAGGAAGCCTTCGCCCTCGCCTTTCTTTGCGGCATCGAAGACCTTCTGGCCGCCTTCGCGCATGACGAGGTAGCTCCAGTAGAAGTGAATCGGCCATTTCTCACCGCCGCCACCGGCGATCGGCACGACGCCGGCATCCTTCAGCTTCTTCACGGCATCGAGGAAGTTCGCCCAGCTCTTGATATCCTCGGCCTTCACGCCTGCCTTGGCGAAAAGCTCCTTGTTATAGAAGAAGCTGACCAGACCGACCTTGTAGGGAACCGCCCAGACCTTGCCGTCAAAGGTCATGCCGTTGACGGAGGCCGGGGTGAACTGGTTGCGCAGCTTGCCACCGTCAGCGTCAAGCGCTGGGGTAACCTCCTGCAGCGCGCCGGTCTCCGACTGCTGCTTCAGGACGCCGCCGCCCCAGGTGTAGAAGAAATCGGGCACGTCGTCCGACTGCAGAAGCGTCGGCAGCTTGGCCTTGAAGGCCTCGTTTTCCAGGAACTGCATCTGGATATCGACATCGGGATGCAGTTCTTCGTATTTCTTGACGATCTCTTCCCACTTCGCCACGAATTTCGGATCGAGCTCCAGATGCAGCCACTTGACGACCGTTTTGGCCGAGGCGGCACCGGCGCCGAGCATCAGCGAGACCCCTGCGGCGGCGGCCAGAAATGCAATGCGCTTGCCGCGAAGGGCCAGGCCCTTGTGCATATACGTCATGATTTTCCTCCCAGGGGAACTGTCCTCACCAATTTTTCCCCAATGCGGAATAATTCAATGGAGCTTGGCCCGATTGTCAACCCGACCGCCTGATTTTTTGCCGATCGCGCTTGACAGTGGGCGGGATGTGCCTGTTATTTAATTCGTACCCCGACGAAATTATGTGGCTGTTTCGGCCAGAGATGCGATTGCCCGGCTAGTTTTTCATGAAGACCGCAGATCCCGAATTGATGCGTGCAATCAATCGCTTGAACGTGCTGGACACGATCCGGCGCCACGGGCCGATTTCGCGCGTGGAGATCAGCGAGCGCACGGAACTGTCGACGACAACCGTCTCGGCGATCACCGCGTCGCTGCTCGACGACGGCCTGATCCTGCCGCGCCACGAAGGCGATATCCGCAACGAGGCGGCGCGAGGCAGACCGCGCGTGATGCTGGAACTGAACCCGGACGCCGCCCGCGTCGTCGGTGCCAAGATCGCCGCCAACCGGATGATCTTCGTCGTCACCGATTTTCGCGGCGACGTGCTCTCGAAGCTGACGCTGCCAATCCGCATCGACCGCCAGCCGATCGCCGTGATCGCCGATCTGGTCGAGGATGGCGTGCGCCGCTGCGTCGTCGATGCCGGGCTCTCCCTTGAGGATGTCGATACCGTCTGCCTCGGCCTGCCCGGTGTCATCGAGCATCGCACCGGCCACGTGCGCAGCAGTCCGATCTTCCGCGATGTGAACGTGGATTTCGCAGCCGAGATGACGGCGCGGCTTGGCACGTCGACGATCGTCGAGAGCGACGCCCATGCGATCACGCTTGCCCATCACTGGTTCGGCAAGGCCCGCGATCTCGAAGACATGGTGTTGATTTCGCTCGAACAAACGCTCGGGCTCGGGGTGTTGCACGGCAACCAGCTGTTCCGTGGCGCCGGCGGCCTCAGCCACAATCTCGGCGACCTCGTGCTCGGCATGGGACCGCAAGGAACGGTCCGGCTTTCGACGCAGGCGGGCGAGAGCGCCATCCTCGGCGACCAGCAGGCGGACGGCCGGTTTGCCGAAGCGATCCGTCTCGGCCGTGGCATGACGCATGCCCAGGCGCTGATCAAGGCCGAGGACAATGCGCTGATCGCCTCGGCGATCCGTGCCGGTGAGGCCGTGGGTCTGACGATCGCCAATATCGTCACCCTGTTCGCCCCACCGCGCGTCATTCTCGTCGGCTCCAGTCTGGCGCTCGGCGAGCCGTTCCTGAACAGCCTGCGCGATGCCTATGCAGTGGCGATCCCGCCGTCGCTGAAGGGTGTCACCGAGCTCGTCTTCGACGATTCCAGCGACGACTTCTGGGCGCAGGGTGCTGCCGCCGTCGCGCTCTACGAACTCTATGAATCGCCCTGGAGCACCACGGGGCCGGCGCTCTAGGGCGCTGACGACAGAATATCCATCGGGAGGAAAGCATGGACACGGTCGGTATCGGCATCATCGGATGCGGCAATATTTCGGGCGCCTATCTGAAGGCGATGGCGTCCTTCCCGATCCTTGAGATCAGGGGCGTGGCCGACCTCAACCGCGAACTCGCCGACGCCAAGGCCGCCGATTTCAATGTTCCCGCCAGGAATATCGATGAGCTCTTTGCCGATCCCAAGATCGAGATCATCGTCAATCTGACGGTGCCGAAGGCCCATGTCGCCGTTGCCCTGCAGGCGCTTGGGGCAGGCAAGCATACCTATTCCGAAAAGCCGCTCGGCATTAATTTCGCGGAAGGGAAAAAATTGGCAGAGGCCGCCAAGGCCAAGGGGCTTCGCATCGGCGCCGCACCCGATACCTTCCTCGGCGGCGGTCACCAGACGGCGCGTGCGCTGATCGACAAGGGCGTGATTGGCCAGCCGGTCGGCGGCACCGCCACCTTCATGTGCCCCGGCCACGAGCGCTGGCATCCAAACCCGGCCTTCTACTATGAGGTCGGCGGCGGTCCGATGCTCGATATGGGCCCCTATTACATCACCGACCTCGTCAATCTCTTCGGCCCGGTGGCGCAGGTCGCGGGCTTTGCCGTCTCGCCGCGCAAGGAGCGCGTCATCACCAGCGAGCCGCACAACGGCGAGAAAATCCCGGTTCATGTGCCGACCCATGTCGCAGGCGTCATGGCGTTTGCGAACGGCGCGGTGGTCCAGATCGGCATGAGCTTCGATGTCGCCGGGCACAAGCATGTGCCGCTGGAAGTCTACGGCACCGAGGGGACGCTGATCGTCCCGGATCCCAACCATTTCGGCGGCGAAGTGCAGTTCCTCAAGAAGGGCGGCAGCTTCGAGCCGCAGGAACTGACCTCGCCTTACGCCGACGGCAATTACCGCTCGATCGGCGTCGCCGATCTTGCCCATGCCATCCGCTCGAACCGGCCGCACCGCGCCAATGGCAGCCTGGCGCTGCATGTGCTCGAGGTCATGGAAGCCTTCCATACGGCATCCGAAAGTGGCCGCACGGTCACCATCACCACGGCAACCGAGCGGCCGGCGCCGCTCTCGGAATCGCTCGTCGACGGGCGGCTCGCCAAGTAATTTCAGGAGGAATGGAAATGCGTGAAGCACTGATCGTCTGGGGCGGATGGAGCGGCCACGAGCCGCAGGAATGCGCCGCTATCATCAAGGACATGCTGGAGGAGGACGGCTTCAAGGTCTATGTCGAGCACAGCACCGAGGCCTTCGCCGACCCGTCCGTGCATGACCTCAGCCTCGTCGTGCCGATCGTGACGATGTCGAAGATCGAGAAGGAAGAGATCAAGAACCTCGCGGCCGCCGTCGAGAACGGCGTCGGCATCGCCGGCTATCATGGCGGCGCCGGCGACAGCTTTCGCGAATGCGTCGAGTACCAGTTCATGATCGGCGGTCAGTGGGTCGCGCACCCCGGCAATATCATCGACTACAAGGTCAATATCACCCGCCCGGATGATCCGGTCATGGAGGGGATCAATGATTTCCCCTACACGTCGGAGCAATATTACATGCATGTCGACCCCTCGAACGAGGTGCTGGCGACGACGACTTTTACCGGCGACCACGCCTACTGGATCGATGGAGTCGTCATGCCCGTCGTCTGGAAGCGCAAATATGGCAAGGGCCGGGTCTTCTATTCCTCGCTCGGCCACCAGGCCAAGGAATTCAGCGTGCCGCAGATGAAGACGATCTTCCGCCGCGGTGCCAACTGGGCAGCCAGGTAAATATCTGATCTTTCGCGTTTCTTTGATGGCCCGGCCCTGCGCCGGGCCATTTTCATTGGGCGCGGCACGGCGCGGCCTTCTGTCATCCGCCAGATTCCCTGTTGACAAGACTGATCGAAATCGCGAAGTCTATGTCATTAAAAGGGGATACATTCCGTAATAACGGAATATGTGGAGGATCACAGGTGCCCGACCTGCTGGTGAGCTTATATTCCAAAAAGCTCGACGAACTCAAATCAAAGGCGGTTGAAACCGGTGTCAAAATCCGGCCTGCCTTGCCGCCGGAAATGCATGTCGTCACCTCCTGGGTCCGCGAACATTTCAGCGAGAACTGGGCAAGCGAAGTTACCGTCGCCTTCTCCCGCCAGCCGAATGCCTGCCTGATTGCCTTCGAGGACGGAAAGCTGCTCGGCTTCGCGTGCTACGACACGACTGCCCGCGGCTTCTTCGGCCCGACGGGCGTTGCCAGGGAAGCCCGCGGCAAGGGCATCGGCCTGGCGCTGTTTTCCGCCTCCCTGCAGACCATGAAGACCCTCGGTCACGCCTACGCCTTCATCGGCGATGCGGGTCCCGTCGATTTCTACGCCAAGACCGCCGGCGCCGTGCCGATCCCCGCGCCCGACAAGGGCGTTTACGAAGGCATGCTCAGAAGCGCGCCGAAGACCTGACATTTCAAGACCGGAGCATAAAGAGTGTCCAAGACCCCCCTCGCCCTTTTCGTCGGCATGCCGAACCCCACCCTGTCGGACGACGAATTTGCGATGTTTCGCGAAACCAATCCGCTCGGCCTCTTCGTCGGCCGCCGCAACCAGAAGAACCCGGAACAGGTCCGTATCCTGATCGAGCGCTTCCGCGAGGCCGTCGGCCGCGATGACGCCCCTGTTTTCACCGACCAGGAAGGCGGCCGCGTTCAGCATCTCGACGCCGGCCCCTGGCCGCTGTTCCGCAGCTTCGGCGCCTTTGCCGAGCTCGCCGGACGTGATTTCGAACTCGGCAAGCGTGCCCTTCGTCTTTCCTCCCAGGCCATGGGGGCGATGATGACGGAACTTGGCCTTTCAAGCGGCTGCTCGCCGGTGCTCGATCTCGTCTTTTCGACGACGAGCGCCGTCATCGGCGCCCGCTCCTTCGGCCCGGATCCAGATTTCATCGCCGCCCTCGGCCGCGAGGTCGTCGATGGCCTGCTCGAAACCGGCAACATGCCCGTCATGAAGCATATCCCTGGCCACGGCCGCGCGACGCTCGATTCCCACAAGGAACGCCCCGTTGTCGACGCTTCCCGCGAAACGCTCGAAGCGACCGATTTCAAGCCCTTCGTGGCGCTGAAGGATACGCCCTGGGCCATGGTCGCCCATGTCGTCTATTCGGCCTATGACAAGGAGCTGCCCGCTTCCATTTCGCCTGTCATGCATGACGTGATCCGCAAGGACATGGGCTATGAGGGCGTGCTGATCTCCGATTGCATCTTCATGGAATCGCTGCAGGGCACCATGCCGGAGCGCGTCGCTCAGGTTCTGGACGCCGGTTTCGACATCGCGCTCCATAGCCACGGCGACATCCCGGAAAGCGAAGCGGCCGCCAAGGCTGCCCGCCCGCTGACCACAGCGGCGATCGCCCGCATCGAGGCCGGCAAGGCCCGTCTCGGCAATCTCAAGATCGACGTCCGCGCCGCGCATGCGGAAGTCGAGGACATGTTCAAGACCGTGCTGGCCGCCTGACCAGCACGTATCGCGAAGTAACCAAGCAAGGGGAATAAAGTGAAAAAATACATATTCGCCGCCGCGACAGCTCTGTCACTGCTGTCCGGCACCGCCATGGCGCAAACCGTTTTGACCGCGAACATCGAACCGGCAACGACCTGGGTGCGCAACTTCAACCCGTTCAACCAGACGTCCTCGCGCCAGTCGACGCTCGACTTCATCTACGAGCCGCTGGTCATCTTCAACCGCTTCGACAGCAACAAGCCGGTCTACCGCCTCGCCGAAAGCTTCAAGCAGTCGGATGACCTGAAGACGATCGAATTCAAGCTGCGCGACGGCCTCAAGTGGTCGGACGGCAAGCCGCTGACCTCCGCAGACGTCAAGTTCACCTACGAATACCTGAAGAAGTTCCCGGCGCTCGATTTCGTCAGCATCTGGAGCTTCATCACCGGCGTCGAGGCCGTCGACGGCCAGACCGTCCGCTTCACGCTGAAGGACCCGAGCTCGCTCGCTGCCGAGCAGCTGTCGCAGCTGCCGATCGTTCCCGAGCATGTCTGGAAGGACGTTGCCGATCCGGTCACCTTCGCCAACGAAAACCCCGTCGGCAGTGGCCCGCTCACCGAAGTTCCGCGCTTTACCGGCCAGACCTACGACCAGTGCCGCAACCCCAACTACTGGGATGCCGAGCACCTGAAGGTCGACTGCATGCGCTTCCCGCAGCTCGCCGACAACAACCAGATCCTGACGGCGACCGCCGACGGCACGCTGGACTGGGGCGTCTCCTTCATCCCTGACATCGACAACGTCTATGTCTCGAAGGACCCTGATCACTATCACTACTGGTATTCGCCGAGCAGCATGGTTGCCTTCCTGTTCAACCAGGAAACGGCGAACGAAGCCAACAAGAAGGCCTTCAACGACGTGAAGTTCCGCCGAGCGGTCTCCATGGCGCTCGACCGCAAGACGATGATCGACGTTGCCGGCTATGGCTACCCGACGCTGAACGAAGATCCGGGCCTGATGGGCGAGCTCTATAAGAGCTGGGCTGATCCGTCCGTGAAGGCCGACTTCGGCAAGTTCGCCGCCTATGACGCCGACGCCGCAAAGGCGCTGCTCGACGAGGCCGGCTACAAGGACAAGGACGGCGACGGCTTCCGCGACAACCCGGATGGTTCGAAGATCTCGTTCACGATCATCGTTCCGAACTCCTGGACCGACTGGATCGACACCGTCAACATCGCCATCGAAGGCATGCAGGCCGTCGGCATCGACGCCAAGATCGAGACCCCGGAAGAAGCCGTCTGGACCTCCGACTTGATCGAAGGCAAGTTCGACGCGGCAATCAACAGCCTGCCGGCGTCCTCTTCGCCTTACTATCCCTACAAGCGCGCCTTCAGCGCTTCGGACAAGGGCAAGACGCGCTTCACGGCGCAGCGCTGGTTCAGCCCTGAAGTCGAAGACCTCGTCACCCAGTTCACGCACACCGCCGATCTCGACAAGCAGAAGGAAGCGATGAACAAGGCGCAGCGCATCGTCGCCGAAAACCTGCCGATGATCCCGGTCTTCAACAATCCGAACTGGTACCAGTACAACACCAAGCGCTTCACCGGCTGGTCGACCAAGGAGAACCCCTTCGTCAATCCGTCCATCTCGCGCACCAACCCCGCTCGCCTTCTGAACCTGCTCGCCCTCGAGCCGGTCAAGTAAGCAACGGAGCTTCGGGAGCGGCCCCCTCTGCCGCTCCCGATTTCACGGAGTTTCCATGGCTTTCCTGTTACGCCGCCTGGCCTTCTATCTGGCAGCCTTCATCGCGGCGGCGACGATCAATTTCTTCCTGCCGCGCCTGATGCCGGGTGATCCGGTGCAGATCATGTTCTCCAGCGCCGGCGCCGAATTGCCGCCCGAGAGCCTGAACGCGCTGAAGCTCACCTTCGGCTTCGTCGATGGCCCGCTCTGGCAGCAATACCTGACCTATCTCGGCAGCATCTTCACCGGCGATCTCGGCCGGTCGATCAAGTATTTCCCGCTGCCGGTCACCTCGGTACTTGGTCACGCCCTCGTCTGGACCGTCGGCCTGATGGGCAGCGCCACGATCATCAGCTTCACCATCGGCAGCTTCCTCGGCATTCTCGCCGCATGGCGCCGTGGCAGCGCGTTCGACGTCATCGTCTCGGTCGTGGCGATCTTCGCCACTTCGGTTCCAGCCGTCGTCACCTCGCTGATCGTCGTCTTCATCTTCGGCTTCACGCTCGGCTGGTTCCCGAATGGCTATGCCGCTGATCCGTCGCTCGATCCGGCCTTCACGCTGCAATATATCGGCAGCGTCCTCTATCACGCCTTCCTGCCGATGATGACGCTCTGCGCCGTCATGACCGGCGGCTTTGCCGTGACCATGCGCAACAACATGATCAACCTGCTCGGCGAAGATTATATCGTGATGGCCCGCGCCAAGGGCCTCTCCGACCGGCATGTGATGATCTGGTATGCGGCCCGCAACGCACTGCTGCCGACCGTCTCGTCGCTGGCGATCGCCATCGGCACCATCCTTGGTGGCTCGCTGGTCACCGAGGTGGTCTACAACTACCCGGGCATGGGCAACATCCTCTATCAGGCGATCCTGGCGCGCGATTATCCCGTCATCCAGGGACAGCTGCTGATCATGACCACGACCATGCTGGTTGCCAATTTCATCGTCGATGTCAGCTATGTGCTGCTCGATCCGCGGCTGAAGGGAGCGTGACATGAAGACCCTCATTTCCGGGCTCCTGCGCAATCGCAAGGCGCTCGTCGGCGTCGCCATCATCCTGTTCATCATCATCGTCGCCATCGCCGCGCCGCTGATCACGCAATATGACCCGACCGCCCGCACCGGCCGGCCGCACCAGGCGCCGTCGCTCGATCATCTGCTGGGAACGACGCGCATCGGTCAGGACGTGTTCTCGCGGCTGATCTACGGCGCGCGCACCTCGCTTGCCGTCGGCTTCGGCGCCGGCCTGCTGATCACCATCGTCGGCACCGCGCTCGGCATCATCGCCGGCTATCGCGGCGGCAAGACCGACGAAGTCATCAGCTTCTTCACCAACATGGTGCTCGTCGTTCCGAACCTGCCGCTGCTCCTCGTGCTCGCCGCCTTCATCGGCCAGGCCAGCCCGCTCGTCATCGCGCTGATCCTCGGCGGAACCTCCTGGGCCTGGGGGGCGCGCGTCACCCGCGCCGAGACGCTCTCGGTGAAGCAGAAGGATTACGTCAAATCGGCCGAAACGATGGGTGAGCCGCAATGGCGCATCATGCTGTTCGAAATCTTCCCGAACGTCATCTCGATCGTCGGCATCAATTTCATCGGCAGCGTCATCTTCGCGATCATCACCGAAGCGACGCTGGAATTCCTCGGCCTCGGTGATCCCAAGGTCGTTTCCTGGGGAACCATGCTCTACAACGCACAGAAGGCATCCGCCCTATCGGTCGGCGCCTGGTGGGATATCCTGACGCCCTGCTTTGCCCTGGCACTGCTCGGCATCGGTATGTCGCTCCTGAATTTCGCGGTCGACGAAGTCGCCAATCCGCGGCTTCGCACCGGTGGCCAGCTTGGCCGCTGGAAATCGCTGATCCGTGCTGGGGAGGGCCGCCTGTGAGCCAGCCGCTTCTCTCGGTCAAGAACCTGACCATCGACTATATCGGCGAGGAAAAGGATTTTCGCGCCGTCGACAATGTGAGCTTCGACGTCGCCCCCGGCGAGGTCTTTGGGCTCGCCGGCGAATCCGGCTGCGGCAAGAGCACCATCGCCTTCGCCATCAGCCGCCTGCACAAGCCGCCGGCGCTGATCCGCAAGGGCAGCGAAATCCTTCTCGCCGGCCGCGATGTGCTCGATCTCGACAAACAGGCGCTGGCCGATTTCCGCTGGCGCGAAGTCGCCATGGTATTCCAGAGCGCCATGAACTCGCTGAACCCGGTGCTGCGCATCGAGGATCAGTTCTACGACGTGCTGAAAACCCACAAGGGCATGACCAAGGCGCAGGCGCGCGAGCGTGCGGCCGAGATGCTCAAGCTCGTCGATATCGCCCCGGACCGGATGCGCAACTATCCGCATCAGTTTTCCGGCGGCATGCGCCAGCGTATCGTCATCGCCATCTGCATGGCGCTCGACCCCAAGCTTGTTGTCATGGACGAGCCGACAACGGCACTCGACGTCGTCGTTCAGCGCGAAATCCTGCAGCGCATCAACGAGCTTCGCCGCCAGTTCGGTTTCTCGGTGCTGTTCATCACCCATGATCTCGGGCTGATGGTGCAGTTCTGCGACCGCATCGGCATCATGCTCGCCGGCAAGCTGGTGGAGCAGAACACGGCCGAGGCGATCTACAAGACGCCGCAGCACGACTATACCAAGAAGCTCTGGGCCTCTTTCCCCTCATTGCATGGAGGCGTGCTCGCATGAGCGAAGCGATCCTCTCTCTCGACAAGGTCAACAAGACCTTCGGCCATGGCAGCTCGACGGTGCATGCCGCCCGCTCGATTTCCTTCTCGCTGCATCCCGGCCGCGCACTGGCGCTTGTCGGCGAATCCGGCAGCGGCAAGACCACCTGCGCCCGCATGGCGATGCGCGAATATGCGCCGACGACAGGCCAGATCCTCTACAAGGGAAAGCCGGTGGAAGCCGCCGGCCGCGCCGAACTCGCCGACTACCGGCGGTCGGTGCAGATGATCTTCCAGGATCCGTTCGCCTCGCTGAACCCTGCGCACACGATCGCCTACCATCTGACACGGCCGCTGAAGCTGCATCGTCCCGACATCAAGGCATCGGCGATCGATGCGACCGTGCGCGAGCTTCTCCAGCGCGTGCGCCTCGACCCCGATCTCGTCGCCGCCAAATATCCGCACGAGCTTTCTGGCGGCCAGCGCCAGCGCGTCAACATCGCCCGTGCGCTTGCCGCTAAGCCGGAGATCATCGTCGCCGACGAGCCGACCTCGATGCTCGACGTTTCCGTGCGTCTCGGCGTTCTCAACCTGCTGAACGAGATGAAGCAGCAGATGAATCTCGGCCTTCTCTACATCACCCACGATATCGCCACGGCACGCTATGTCGCCGAGGATATCGCCGTGATGTATTCCGGCCAGATCGTCGAATGGGGGCCGACGGCTGATGTCATCGACAATCCGATCCATCCCTATACGCGGCTGCTGCTCTCGGCCGTGCCGGATCCGGATGTCCGTTTCGACGATCCGAAGACGCGGCTGAAACCCGAAGAGGTGGACGGCATCCGCAAAGCTGCCGCCGCGACGCAGGACACCATCGTCGAGGCATCGCCCGGACATTTTGCCCGCAGCCTGTGACTTGCGCGCTGGCCTGTGCTAGGGGAGCGGCCGAATAGAAGGCAAACGGCATGCTCCCCTGGATCGAACTCGACAAGGCAACCATTCCCGGCGACGGCGGCGAACTGCGGCTGAAGCAGCGCGGCTCGGAATTCTCCATCATGCTCGGTGCCAACGAGCTGATGAACAGCCGTCTCAGCGGTTCAGAAGAAGCACTTGCCACCCTCTCCTACGAGCGCATCAAGAGCCGCAAGCGGCCGAAAGTGCTGATCGGCGGTCTCGGCATGGGCTTTACGCTCAGGGCAGCGCTCGCCGTCCTTCCCGATGATGCCGAAGTGGTGGTGGCCGAGCTTGTCCCGGCGGTTGTCGCCTGGGCGCGCGGCCCAATGGCCGAAGTCTTCAAGGGATGCCTCGACGATCCGCGCGTGACGATCTTCGAAGGGGATGTCGGCGAAGTAATCCGCGCCGCGAAAGCCGGTTTCGATGCGATCCTGCTCGATGTGGATAACGGCCCGGATGGCCTGACGCGCAAATCCAACGACCGGCTCTACGATTACGGCGGCATCAACGCCGCCAAGGCCGCGCTGCGCGGCGGCGGCGTGCTCGCCGTCTGGTCGTCAGGACCGGATACGAGCTTTACCAGACGCCTTAAAGATGGCGGCTTTGCCACCGAAGCGGTCAGCACGCGCGCCGGAAAGGGACGCGGCGCGCGCCATGTCATCTGGCTGGCGGTGAAGCCCGGCCGTTAGCGCTTGAAGCCGTTGCGGGCTGCCGCGATCTCGCGGGCGGCTCCGTTTCGGATCTGCGTGGAATCGCCTGCCGCAATCACCAGATCGCAGCCGAGCGTCAACATTTCGCCGGCGCGAGCGCCGTCGCTGCCGAAAGCGCAGACGAACTTCTTGTGCGCCCGGCAGCGGGCGATCACATGCGACAGCTCCTTGTCGACCTCAGGCGTATCCGGCGCCACCTTGGCTCCATTCGAGAGCGCGATCGACAGGTCCGAAGGACCGACGAAAATGCCGTCGATGCCCTCAACGCCGAGAATGTCGTCGACAGCCTCGAGCGCCGCGCGGGTCTCGACCATGGCGATCGTCACCGTCAGGTCGTTGGCCGTCTTCAGGTATTCGGAAGCCGGAATGCCAACATGGTTGAGCGCCAGGCTCGGGCCCCAGCTGCGCTCGCCGAGCGGCGGATATTTGGTGAAGCTGACGAGTGCTTCGGCATCCGCCTTGGAATTGACCATCGGCGCGATGATGCCTGAGAAACCGGCATCGAGAAGCCGCGAGGCGGCCGAGAAGTCGCCGACCGGAATGCGCGCCAGCGCCGGTTTTCCGGCAACCCGCACCTGGGCGACGGTGGCCGCAGCAGTGCCGAGGTCCCACATGCCGTGCTGCATGTCGAGGACGAGGGAGTCGAAGTCCTCCTGCGCCAGATGATTGACCATCAGCGGCGAGGGAATGCCGATCCAGGCCGAGACCAGGCCGCCATGGCCGCCCTTCCTGATCTTTGCTGCGAAGCCGTCGATTGGCGATGGGGCGCTCATGTCATGTCTCCTTGCATTTCAAGCGATTGCGCGTTGGCGCGTTTCCAAGAAGTCCTCGATAAAGGCCTTCTGCAAAAGGATGCCGTCCCACTCGTCGGCGAAGAAGGGCGAGTCGTAGATCAGCGTGAAGGGGCCGGCATAACCGGCGGCACGGCAGGCTTCCAGGCACTTGCCGTAGTCATCGGCATCGAGGCCCGATGCGCTGTAATCGGCCTTGGCGTGGCAAAGCTCGGCGCGGCCCATGATATCGGCGAGACCGGCATATTTCGCAGGCGCCGACCAGTTGCCGAGATCGCCGTTGAGGCCGATCTTGCCTTCGAGGCCATCGAGCAGCCAGTTCATCTGCTCGGGTGCCGGCAGCAGGTCGAACCAGTTCTCGACGACGACGCGGATACCGCTGCCTTCGGCCTGCGTGGCCAGCCATGTCAGGTTCGTCAGCGCGCGCTGCAGGCTCTCTTGCGACGGCTTCTGCTTGCCGGCGATGACGCGCATGTTCTCCGCTCCGAGCGCCTTGGCGATCTCGATCCAGCCGGCGATCCAGCGGATATCGCGCTCGCCGGTTTCGGGATGGCTCGGGTCGCCGTCTTCGACGAGCAGCGTCTGGAACAAGACGCCCGATGCCTTCATCGCGGCGCGGAACTCGGCGAGATAGGTCGGATCGAGGCTCGGCAGGTGGAAGGAGCAGAGCTCCAGACGGTAGATACCGCGCTCGGCAAGCTGCTTCGGCAGCTCGATCAGCGAGGCGCCGCCAGCGCCGTATTGTTCTTGGCGGAAGGCACTCTTTGCCGGATCCGGACTGTAGGGATAGGTCGGCCCGAGCAGGCGGTGTAGCGACCAGGTGGAGACCGCGAAGCGGCCGTTCGGCAATGACGTCATTATCTTACTCCTCCGATTTCAGATAACTTTCGGGCCGTCTCAGAACCCCTCCTGCACCACCGGCTCGATCGCCAGCGCCGCCGAAAGCAGCGCTTCGTCGCGGTTTGCAGGCGCCGAGAGCAGGAAGCCGACGGGCATATCGGCATCGCCGCGGCCACAGGGCATAGAGACGCCGCACCAGTCCAGGAAATTGCCGAGTAACGTGTTGCGAAGCGTCTTGCCGTTGGTCGCGATGAACAGATCGTCGTCCTGTTCCAGCGGCGCGATCGGCGGGGCAACGTGGGCGACGGCGGGAAAGGCCAGAAGACGATTGCCGATCAGGGATTCCGAGGCTGCGATCATCTTGGCTCGCGCTTCCAGGATCGCCACGTAGTCGGCCATGCTGGTGCGCTCGCCAAGCCGGGTGCGCAACACGACGCGATGGTCCATGCCATCGGCCTCGGGGCCGGAAAGGCGCTCGCGATGAAGCGCAAAGGCTTCCGCCGAAGCCAGCGGACCATGTTTCGCCATCAGCGCGATGATCTCGTCGAAGACCGGCATTGCGATCCTGGCGAATTTCACGCCGGCGCGCGAAAGCCGTTCGACGCTCGCCTCGAAGGCCGCAACCACGCCCTGTTCAGCACCGTCGAAGACGATGTTTTCGGGAATGACGATCTCCAGGCTGTCAATGCCACGGCGGCGGACTTCGGAGGCCGTTCGCCCGCGCATTGCCGCGTCGATCCAGACGGCATCCTGAACGGTGCGGCAGAGAGGCCCCAGCGAATCCAGGCTCTTGGCCAGCGGAAACACGCCATCCATATCGTAGCGTCCGCGCGTCGCCTTGTAGCCGGTAATGCCGTTCAGCGCGGCGGGGATGCGGACGGAGCCGCCGGTATCCGTACCCATCGCCACCGGCACCAGACCGGCGGCAACGGCCGCGCCTGCGCCGGACGACGAACCGCCCGGTATGCGCGGCTGGTCCTTGCCGTGGGGATTGTGCGGCGTGCCGTAATGCGGATTGATGCCGAGGCCGGAGAAGGCGAACTCGCTCATGTTCGTGCGGCCGAGTGCAATCATCCCGGCCTGCTTCAGCGCAGTGACGATTGCCGCGTCGTTCTTTGCCGGCGGCGCATAGGCGAGAACCGTCGAGCCTGCCGTCGTCGCCATGCCCTCGATGTCGAACAGATCCTTCCAGGCGATCGGAATGCCATCGAGCACGCCGAGCGAACGGCCCTGCTTAAGCCTCGCGGCCGACGCCTTGGCTTCGGCAAGCGCCCGATCCTCGGTCAGCGAGATGAAGATCGCCTGATCCGGATAGGATTTGATGCCTGAAAGGATCGATTCCGTCACTTCGACGGGATCCGCTTCACCGCTTTGAATAAGGATAGAAAGCTGCGCAATGGACATTGCGCCATATGATTTGGTCATGGAGAAAATCCGCAATCTCTGCTGGCTCAAAGACCTACCGCGGATCGCCCGTCATCGCCAGTACCGGATCGGGCAATAACGTCTATTGATGTCATTTTCTGAACACTGCGTTTGCCAAGCGACGGCTTAAATTTGATGAGGCGGCTACATAAATGTGTGGCGCACGCGGGCTCCCACCTGCTGTGAGCGGTGGCTCATATCAGGTCTCGCGGCAATATTCGGAGTTCATGCCATGACCAATTTTGACAGTTTTAGCGCCGGCGACGGCGAGCAGGATTATGCCGAACATGTGAAGGCCCAGCGGCTTTCCGGCATAGAACGGCTCGTTGTCGTCGCAGCGATCGCGCTCCTTGCGATCGTCGGCCTAACCGGCCACTTCACCACACCGGCCGCAACCGATCCGGTGACGACCTCGGCAATCGCCGCACCCGTCACTTCCGTTCCACATCCTCATCACCATCTCGATTCCTGCCGCGAATACAGCCCCTACGCGGAAAAAGGCTGCTGACGGCAGCGACATGGAAATCCACGCGGCCTCCCATATCTTCCCCGCATAAGGGAGGCGCCCCATGTCCAGTGATCTCAATTTCGATCTCGACCGCTTCATCGACGCGCAGAACGGCATCTACGGCCAGGCGCTGTCGGAGCTGAAGGCCGGCCGCAAGCGATCGCACTGGATGTGGTTCATCTTCCCGCAAATCGCGGGCCTCGGAACATCGTCGATGGCGGAGAGATACGCCATCCGTTCCGCCGAGGAAGCCGCCGCATATCTCGCCGATCCGATTCTCGGAACGCGGCTGCTTCGCTGTGTCGATGCGATGCTCTCGGTCAATGATCGCAGCGCGCACGATATCCTGGGCTCGCCCGACGACCTGAAGTTCCGGTCGTCGATCACGCTCTTTGCCGCAATCAGCGACCACGGGTCTCCCTTTCACAGGGCGATCGACAAATATTATGCGGGGGAATTCGACAAACGCACCGTCGAGCTTCTGGACGCCGCCAACTAGCGGCCAGGGGAATGTTCCAGATTGTCGATTTCCTGGGTGACTTCGCTGAGGCGCTGCCGCAGATCCGCTTCGGTTCCGTCTTCGACCTCTTCGTCGCCGAAACAGTCGCGCGCTTCATGAAGCTCGAGCTTGGCTTCCAGCTCGGCGCGCTTGGCATACAGGCGATGGAGGTAAGTGTAGTTCATCTCACTGCCACGGGTTCTTCCTGACCAGGAAGGTAACGCGTCGCCGCCGCGGAGGTTCCACGGCGGCGCTGCGCTTTAGCAGTAGGACGCGATTGCGGCACCGGCCGCCTTGGCAAAATGGCTGCAGCAACCGCCGCTGCCCATTGCCTGGCGCGTCACGCGCGCACCTTCGAGAAGAAGCGTGAGCGTATCGGCCAGGAGCTGCGGCTCGCTGGCGCCGGCTGCAGCACAGAGTGCCACGAGGCGCTGACGCTGATCGGCCTTGTGGCGTTCTATGACGCCATAGGCCGGATGGCCCTCGCCCTTGAGCTCGATCGCCGCATTGGCAAGATCGCAGCCGGCCGGCTCGCCGTTCAGACAGTGCGCGCGGCCTTCGACCCAGGCATCAAGCTGAGCGCGCGGATTGCCGGGATGAGCGGTCTCCAGATCACGCCAGATCTGCTCGGCCTTTTCCGATGCCCGCCGCAGGGTTTCACAGATCAGCTCGTCCTTGGAGCCGAAGTGCCTGTAGAGGGTCATCTTGTTGGTAAGCGCCGCATCGGCAATGGCATCGACACCGATGCCACGGATACCGTGCTCGCGGAAAAGCTCCGAAGCGGTCGAAACGATACGCTCCCGCGGGGGGATCTTTTCGTCTGTCATGCCCAGGGAGATTTCATTCGAAGTTTCTGATTTTTTTGAGGACGAAGTCCTTGACATCGATGTGACCGATCGGTAACAAATGCATTGTTACTTACCGGTAACACCGCTGATCGCCAAAGTCAATGCCGAGAGGGCAGGCTGCGACAGCGGAACACGGGCAGCTGCCCACGAAAGGAGGACTTACCATGACACAGAACAGAGACCTGACCATTTCCGAAGCTCTTCGCGACCCGATGATCGCCATGGTGATGCGCGCCGATGGCGTCAAGCTTGAAGACTTCAAGCAACTCCTGGAGACGGCAGCCCGCAAACGCGAGGCCAGCACCTCGAAGGTAGGCAATTTCATCAACGCCATCGCCAACCGGGCAAAAAGCAACCCGCCCTCCGCTTGCTGCTTCGGTTGACCTCCGGGGATGTTCCCTGCCCCGTGCGAAAGCCGCCGCAATCCCCCATGCGGCGGCTTTTGCTGTTTTTGGCGGTTGCTTGCTGCTCCGATGCGACTGATATAATATGACCAACTAGATGGTCATGAGGGTGCAGCGATGGCTCAAGTCAATTTGGCAGACGTGAAGACGCATCTCAGCGAACTCGTCGAGCGCGTCGAGGCGGGCGAGACGGTGCAGATCTTGAAGCGCGGAAAGCCGGTCGCCGAGATCGTCCCTATCAAGAAGCCGCGCAAGCCAATCGATCTGCAGGCTCTTCGCGCGTTGCGTCACTCGCAGCCGAAACAACCCGTGGACTCCGGTACGTTCGTCCGCGACATGCGCGATAGCGAACGATACTGAATGTTTTATCTCGATACGTCAGTCATCGTTGCCGCACTGGTCAATGAAGAGGCAAGCGAACGGGCCAGCGCCTTTCTATGGGAGGCGGTCAATACGACCCGCGTGGTCGTCAGCGATTGGACACTGACTGAATTTTCGTCGGCCATAGCGCTGAAAATTCGCACGGGACAGCTGAACAGCGACTATCAAGCCGAGATTCAAAACGTCTTCGACGGTTTGGTCACGGAAACGTTCGAGCTCATCCCGGTCGAGCGGCGCCATTTTCTGCTCGCCGCGAAGCTTGCCGCTCAGCGAAACGTCAATCTCAGAGCCAGCGATGCCCTTCATCTGGCGATTTCCGAAGAGACGCGCACGGAACTTGTAACGCTTGACCGCCGCATGGCAGAAGCAGGCGCCGCGCTGGAGATCGCCGCGCGTCTGATCTAGACCGCCACCAGATGCCCCGGTGACACCTCCCTGTATTCAAGCGGCTTGATCGCATAATCGACCGGCCGGATCGGGCTCTTGAGTTCGTCGTTAGCCGCCGCCCGCTTCTCGCGCCTGCGATCCGGGTCGGGAACCGGAACTGCCGACATCAACTTCTTCGTATAGTCGTGCTGCGGATTGCCGAAGACGGCGGCGCGGGGGCCGATCTCGACGATCTCGCCGAGATACATGACGGCGACGCGGTGGCTGACGCGCTCGACGACGGCCATGTCGTGGGAGATGAACAGGAAGGCGAGGTTCAGGCTCTGCTGCAGGTCGAGCATCAGGTTGATCACCTGCGCCTTGATCGAGACGTCGAGCGCAGAAACGCTCTCATCGGCAACGATGACTTTCGGCTCCAGGGCAAGCGCGCGGGCGATGCAGATACGCTGCCGCTGGCCGCCGGAGAACTCGTGCGGGAAGCGGGAGGCCATGTCCGGCGTCAGGCCGACCTTGGTCAGAAGATCGGCGACGCGTTCCTTCGCCTGCTTCGCCGTTCCCATCCGGTGTTCGAGATAGGGCTCGGCAATGGCGTCACCGACGCGGATGCGCGGGTTGAGGCTCGCAAAGGGATCCTGGAAGATCATCTGCACCGTCTTGCGCATCTCGCGCATGCCCGCCTTGTCGAGCGCCAGCACATCCTTGCCGTCGGCGATAACAGAACCGCTCTGCGCCTCGATCAGCCGCATGATGGCGCGGCCGGTCGTCGACTTGCCGCAGCCGGATTCGCCGACCAGCGACAGCGTCTCGCCGGCGTGGAGATCGAAGGAGACATTCTCGACGGCATGGACGCGGCCGGTCAGCTTGCCGAACAGGCCGGAATGGATGTCGAAGCGCTTGGTGAGGTTCCTGACCTCCAGAACCGGACGGGCGGTCGAAGCAACGGTATCGGCCGTTTCGACCGGCTTGTCGGATTCGCCGGTCGCGGTGTTGACGACGGGAAAGCGCAGCGGCCGCTCGTAGCCGGTCATCGATCCCAGAACCGGGACGGCCGAAAGCAGTGCACGCGTATAAGGGTGTTTGCCGCGATGGAAGATATCGGCGGTCTCGCCGGTCTCCACCTGCTCGCCGCGATACATGACGACAGTGCGGTCGGCGATTTCGGCGACCACGCCCATGTCGTGGGTGATGAAGAGAACCGAGGTGCCCTCCTCTTCCTGCAGCATCTTGATGAGGTCGAGGATCTGCCCCTGGATGGTCACGTCGAGCGCCGTCGTCGGCTCGTCGGCGATCAGCAGCTTCGGGCGCGAGGCCAGCGCCATGGCGATCATCACACGCTGGCGCATGCCGCCGGAAAAGCGATGCGGGTATTCATCGAAACGCGAAGCGGCCGAGGGAATGCGGACCTTCTCCAGCAGGCGGATGGTCTCGGCGCGTGCCTCGGCTTTCGACATCGGCCTATGGCAGAGCAGCGCCTCGGAGATCTGGTCGCCGATCGTGAACAGCGGATTGAGCGAGGTCATCGGCTCCTGGAAGATCATCGCGACATCATTGCCGCGGACCTTGCGCATCTGCTCTTCGGGAAGAGCAAGCAGATCGCGGCCGCCGAGCATGATCTTGCCCTCGATGTGGCTGGAATCGGCCTGCAGCAGGCGCATGATCGACAGCGAGGTGACGCTCTTGCCCGAGCCACTCTCGCCGACGATCGCCACCGTCTCGCCCGGAGCGACATCGAAGGAGACATCGCGCACGACAGGCTTCCAGGTGCCATCGACGAGAAACGATGTCGTCAGATTCCGGACGGAGAGAACCGGTTCTGCCGCCGCGGTGGTTTGTGCCTGAATGCCTGCCATGATCGCCTCCTTCAGAATTGCAGCTCTCGGATCAATCCGGCCAGCGCAGGGCGCCGTCGAAGCGGTGCTTGCTGCGGTTTTCGATCGGTGTCGCGATGATCTCGTTGGAGGCGCGCGCCTTGTCGAGTTCCTCGCCAATACGGCTGGCGACGATCTTTTCCTGGCCCGGATGCAGGTTGCAGGGGTCGAGGTAGAAATAGTGATGCTCGACTTCGTGATCGCGCACGATGATCGGCGGCGTGCCGCGCGCCAGCGCATCGGCGAGATCCCAGGCGGTGATGTGGGCCTCATCGGCCTTGACGATGACACGCATGCGGTCGAGCGGGTTGTTGGTCGGGTCAGGCTCGATCAGGGCGGTGACGCCGGGGCGGCCGTCGAGCGTCTGCTTCCAGAGATTGAGATAGCCCGTTTCCCGCTCGCGAATACCGGCGTGATCGCGCTTCTCCCAGGCTTCGAGCGCCGCCATGACGCCGAAGATGCTTTCCTTGCCGACCTTCATGCCGCGGCCGATGCCCATGTTCTGCAGGAAGGCGTTGCGCACCAGTTCCTTCTTGCCGGCGACGATGCCCGAGGTCGGGCCGCCCAGGAACTTGTGGCCGGAATAGAGCGCGATATCGGCCCCCTGCTCCAGGAAGATCTTCAGATCATATTCCGAAGCCGCATCGACGATGACGGGCACGCCCTTGGCATGGGCGATCTCGACGAATTCCTTGAGGTTCAGCAGGCCGTAATCGACGACGTGATGCGAGACGACATAGACGGCTGCGGCGGTCTTTTCGGTGATCGCATTTTCCATGTGGAAGCGATGCGTCGAAGTTGCCTGCCCGACGAGCACGACCTTGCCACCGGCCAGACGGATCGCCTGATCGACAGGCGCGCCGTAGCTGACGACATGACCCATCTGCACGAGAACTTCGTTCTTGTCGGTGATGACTTCAGGCAGCTTTTCGATCGCCAGCAGATTGTTGCCGGTGATGGTGCCGGCGACCGCCAGCGAAATGCCAGCCGAGCAGGACGCGGTGACGAAACCGGCCTCGCCGCCCGTCAGCCGGGCAATGACGGCGCTCGCCTTGCGCTGCAGATCGTTGACCTCGACGAATTGCGGCAGGATCGACGACATGGCGGCGATCGCCTCGGGAACGACGATCGATGCGCCGAGGCTGGTCATGGTGCCGGAAACGTTGATGACCGGGCGAAGGCCGATCGACGGGCGGATGTCATCAGACATTGTTGTCTCCAATTTCGAGTGCTTGGTCACATGGGGTGTTGCGATTTGCCTCAGTGACAGCTATGCCATAGTAATGTAATAAACTCGCATCTGCATACGAGGGACGTGGAATTGGACGGCAAGACATCATCTCCGGTTTACTCCGAAGACAACACCTCCGCCGAAGAGACCGGCAGCGAAAAGACCGCACGCCGCTCGCGCGTGAGCGGCATCGACCGTGCTCTGCAGGTGATTGATTACCTTTACGAAACCGGATCGCCCGCGGGTGTCTACGCGATCGCCAAGGCGGTCAAGGCGCCGCTTTCGACGGTCTATGTGATCGTCGACGACCTGGTCGAGAAGAACATGCTGACGCGCAATACGGATGGCTCCGTATGGCTTGGACCGCGGCTCTACCACTACGGCCTGGCCTATGCCCGCTCGCTGGATTTCATGAGCGTTGCCACCCATGAAATGCACGATCTCTGCCGCGAAGCCGGCGAGACCGTGCAGGTCTGCGGCCGCGACGGCGATTACATGCTGGTGCTCGCCATGGCCGACGGCCCGAGCCATTTCCAGGTGGCATCGCGCGTCGGAACGCGCGTGCCGCTGAACTGGACGGCGTCCGGCCGCCTGCTTGCCGGCCATCTGCCGGAGGCCGAGCGTGTCGAGCTCTTCAAGCGCTGCGCCAAGACCTCGCCGACGGGACGCGCCGAGATGGATGCCGAAGTGCTGTCGAGCTCGGCGGGCGCCGCTTTCGACGCGCGCCTGTCGATCCAGGCCGGTGAATCGGACTATGCGGTTGCCTGCATCGCCTCGCCGATCTGCGACCGTGACGGCGAATGCGTTGCCACCATCTCCATCGTCCTTCCGGAACAGAAGGCCTTTTCGGACGAGAACCGCTACACGGCGCATGTGCGCGCGTCGGCGGAACGCATCGAAAAGATCATGGGCTGGCGCAACCACTGACGTCTCCCTTCAGTCCCTGAGCGCGACGATCGCTTCGATCTCGACGGTGATATTGCCGGGAAGCGAGCCGAAGCCGACAGCCGAACGGGCATGCTGGCCGGCTTCCTCGCCGAAAACGTCGTTGAAGAGGTCGGAGCAGCCGTTGATGACGCTCGGATGATCGAGGAAGTCAGGCACGGCATTGACCATGCCGAGCAGCTTGACGACGCGCTTGACGCGCGAGAGATCGCCCAGCGCATCCTGCATGACGGCGAGCAGGTTGATGCCCGTCAGCCGCGCATGCTTGTAGGCGTCCTCGACGCCGACAGTGCCGCCGACCTTGCCGGTGTGCAGAAAGCCATCGGCTTCCCGCGGCCCCTGGCCGGAGAGATAGAGAATATTGCCCTCGATGACATGCGTCACGAAGTTGGCGATCGGCGGCGGCGCCGGCGGCAGGGCGATGCCGAGCGCGGCCAGCCTTTCGGCAGGCGTGCCCGAGATCTTGGCGGTAGCTGGAGACGTGTTCACGTAGGCTCCTGTCATGCGATTTCTGTTTTCTTCTCTTAGCGGTAGGAATAGCCGTGGCTGTGACGAACCAGCCTGCGGGCGCGGGGGATGTAACGGCTGGCGGTGATTGCCTCGCTGCCGATGACGGCGTAGCGCGGCTCGAACAGCTTGTTGAGCACCGAGACGTCACCGTTGGAATCGGTCGCCTCGATATCGGAGTCGATCAGATCGAAGATGGTGAAATCGGCACGCTGACCGACGGCCAGGCGGTTTTCCATCGACAGCTTGATGACCGATGCCGGGTGATGGGTGACGGCTTCGACGACCTTGTCGAAGGGCATGCCGACCGAGAGCAGCTTCGACATCGTCGTCGCCAGATCCCAGACAGGGAAGTTCATCGAGTGGCCGTGCAGGTCGGTCGAGATCGAGAACGGTAACAGGCCGCGATTGATCGCCGCTTCCGCCACCTTGAAGGAGAAGGACGCGCCGCCATGGCCGATATCGAGGCGGATGCCTTCACCGGCGCAGCGCTCGGCGAGATTGAAGAGATCCTCGTCTTCCATGATGCTCGAACCCGCCTTGCCGTTGAAGCAATGGGTGACGACGTCGCCGGGACCGAGAATTTCCAAGACCTCGTCATAGAGCGCCGGCGGCTCGCCGACATGCACCATCATCGGGATCTTCAGGATCTTCGAGATCTTCTTGCCGAGCTTGACCGGGGTGACGCCCCAGGAGCCGGTGATGACGTGGCTGGCGCGCACCTTCAGGCCGACGATATGCTCGCTGTTTTCGGCATAGCATTCGAGGATGCGATCGAGATCGATATCCTTGATGTCACGCAGTTCGGTCACGCGGTTGCAGGCGACGAGGCCGATGGACCCGAGGTTCAGGAATGCCTTGATGCGCTCCCTGGATGGCTCGATGATGTATTCGCGGAAGCCGTGAAAATTGGCTTCGCCGGCCGATCCCGCATCGACGAGGGTGGTGACGCCGCGCTCGGCGCCGCATTCCGACGGGCGGATCGAGATATCGGTGCCGCCATGCCAGATATGGACGTGCAGATCGACCCAGCCGGGCGAAATCCAGGCGCCCTTGCCATCGACGCGCGTCACGTCATCGCCAACGGCGAGCTGCTGGCCGATCTTGGCGATCTTGCCCTCGCCATCGACAAGGATATCGACGGCGCCAGCGGGCGTATCGGCGCCGAATGCCATCGGCTTCACATTGGTGAGGAGGAGCGGCTTGGCCGCTTTATCACCGGTCATTTACAAGTCCTTTCGAAGTTTGGGATCGAGCATGTCGCGCAGACCGTCACCGACCATCTGGAGCGAGAGCACGGAGAGAATGATGGCGACACCCGGAAACAGCGTCATCCAGTCGGCCTGGCCGATATATTGGCGGCCGGCCGCAATCATGGTTCCCCAGGTCGGGATTTCCGGGCTGACGCCGAGGCCGAGGAAGGAGAGCCCGGCCTCGGCGAGCATGGCGCTGGCAAACAGGAAGGTCGCCTGCACCAGGATCGGCGACAGGAGGTTCCTCAGCACATGGCGCGTCATGATGTGGAAGGTGGAAATGCCCAGCGCCTGGGCCGCCTCGACATAGGGCAGCTCGCGGATGACAAGCGTCGAGGCGCGGACGATGCGGGCGAGACGCGGCGCATAGACGATCGACAGCGCGACGATGACGGTCGTCAGCGATGGGCCGAGTGCCGCAACCAGCGCGATCGCGAGCAGAATGTCGGGGAAGGCCATCATCGCATCGATCAGGCGGGCGATCGGCGTATCGAGCTTCTTGAAAAAGCCGGCGAGCAGACCGAGCGTCACGCCGATCACCGCCGACAGGGCGACAACGGCCGCACCGACCAGCAGCGACAACCGTCCGGCAAAGATGGTGCGCGACAGCACATCACGACCGAACTCGTCGGTGCCGAAGAAATAGGTTCCGCTCGGCGGCTTCAGCCGGTTGACGATCGAGAGCTTCGACGGCGAATAGGGCGCAACCCATGGCGCGAAGATCGCCAGCAGCACGAAGACGACGAGGATCAGGACGCCGAAGGCGACCGTCTTGCGCTTCAGGAAGCGGCGGATGAACTTGCGGCCTTCGCTTTCGGCCGGCTTGATCGCGATATCGCTCATCAGTAGCGCACCCTCGGATCGACCAGCAAATAGAGCATGTCGATTGCAAAATTGATCAGGACGTAGAGGGCGGCGATGACCAGCAGCGCGCCCTGGATGACCGGATAGTCGCGGCGAAGAACGGCCGAGACGACGAGATTGCCGACGCCTGGAAGACCGAAGACGGTCTCGGTCACCACTGCGCCGGAGATCAGGACGGCAGCCGTCAGGCCAAGCACGGTCAGGATCGGGATCAGGGCGTTCTTCAACGCGTGCTTGAGGATCACCTTGCGCTCGATCAGGCCCTTGGCACGGGCCGTGCGGATATAATCGTCGCCGAGCACGTCGAGCATCGAGGCGCGGGTAAAGCGCAGGATCAGCGCCGAGGAAACGATGCCGAGTGCGAAGGCAGGCAGCGTCAGGTGATACATCCGGTCGAGGAAGGTCGAGCCGGGACCGCCATAGCCCGAGACCGGAAACATGCCGAAACGGACGGCGAAAATCTGCATCAGGATCAGGCCGAGCCAGAAGCTCGGGATGCTCGCCGCAAACATCGCAAGCGTCGTCGCCGCCTGATCGACGAAGGAGCCGCGCCGGTAGGCGGCGTAGATGCCGATCGGCAGGGCGATGATACTGGCAATGGCAAGCGAGAAGATCGTCAGGAAGAAGGTCGGTTCGGCACGATCGAGAAGTGCCGAAGTCACCGGCATGTTCAGGAAGATCGACTGGCCGAGATCGCCCCTCAGGAGCTGACCGACATAATAGATGTATTGGACGCCGAGAGACCGGTCGAGGCCGAGGCTGGCGCGCAGATCGGCAATATCCTGCGACGTCGCATCAGGGCCGAGCATGACGGCAGCCGGATCGCCGGGCGTGACGCGCACGATGACGAAGACGATCGTGACGACGAGGAACATCACGACGATCATGCCTGCAAGGCGCTGGAGGATGTAGCGTATCATGGATCCGTCTCTGTGCCGCCAGGCACGATGGAAGAAGGATACCGGCGCGAACGCACCGGTATCCTGCGATGGGTCGTTACTTCTTGATGGACGCGTTCCAGAAGTACGGCCACGGAGCCGGATCGACGCCTTCGAGCTTGTTCGACTTCGCCGAAACAGCGTTGAAATCACCGATCTTCATGTAGGGCAGCTCGTCATACATCGCCTTCTGAACATCGGCCCAGAGCGCGATGCGCTTCTGCGGATCGACTTCCGAGGTGAAGGCATCGACGGTCGCCTTGCGTGCCGGCGTATCCCACCAGCCGGGCGAGCTCGGCGAGAGCGAGCCGATCAGCGCCGGCTCGGGCAGGAACGGGCTGTGGGTGATGTAGATGTCCCAGAGCTTCGGATCGGTGCGGCGCTGTGTCAGCGTTGCCCAGTCGACGACCTGCAGGTCGACGGTGAAGCCCGCCATCTTCAGGTATTCGGCGGCAACCTGCGCCATCTTGTAATGGAACTCGTACTGGCGGCTCGTCAGGATGCGGATCGGCTCGCCGTTGTAGCCTGCCGCCTTGGCGGCCGTGGCAGCGCCTTCCGGATCGGCGACATTGTAATTGCCTTCAATGCCTGCATCGGTGTTCCAGGCGAAGGGCTTCGGATAGATATCGCCGTCGAGCGCGTAGAAATCCGTGCTGCCGAAGGCCGCTGCCAGCATGTCTTCCATGCTGAGCGCCTGGCGGATCGCCTTGCGGACCTCGACATTCTTGGCAATGCCTTCCTTGGTATTGAAGACGAAGACCGGATAGCCGAAGGGCTTCAGGATGACCGGCTGCGAGGCGCTCGATCCCTTCAGCTTGTCGAAGGATTCGACCGGGATGGAGTCGACATAATCATACTGGCCGGAGACCGCCGCCTCGACGCGGGTATTGGCATCCGGAACCGGCACGAAGCGGATTTCGTCGAGATACTGGTGACGGGCGCCGCCGTAACCAGTGCTCTCGCCATCACGCGACTTGTAGCCGTCGAAGCGCACCAGCTGGATATACTGGTCCGCCTTGCGTTCCTTGAGCATGTAGGGGCCGGTGCCGATGAATTCCTTCATCGGCTCGTCCTGCTTTTCGGACGGAATGATGATGGCGGCGGAATTGTTGAAGGCGAGCAGCGAGGTCAGCGGCGCATAGGGCTGCTTCAGCGTGATCTTGACGGTCGCCGGATCGACGGCGGCGATGGAATCGATGAAGCCCGCGACCTGCTTGCCGCGCGAAGCGATCTTCGTCCAGCGATTGAGCGAGGCGACGACGTCATCGGAGGTCATGTCCGTATTGTCGTGGAACTTGATGCCGGTGCGCAGCTTGATCGTATAGGTCTTACCGTCGGCGCTAATTTCCGGCAGGCTCTCGGCCAGCAGCGGCGTGACGTTCCAGCTCTTGTCGAACGTATAGAGCGTTTCGAAAATGTGCTGCGTGACGATGCCGACCAGATCGGCGGTCGAGGACATCGGGTCGAGCGTCGGCGGCTCGCCGATCGTCGCGACGTTGATGACGCCACCCTTTTCCTGAGCCATCATCGTTGTTGGCAGAGCGACCAGCGCAGTGCCAAGAAGGAAAGCGACAAGAGTCTTCATTTCATGCTCCCGGTTTGTTGTTCCGCAATTATGTTATATCAGGTTTTATAATAGAATATCTGCGGAAGTGGTCCTGTCAACCGGGAAAGTGGCTCTATGAGCAGAAATGAAAAGAGTCCGCTTATGGACGGAGATGCCGGGCATCGCCCCTCTTGCGCCGAGGGGAGCGCCATGCGATTGCGCGGCAGCATTTGGAGGCGGACGAGCTATGACACCATCCCGATATTCCGATTTTGCCGAGGACATGAAGGCCCGTTTGGCCGATCTTCACGAGCGCGGAGACCGCTACCAGACCTTCGATCTGCATGTGGAACTCGCCATGGGCTCAAATCTGCTCGTCTATGAAATGCGCAAGCAGAAGGGGCAGATCGATACGATGGCCTATGCCCGCACGGCCGATGGCGACCGACCGGTTTCTCCCGCGGCCGCCTATGAGCGCGTCCTGTCGTTTCTGGCGATGCAGCACCATATCGCGCTGTCGGGCGAGCCGATGATCAAGCTGCACGAGGACTATCCGCATGCGGTGATCAATGTCGAACTGCGAGCGAAGGGCGCGCCGTCGAAGAGCTCTACCAGGATGATCCTCGTCGGCGTCGACGATGCCGAAGATGCCGGGCGCTATGTGGCGGCGAGCGGAGAGCCTCGCGGGGTCGTCAGCAGCAGGCCCTATGCCTCGAAGCGGCTCTGGGAATGGAAATGAGACGCCCGCGCGCGATGGCTCGGCCACGCAGCGCATAGAAAAACCGAAGAGCGGATCTTGCCGATCGGCTCTTCGAGAACATGCAGATGCTTCAGGCCGATCTCAGAATTCGACCTTCACGCCCGCATTCGCCGACCAGGAGTTGACCTCGCTGGTATAGGTCCCGAGCGTTACGCCGCTGTAGAGCGTCGTCTGCGGGTTGACCTGCAATTCGCCCGACAGCCCGAAGCGGCCGCCGACAAGATTGCGGTCGGTGATCGCAGAGACCGTGAAATCCGTGCCGCTCAGGCTGGCGTTGAGGCCCGAGGCCCCGAGGTTCAGCGTATCGACGAGGGCAGCGCTCAGCGAGACATTCGCCACCATGCCGTTCGTCAGCTTCGTCTGGTTGGTCAGCTTGCCTTCCAGAATGCCTTCGAGCGTGTGTGAAGTACGGTCGTCGTAGGAGATGTTCTGCGTCGAGCCGGTTTCGGAATAACCCTGATAGAAGCCTGCCGTGTAGCGCAGCCGTGCCGCCGGGGTGAAGGTCCAGCCCGGAGCGACCTCATGCTTCTGCGAGATGGCGATCTCCGGCGAGACGTACCAGCCGGCGAACGAGCCGCGGGCCGGATCGGAACCGAAGATCTCGCGGCGGCTGTCATTCTCGATGCCACCAGCCACCAGCGAGCTATCGAGCGTCACGCCGCTGAAATCGTTGCGCATGTAGACGCCGCCGAAGCCGGTATTGCCGGCCGTCTGGCCGGAGCCGTCGTCGGCGCGGTTGATGATGCGGCCGTAACCGGCGAGCACGCCGAAGCGGCCGTCGTCGAACTGGCGGTCGACACCAGCGGCAACGCCGTAGTTGCTGGAGCGCGTGTCGTTATCGTTGTCGAAGGTCTGGCCGCCGAAGGCGCGCATCCAGAACAGGTTGCCGAAGCGGTCGACAGCCGTGCCCTCGCCAAGCTTCTGAACGGCGGCTGCCGAACCCGTCGGCTTCCTTTCCTCGGCATAGCCGAGAGCGCTGGTGCCCGACGATTCGCTACCCCCGCCTGCAGAAGAACCGACATCGATATTGAGGATCGAGCCAATGACATTGCCGACGGAATTCGTATAGCCGCGAACTGCCGCATCCATCGATGAAGCGCCGGGATCGACGACCTCGAGCCTGCCGTTATTGCTATTCGAATCCACGGAGACGATCAGCGATTGGCGAGAGTTGTTCAGGCTGATCTGGTTGAGCGCCGTCTCGTAATTGTCAACGGCGAGAGAATAGCTGCCGGAACCGAAGTTCGTAGCGTTGTTCTCGGTGGAGTCATAATCCACCGCGCCCTTGATGACCGAGCCCGGCAGAAGGTTAAGCGTGTTTCCGTCAGAGAGAAACCGGATGGAGTTCACGCCGCCGGAGATCGTGCCGCTATTGGTGATGGTTGCGGAACTGGAGGCGAGAATACCGTACGTGCCGCCGGAAATCGTGCCGCTATTGTCAATGGTCATAGCGCCACCGTTAGCGGAAATGATCGCGTTCAGGTCTGCCGAAATTGTGCCGCTGTTGCTGATCGAGGCGGAAGTATTGGATGTTGAGATCACCCCCGTCTGTCCAGTGATCGTGCCGCTGTTCACCAGCGAAAACTCCCCGGTAGAGGCCGCATATACGCCTTGGAAGTCGCCCGCGATCCGACCGCTATTGTTTACGCTGATTTCATCGGAGTAACCTATAGCCAGGGCCTGCACGCCGGCAATCGAACCGCTATTGGCAATCCTTAGAGTTTCTCCGTCATAAGCCTGAACACCACCATTGATCACACCGGAGTTTACGAGATCAAGGCTGGTGTTGCTGGACCAGATGCCATAGCTGTAGCCGGAAATCGTCCCGGTATTGGTCACCCTCGCAACAGACTCGTCGCCATTCAGGAAGAGACCGTAATAGTCGCCGGAAATCTTGCCGCTGTTGACGATCGTGGCGTTGTCGACACGTTGAAGGCTTACGCCGTAAAGATAGCTGATGCCGCCGGCTGCGTAGATATTGCCGCTGTTCTCGAGCGAAAATTCTGCTTGTACGTCTTCGGCATAGATCCCGGCCTGGGCACCGGAGATCGTTCCGCTGTTCTGAATGGAAATGCTTTGCCCGTTGATGTCCGCAAGATTGATTCCGGAATTCGTCTCGCCCGAAATCGTGCCGCTATTGGTGATGGCGATCGTTGAATCATCCCATCCGCCCGAGTCGATATTCAGGCCGTTGTAAGCGCCCGAGATCGTACCGCTGTTGGAAATGACCCCGCCTTCGATGCGATAGAGATCGATGCCTGTGCCGGCGACGCTCGAAATCGTGCCGCTATTGTCGATGGCGATATCGAAGGCGCTATAGGCATAGATACCTGCGCTGCTGCCGGCGAAATGGCTGGCGAAATTGTCAGCCCCCGTACTGGCAATCGTGCCGCTATTGCTGATCGAGAAATCGAAGACATATCCAAAACCGACACCGAAATCATGGCCGCTGATCGTACCGGCATTGTTGATCACCGTCCCATCAGGCTCCGAACCGTCGCCCGGAATGCTCGTGACGGAGATGCCTGCCGAGCCGGATACGCCATCAGTGCCGGAAATCGTGGCACCGGCAGCATTGGTGATAGTGTTGTTGCTAGACCGGTCGATCATCACGCCAGACCAGTTACCGGAGATCTCGCCGCCAGCCAGGTTGCTAATCGAGATACCGTCGGAAGAGGGAGCGACGTGGACCGCAGCCTCAGGCGAAGAGATCGTACCCGAATTCTCGACGGTACAGTCAGTCTGGTCGGCAATGACATTGCCGGATACAACGCAATCCGCCGCCATCGCTTTATTCACCGGCATCGTCGCGAAAAGCGCGACCGACGAAACGCCTGCGAGGAAGACCGCCGTCAAAGCGTGATTTCGTCCGCCGCGAATTACCTGGCCGCCTTCGGTCAGAGTAGAGTTGCTCATTTTCAAAATCCCCTGTTGCGAGCGAAATTCAAGGCCCGCAGTCCTGTCCAATCGAGTCGGCGCTCCGGTGAACGCCTTGTGTGAAATCGGAAATCTCATGACGGCCCGATTTCGACAACGGATGCGTCAAAAATGGACGGTGGCGCCTCATGACGCCTCCGTCCGGGCCGCCAAAGCCCTGGAAAAGGCGTCGTCCAGAATGGATAGTTTGGTCGCCTGCGCTTGCGCATACTGCCTGCGGAAATCGTGCGAGATCCAGAGCGGCGAGCGCCCGCGCAAACCGCTCCAGCCGGCGCCGCCCGCAGCCTCGGCCGCCGAAAGCTTGCGGCTGACATGCGCGCGCGACAGGCCGGCGAAGCTCGCGAGAGAGGAGATGGAGGTGATATCCGTCTCGTATCGATCGAATGTCGCAGGGATCGTCAGGTCGATGCCGCCGAAGAGCCGGTCCATGATCAGGCCACCGGCATCGACACGCGAAAACGTGGCATAGAGCAGGCCCGAGTTGCGTATCCCGGGAGCCGCCAGCAGGCCGTCGGCCACATCCGGCTGCATCTGCAAGAGCAGATTGTCGGCATCGGCGCGGAACAGGCTGGCGCGACTGCCCCCGTCGATGACATCGAGCGCTTCGAAATGCAGGCCATACCAATGGGCGAGCATGCCGATGACTTTCGGCGACGGTACGAACCGGTGATGGCCGCCGGGCCGGCGCAGCGTCACCAGCCGGACGAAATCGTATTTCAGCGCCTCATCGATGAAGGCATGCACGGTGTTGCGGCTGGCGATCGCGTAGCGGTCCGACATCTCCACCAGAACGGGCCGCGTCAGACCGCGGCCGATGCCACCCGTCCTGAAATGCGCCCCGAGCGCCGCGTGGCAGAGCAGCCAGCGCTGTTCGGTCGCAAACAGCGCGGCAATGCGCGGCTCCGCCTGATGTGTCGCGACGAAAGCCTGCGCCAGGCGCTGCAGCGCCTCGGAAAAGACCGGATCGAAGGGATCGAGGGCCGCCATTGCTAGGCGATCATGCCGGACGACGTCCGGCTCAAGCGCCCGCGCTGCAGAAGAATTGTAATGCAGGCCCATCATCCCTTCGCGTCTTCGTTTGAGACCGCCAGGCGATTTGCGCGAGCGGCGACCCGCCGCTCCGTTCAAGGCGTTCGCTGCCGGCGAGGTCGATGCAGTTGATAGGCGAGCCGCTGCGGGACGTCCTGAATAGGACTGGCGGTGTTCTGAAAAACTTCTGAATTTTTCTGAATGCACCGCAGGAGCGGAACTCTCCCGATGATGGCCGCCGGTACGAGTTGACGGCTGAGCTCCACCTTTCCTATGTAGGGGCTCATGTCGCGGCCGCTTCACGGTAGGATCGGGTGTTTCGTTTTACTGAATTTGCTTTCGATCCGCATCGCGCCGAGCTCCTGCGCCCCGACGGACAGACGATACGCCTACGGCCGCAGGCGAGCGCGCTGCTGCAGTTTTTCATCGACAACAACAAGCGCATCCTCAGCAAACATGACCTGATGGAAGCGGGCTGGCCCGGCATTCACGTCGCCGAAGACAGCTTGTTTCAATGCATCCGGGAAATCCGCAAGGCACTCGGAGACGAGGCGCGGCAGACGCTGAGGGTCGTCTCGCGCCGCGGCTATATTCTCTCGGCGACCGCGATCTCCGATGGGCCGGAAGCAGCACCCGATGGCGGCGATGCGGATCGGCTCCCCTCCCCGCGTAGAGCAGCCTCCAGGCCTTTCGTCTCGCGGGCAAAGCTTCTATCGGGCGCCTTCATCGTCATCGCCGCGCTGGCAGGACTGACCTATCGCTTCATCGCAAGCGACCAGACGCAGCCGTCGTCCCCGCCCGTGATCGACATCTTGCCGATCGCCGATCTGACCGACGATCCGCAGAGCGGAGCGATGATCCGCGGCATCACCAACCAACTGCTGGACGGGCTCGCCCGCACCGGCGGCGTGCAGGTGAGACCGCCGGAACCCGCGTCCTCCGGCGGTGACAATCCTCACCCCGGCTTCCAGCTACAGCAAGAGCTTGAACGCAGCGCTCAGGCATGGACCCTCAGAACCCGGATCATCGATGCCTCGACCCGCGAAATTCGCTTCTCCAGCGAAGCTGCGCTTGACGCTGATGTTACCGATGAGGCACTCGGCCAGACCCGGCTTGCGGCGAGCGCCGGTTACGCCATCGCCACCTGGCTCGATCAGCAGAGGGAAGTTCCTTTCAGAAGGAACCCTGACGCCGCCAACGCGGCGATCGAGCAGGCGATCAGCTCGATCAATCAGACGACCAAGGAGCGGTTCGCGACTGCGCGATCGATCCTCGAAACCTATCTCGCCCAGCAGCCCGACAATGTAGATCTGCAGGTCGCGCTTGCCGCCCTGCATCTGCGCGGCATCCAGCTCTCATGGTACGGCGAGGCAGAGAAGACAAAAAAAAGAGGATGCCCGCGCGCTGATCGAGAACGCGCTGAAGAGCCGCCCGATGTCGGCCAATGTGCTCGGCACCTATTGCCGGTTTCTCGCGGCGACGAACGCGTTTTCCGAGGCATTGGTCGCTTGCGCGCGTGACCTGGACCTCAATCCGTGGGACGGCGGAGCGCTCTTCAATCTGGGGCTGACGCAGATCCAGCTCGGCCGCTTCGAGGATGCGCTCTCGACATTCCAGCGGGCCGACCGATTCAATACGCCCGATGTCTCCCGCTGGACCTGGCTGCTTGGCGCCGGCTGGGCAAACGTGATGCTTGGGCGCGACGAGGAAGCCCTGACCTGGCTGCAGCGCGCCATCGCCATTACCCCGGGCACCGGGCGGGCGCATATGCTGCTAGCCGTCGCCTATCAAAGGCTCGGCCGGACGGCGGATGCGAAGAATGCGCTTGCCCAGGCTCTCAAGCTCCGCCCGGGCTCAACCGCCAGCAACATCTCGCTTCCCGCGGAAAATGTCAGCCAGATCTATCTCGACAAGCGCCAGGAGATCAGCAACATCCTCATAGAACTCGGGCTGCCGCCTGGCTGAAATTGCGGGATTTTGATCTCGATCAAGGAAGCCGGTGCCTGAGCAGCTAGGTTTGTCTCGCGGGCCGGGAGCGCCCGCGTCAAGTAGGGCAACTTGACAGAGGCTTGGCCGGTCCAGGGGCATGGCGCCGGGCAAGCCTCCGCGTCCCCGCTCTCCTTCCCTGCACAACGCGGAAACGATGAAGCGGCGCAATCGCCTGCTTCATCGCCCTACATGACCGCAAGCTCGGCTTCCGCCTTCGGCATTTCCACGCGCAGCTGATCCCGGTAGCCGCCAAGCCCGAGGGCTTCGACGAGGGTGCGGACGGCTTTGCGTTTCAGGTCGGATTCCACCTGTCCCTCCAGCGTCACCTGGCCGTTACGCACGGAGACCTGCACCTTCTGAGGCGTCAGGCCGAGATCGGAACGCAGCCGCGTGCGCACCGCGAGACGGATCGCCTCGTCCTCGCGCGGCAGCGCCGTTGTCGAGGCGTCGAGGATCATGCCGAGGATATCGCTGCGGCTGACGATGCCGACCAACCTGCCGTCTTCGACGATCGGCAGCCGCTTGATACGATGCGCCTGCAGGCTTTCGGCGATATCGGCCACCTCGCTGTCGGGACGGGCAACGATGACATCCTCAGACATCACATCCCTGACCGACCAGCCGTGGCTGGCGATATAGCGTTCTAGATCGGTCTCGGACATCACTTCGGCAGTCCGCGCCATGCGCGGCGAAACGCGGATCTCCCGGCGCAGCAGCAGATCGCCCTCGGTCAGCATACCGCAAACCCGGCCCTCGTCATCGACGACAGGAAGACCGCTGACCCGCTTCTGCATCATGACGGCCACGGCATGGCGGATGCCGACTGCCGGGCTGATCGACACCACGTCTGTGGTCATAATGTCCTTCGCCTGCATGCCGGTGCCTCACTCGCCCTGAATATCGATGGCGTCGAGGTTAGCGGGCGTCGGAAGGCACCGCTTTGATCTCTGTCAAATGCGCGCATTGGCCGCGCGCTATTGCGGCCTGCCGGTGAAGACATAGCCGACGCCGCGCACCGATTGGATCAGCGCCGGTTCCTTGGGGTCGGTTTCGATCTTCTTGCGCAGCCGGACGATCTGGGCGTCGATTGCCCGGTCGAAGGCTTCGAGATTGCGGTTTCTGGTCTGATCCATCAGCGTTTCGCGCGACAGAACCCGGCCGCGATTGCGCACAAAGACGAGCAGCATGTCGAATTCGCCCGTCGTCAGCGCCACGTCGTCCCCACCGGGAGAGGTCAGCCGCCGCCGGGCGACATCGAGCCGCCAGCCATCGAACTGCAGCACTTCCTCTTCGCCACCCGCCGGCCGAACGGTCTGATCGGCAGGCACGCGGCGCCGGAGCACGGTGCGCAGCCGCGCCAGCAGTTCGCGCAGGTGGAAGGGCTTGGCGATATAATCGTCGGCACCGATCTCAAGGCCGACCACCTTGTCGGTGACGTCGTCCTGACCGGTCAGCATCAGCACGGGCACATCGGATGTGGCGCGCAGCTCCTTCAGCAGCTCCAGCCCGTTCTCGCCATTGGGCAGGACGAGATCAAGGAAGATCGCGGCATAGCTGCCCTTGGCAAGCTCGGAGCGCATCGCGGCACCGTTGCCGACGGCGCTGACCCTGTATCCGTTATCCTCGAAATACCGAACGAGCATCTGCCTGATCCGGGCGTCGTCATCGACTACCAGAATGCGATCTGCTTCCATGTCACCCGTTCGTCCCGCTTCCATGCTTTCCATCAGAGATAACGCAGGTTTAGCGGCGGCGCTACCATGCGCGCGACAGCGATTGCGACCATGGACAGAAAAGGTTGCTTAGGCCGGCGGATTGGCATCGTCATCGGCAATCGCCCGCCAGGCGGCCCCTTCGAGATCCTCATACTGGCCGCTTTTCAGCGACCAGAGAAAAGCGGCAAGTCCGATGCCGCCCATGAAGAGCGCGATCGGGATCAGATAGATCAGCATGTTCATGCGGCTCGGGCCTCCGCCTGGGTAGCGGTAGGCGCGGGTCGCTCGTTTGCGGCAGCGCCCTTTCCGAAAGCGTTGAGCCGCAGCGCGTTGGAGACCACGATGATCGACGAGGTCGACATCGCCACCGCGGCGATCAGCGGTGTCGCCAGACCCGCAAGCGCGATCGGCACGGCCAGCACGTTATAGCCGATCGCCAGAGCGAAATTCTGGCGGATCAGCGCCGCCGACCGGCGGGCGACGGCGATCGCCACCGGCACGGCATCCAGCCGGTCGTTGAAGAACACCAGATCCGCCGCCTGCCGGCCGATATCGGAGGCGGTGGCCGGGGCCATCGAGACATGCGCAGCAGCAAGCGCCGGCGCGTCATTGATGCCATCACCGACCATGAAGACGCGGTGGCTGTTGCCATTCAGCGCCTGGCATTCCCCGACCTTTTCTCCCGGCGTCAGCCCTCCAAGCGCGCGTCCGATACCGAGCGCACGCGCCGTATTGTCGACGACGCTCTGCCGGTCGCCGGAGAGGATTGCCGTCGCGAACCCCGCCTCGCGGAGCTCAGCGACGGCTTCGGCTGCGCCCGGCCGCAGCGTGTCGTCGAAGAAGAAGCGGGCAATGGCCTGGCCATCCCTGGAGAAGACCACCTCGGAATAGGGACCTTCGTTTGAGAGCGATGCCTCGGCGCCGCCGCAGGCGAAGGCCTCGCTGCCAAGCCGGTAGAGCACACCCGCCTGGCGCGCTTCGAGGCCCCCGCCCGGGATTTCCATGATCTGCTCGAAGGCCGCGGCATCTGAAGTGCCGGTGCGTGCCAGGGCCTGCGACAGCGGGTGGCGTGAATGGCTCGCCAAGGCCGCCGCCCTAGCGATATCGGCCGGATCAGCGGCGTTGGCGGCAACGAGCCGCGGCCTGCCGATCGTCAGCGTACCCGTCTTGTCGAAAGCGATGGTGTCGATCTCGGCCAGACGCTCAAGCGCCGATCCATCCTTGACCATGATGCCGCGGCGGAAGAGTTCGCCGGCAGCCACGACCTGGACGACGGGAACGGCGAGACCGAGCGCGCAGGGGCAGGTGATGATCAGCACCGCGACGGCAACCAGCATCGCCTGTTTCCAGTCGCCGCCGATGAGGCCCCAACCAAGGAAGGACGCGAGCGCCAGGAGGTGGACGACCGGCGAATAGAGCGCGGCCGCGCGGTCGGCGATCCGCCGGTAGCGGGCGCGGCCGCCTTCGGCCGCTTCCATCAAGCCGATGATTTCGGCGAGCAGTGAATCCCGCGCAAGGCGCGTGGCGCGGACCGCCAGCGAGCCGGTGAGGTTCATCGAGCCGGAACTGACCGGCTGGCCGGTCCGAACCGCGACCGGGCTGCTCTCGCCCGTCACGATCGACAGGTCGAGATCGCTTTGACCGGACACGACAACACCGTCGACAGGGATACGGTCGCCTGCCGCAACGGCGATTTCGTCACCAACAGAAATTTCCTCGACCGCCACATAGCGGTGCGATCCATCCGGCTGGATCAGCAATGCGCCGCGCGGCGCGATCCGCGCCAGACCGTTGATCGCAGCCCGCGCCTTCTCGCGCATGACGTGATCCAGCGTCCGGCCGATCAGCAGGAAGAACAGCAGCGAAACCGTGGCGTCGAACCAGGCATGTTCGCCATGATGCATGGTCTCCCAGAGCGAGACGAAATAGGAGAGCGTGACCGCCAACGAGATCGGCACATCCATATTGGTGCGGCCATGCTTCAAAGCATTCCAGGCCGACTGGAAGAAGAAGCGGCCCGAATAGATCAGCGCCGGGGCGGCGATCATCGCCGAAATCCAGTGGAACATGTCGCGTGTTGCCGCGTCGGCGCCCGACCAGACGGATACCGAGAGCAGCATGATATTGGTTGCCGCAAAGCCCGCGACGCCGACGGCAAGCAGCAGCTGGTTGCGGGTCTTGTCACTCTCGGCCGCAAGCGGCGCGTAGAGATGCGCGCGGTATCCCGCGCCTGCGACCGCCGCGATGATCTGCGTGGGGTCGACAGCCCTGCCCCCGGCCTTTTCGGCATAGACGCAGGTGACGCGGCGCGCCGTCAGGTTGACGCGCGCCTTGCTGACGAAGGGCAGCGCCGTCAGCGCTTTCTCGATCGTCGAAATGCAGGCGCCGCAATGGACATCGGGCACGCTGAGATCGAGCTGGTGCAGCCCGCCGCCGAGCGGATGGCTGGCGAGCGCGATCTCCTCGGCACTGAAGGCCGTGGTGCTCATCGCCATCACCCCGTCGGCATCGATCGCGCAGCAGGTCATCGCACGAACTCCGCTGTGTCGAAGCGGATCGCCTCATGCATGACGAGGCTGCCGCCCTTCTTCGAAATGAACTCGACGATCCAATCCCCCGCCGGGACATGGCGATCGGTCTCGAAGGCGCCCTCGCCGCGATTGTCCAGCGCAACTGAAAAGTCCTCGTGGTCGCCGACCGGCCGCTTGAAATTGGCCGTGACGGTATCGACGGCGGCCGGCGATCCATCCGGATTGGCGATCCGGTAGATGAAGCGGTCATCCCTGAGCGAGATATGCCCTGCAATGCCCGAGGCGGTCATCGCCTTCATCTCTGCGGCGCGCTGATTGAACTCCTGGCTGGCAACATAGGTGTTCTCGACCACGAGCCCGCTCCAGCTCGACGACGCGAACCAGGCCATGGTGACATTGACACTGATGACCACTGCGAAGAACGAGGTGATGACGAGCAGCATGTGGCGGCCGGTGAAGCCTTGGACACGGGTGGTCATTGCGGATCTCCAGGGGCGTTGAATGCGGCGCGATAGGTTGCCCGGTCGGTGCCGCCGGGCTCCTCGATGGTGAAGAGGAACTCATCGACGGCAGCCGCCGTCGGCCTGCGGGTGATGAAGACCTTGACCGTCGTCGCCGCGTCCGGTGCCGCGTCGAGCGTGAAGCTGCGGGCGTCGTCCCTGCTGATTTCGGGGATGCGCATCGTGGCGCCGTCGAGACCCGACAGCGTCAGCGCGATCCGCCGCGGCTGCGGCACCATGTTGAGGATGCGGATCGTGTAGCCGTTGCGGATCGAGCCGTCGCTTTCCATGACGAATTGCGGATTGCGGTCGTGAACGACGTTGAGCTCCAGACGCCCGCGCATCGACAGGTGGACCAGCATGCCGATGCCGATCGCCGCCCAGACGGCGGCGTAGAAGACGACGCGGGGGCGGAAGATGATGCGCCAGTCGAAATGCCGGATGCCATCGATGAAGGAGCCGTCGGCATTGCGCACCTTGGCCGGCTGCACCGCGGTGCGGCCACTATCGGTGGCGATCGCCATATTGGCGGAATATTCGCTGAGCGTCGCATAGGCGATCAGGCCGCGCGGCTTTCCGATCTTGTCCATCACGCCATCGCAGGCGTCGATGCAGAGGGCGCAGGTGATGCACTCCATCTGCTGGCCATCGCGGATGTCGATGCCCATGGGACAGACAGCGACGCAGGCATTGCAATCGACGCAATCTCCGACCGCCAGACCATCCGCCTGCGCCTTCTTGCTGTGGCGCGAGCGCTGCTCGCCGCGCCAGTCGTTATAGGTCACGACCAGCGAATTCTCGTCCAGCATGGCGCCCTGGATGCGCGGCCAGGGGCACATGTAGGTACAGACCTGCTCGCGCAGCAGACCGCCAAAGACATAGGTGGTTGAGGCAAGGATGGCGACTGTCGCATAGGCGACAGCGGGCGCGGCACCGGTTGCCAGCGCGACAGCAAGAGACGGCGCATCGGCGAAATAGAAGATCCAGGCGCCGCCGGTAGCGACGCCGATCACCAGCCAGATCGAGTGTTTCAAGACACGCTTGCGGAGCTTGCCTAGGCTCCAGGGAGCGGCATCGAGCCTGATCCGGGCGTTGCGGTCGCCTTCGATGGCTCGCTCGACGACAAGGAAGAGATCGACCCAGACCGTCTGCGGACAGGCATAACCGCACCAGGCGCGGCCAACCGCCGACGTCACCAGGAACAGCCCGAACCCTGCCATGACGAGAAGGCCGGCGACGTAATAGAATTCCTGCGGCCAGATCTCGATGAAGAAGAAATAGAAGCGGCGCGAAGCGAGATCGACAAGGATTGCCTGATCGGGGGCATAAGGTCCGCGATCCCAGCGGATCCAGGGTGCCAGATAATAGATGCCGAGGGTGATCAGCATCACGATCCATTTGAAACGGCGGAACAGCCCCTCGGCGCGCTTCGGGAAAATCTTCTTGCGCGCCGCATAGAGCGGCTGACGGTTGCGCCGCGCATTCACGGGCTCGACATCGAGCCGCTCCACGCTCTTGGGATCGGGTGCGGTGAAAAGGTTCATAAGTAATGTCTTTCGCGTTCGATACGCCTGTTCTCCTCCTCGAACCACCAAGCGTCCTTGATAAAGATCAACAAGCTCGAGCGGTCGGCAGCCGCAAAAGGACGGGCCGCGCTTCGAGGCGAAGGCGCGGCCCGGAGGAACTGCGGGGGAGAAAACGCCGCTTGGGGTGTCCTCTCCTTTTTTCTAGCGGCTCGACGGCTCGTCATCCTTGAGGGAGGTCAAACTGACGATCGCGCTGCCGATCTTTTCCGGCTCGTCGCCCTTGCAGCCGGGCGGCAGGGATTTGGCGCGCACGGAAACACGGGAATGCACGACCGAGCGCGGCATGCCGTAAAGCCCGAGAAGCGGATTGTGCCCGTGCGCCGTCATGTCGCTCTCCTACTGACCGCCGCCGAGTGCGTGGACGAAGACCGTCAGTTCCTTGACCGTGGTATCGCCGAGACGCGCCGACCATGCCGGCATGACGCCGTGTTTCGGTGCGGTGACCTGCCGGATGATCGCCTCCTCGCCGCGGCCCTTCAGCCAGATCGCATCGGCGAGATCGGGTGCTCCCATCTCGGCCTTGCCCTTGGCATCTTCGCCATGGCAAGCGGCGCAATTGTCGAGGAAGATCTGCTTGCCGGCCTGAGCCAGCGACGGATCCGAAGGCGTATTCGTCAGACCCCAGACATAGGCCGCAACCTCCTTCGTCTGGTCCTTGTTGAGGATATCGCCGAAGGCCGGCATTTCCGAAACATGCGTGTCGGGATCTTCCTCGAAGCGGATCCCGTGGGCGATCGTCGTCTGGATCGATTGCAGATCACCGCCCCAGAGCCAGTCGTCGTCGTTCAGGTTCGGAAAGCCCGGACCGCCGCTGGCGCCCGATCCGTGACAGGGGGCGCAATTGACCTTGAAGGCCGAGGCGCCGCCGGCGATCGCGAATTCGCGCAGCGCCGGATCGGCATCGATCTCCTCGACGCTCTTTGCCGCGATCATCTCGTGGAACTTCGCCTGGCCGGCCTTGGCCTGATCGAGATCCTGCTGCAGTTCGGCGCGGCTGGAATAACCAAAGTAACCCTTCGTCGCCGAGGTGATCATCGGGATCGCCGGATAGACGACGACGTAACCGATCGCCCAGAGGATCGTCACGTAGAAGGTCAAGACCCACCATCGCGGCATCGGATTGTTCAGTTCGCGGATGCCGTCCCATTCGTGTCCTGTGGTTTCGACGCCGCTGATTTCATCAATATGTTTTTCCGACATCTCAATCATCCTTCAGGGGAATGTCAGCGGCCTCCCTGGCCGTCTTTTTGCTGCCGGGGCGGAGCGTGTAGACGACGGCGCCAATGAAGAACGCCGCCATCGCCAGAAGCCCCCAACTGTCGGCGAAGTGCCGCATTGCCGTGTATGTTTCCATGGGATCACCTCACCGGTAGCCGGTCGCATCGTCGTAGGTCGAGAAATCGACCAGCGTACCGAGCATCTGCAGATAGGCGACGAGAGCGTCCATTTCGGAGAGCTTCTGCGGGTCGCCGTCGAAATCGCCGACCTTGGCCTTCGGATAGCGCTGCAGCAGCGCCGAGGTGTCAGCGTTCGGATCGGCCTGCGCCTTCATGTCGGCTTCGGCATTGGCGATCATGTCGTCGCTATAGGGAACGCCGACATCCTCGTTGGCCTTGAGGTCCATGCCGATATCCTTGACCGTCACCGGCTCCTCTTTGAGGAAGGCGTATTTCGGCATGATCGATTCCGGCACCACGGCTCTCGGATCGGAGAGGTGCTGGACGTGCCACTCGTTCGAATAGCGGCCGCCGACGCGCGCCAGGTCCGGCCCGGTGCGCTTCGAGCCCCACTGGAACGGATGGTCGTACATGGATTCCGCCGCCAGCGAGTAGTGGCCGTAGCGCTCCACCTCGTCGCGGAACGGCCGGATCATCTGGCTGTGACAGAGATAGCAGCCCTCGCGGATATAGATGTTGCGTCCCGCAAGCTCGAGCGGCGTGTAGGGGCGCATGCCCTCCACCTTCTCGATGGTGTTCTGAAGGTAGAAGAGCGGCGCGATCTCCACGATGCCGCCGATCGAGACGACGAGCAGCGAGCCGACGAGAAGCAGGGTCGCGTTCTTTTCGAGGATCTTATGTTTGTCCAGTATCGATGCCATGTCTCACCTCACTCGGCAGGCTGTGCCTGGGGCACGTAAGCGGTCGGAATTGCGGCTTCGTCGCGCAGGCGTCCGCGGATGGTCATGAAGACGTTCCAGGCCATCACCAGGCCACCGGCCAGGTAGAGCACGCCACCCAGCGTGCGCAGCACGTAGTAGGGGAACATCGCCGAGACGGTTTCTGCGAAGGAGTAAACGAGGAAGCCCTGCGAATTGTATTCGCGCCACATCAGACCCTGCTGGATGCCGGCGACCCACAGAACGGCGGCGTAGACGACGATGCCGAGCGTGGCGAGCCAGAAGTGCCAGTTGACCATTCTGAGGCTGTAGAGACGTTCGCGGCCCCAGAGCTTCGGCGTCAGGTAATAGATGGCACCGAAGGTGATCATGCCGACCCAGCCGAGCGCACCCGAATGCACGTGGCCGATGGTCCATTCCGTATAGTGGCTGAGCGAATTGACCGTCTTGACCGACATCATCGGTCCCTCGAAGGTCGACATGCCGTAAAAGGCGATGGCGACGATCATCATGCGGATGATCGGATCAGTGCGGATCTTGTCCCAGGCGCCCGAAAGCGTCATCAGGCCGTTGATCATGCCACCCCAGGACGGCATCCAGAGCATGATCGAGAAGACCATGCCGAGCGTCTGCGCCCAGTCGGGCAGCGCCGTATAATGAAGGTGATGCGGACCGGCCCAGATATACATGAAGATCAGGGCCCAGAAGTGAATGATCGACAGGCGGTAGGAATAGACCGGGCGGTTGGCCTGCTTCGGAACGAAGTAATACATCATGCCCAGGAAGCCGGCCGTCAGGAAGAAACCGACGGCATTATGCCCGTACCACCACTGCGTCAGCGCGTCCTGAACGCCCGAGAAGACCGAATAGCTCTTCGAACCCAGAAACGAGACCGGCATCGCCAGATTGTTGACGACATGCAGCATGGCGATGGTTACGATGAAGCCGAGATAGAACCAGTTCGCCACATAGATGTGCGGCTCCTTGCGCCTGAGGATCGTGCCCAGGAAGACGGCGAGATAGGCGACCCAGACGATCGTCAGCCAGACATCGACATACCATTCCGGCTCCGCATATTCGCGCGCCTGGGTAATGCCGAGAACGTAGCCTGTCGCCGCCATGACGATGAAGAGCTGGTAACCCCAGAACACGAACCAGGCGAGACTGCCGCCGAAGAGACGGGCATGGCAGGTGCGCTGCACGACATAGAAGGAGGTCATGATCAGCGCATTGCCGCCGAAGGCGAAGACGACGGCCGAGGTGTGAACCGGGCGCAGCCGGCCGAAATTCAGGTAGGGTGCCAGATTGAGATCGGGACAGGCGAGCTGCGCGGCGATGATGACGCCGACGAGAAAGCCGACGACACCCCAGAAGACGGTGGCGATCAGGCCGTAGCGGATGACCTCGTCGAAATAGCCTGAAGGCTCGACCTTGGGCACCCGGCCCGCCGGCGAGAAATCGACGCGCCGCAGCAGGATGACGGTCCCGGCAAAGAGGCAGAGACACAGGATGCCCATATGGACGGCGAAGAGGTGGTCGTGGGCGAAGGCGGCTCCCAGCAAGGCCAGGAAGGCTGCCACCGCGACCAGCACGGTCTCGGTTGAATAGTTCATGATGTCGTCCCCAGTGCGCAGCCGGCCGCATCAGGGCCGACTCTCTCGTACTTTCAGGGAAGGACTGTCACGGCGACGTGAGCGGCTCCTTGATCTACGTCAATGAGCCCAGGCAGCGGCGATCCGGCGGATCGGCTGTTACCAACTGTTACACAGTCTCACCATTTGAAACGCTGCGCTCATCGCTGTGTGACTGAGCGCCTTTCTATTGTCCCCATTGCAGAACGAGGGGACTTCGCAATGCTGATGCAGAACCAACAGGCCTTTGAGCATGCCGAGACGGCAACCAACGCGGCGAAGCTCGGACATTCGCTCGCTTCGCTCTTCGATCTCTCGCCGATCGAGACCGTGCCGGCCGGCAAGGCTCTCTGCTGGGAAGGCGATGCGGCAAAGCATCTCTTTCAGGTGGTCGAAGGTGTGGTCCGCCTGCAGCGCATCATCGGCGAAGGCCGCCGCGTCATCACCGCCTTCCACTTTGCCGCCGACCTGATCGGTGCCTTCCTGCAGGGCGATTTCCTGTTCACGGCGGAAGCCGTCACCGATTGCCGGATCCGCCGCGTCGCCCGCAAGACCTTCCAGGAGAATGTTGCGAAATGTGATGCGCTGCGCCCGGAATATATCGCGCTTCTCTGTCATGAGACGGCGGCCGCCCACGAGCAGATGGTGCTCCTGTCGAAGAAGAATGCCGAGGAGCGGCTCTGCAGCTTCATCGTCGAGCTGGCGCGCCGGCCCGGCGGCCAGCCGCGCCAGGGACTGCTGCGCGTGCCGATGAACCGCCAGGATATCGCCGACTATCTCGGCCTGACGATCGAGACCGTATCGCGCACCATCACCAAGCTTTCCTCGCGCGGTGTCATCGCCCCGGAGGGGCGCCACGACCTGCGGATCGTCAGCATGGGCAAGCTTGTTCAGCTTTCGGGTAATGCTGATGATTTTACGGAGAAAAGCTGCCATAGGGTCAGTGTTCACTGATCGCGCAGGAGCGCCCATGCCTCACCGGCTCATTTCGCCCAGAACCGCATCGCCACAGGAGCTGGACGCGCTTGTGCATGTGCTCGATGGAGCCGATATCATCGTTCACCGGCTCGAGGGCACGATCACCCATTGGTCGATCGGCTGCGAGAACATGTATGGCTGGGCGCGCGAGGAAGCCGTCGGCGAGATGGTCGATGCGCTGCTCGCGACGCAATATCCCGAACCGGTCGAGACCATCCGCGCCCATCTCAAATCCCGCGGTTTCTGGCAGGGCGAGATCATCCACCGCCACAAGAGCGGCCACGATATTCACGTCGCGACGCGCTGCGTTCTCGTCAACCTCTCGGACGGCGACCCGGCCGTCATTCAGGCCAATAGCGACATCAGCGCGCTGAAGAAGGCCGAGGAGGCCGTGCGTTCGCGCGAGGCACATCTGAGCTCGATCCTCGACACCGTGCCCGATGCTATGGTCGTCATCGACCAGAAGGGCAGCGTGCTCTCCTTCAGCAAGGCAGCCGAGCAGCTGTTCGGCATGACCTCCGACAAGATCTGCGGCAGAAATGTCAGCGATCTCATGCCCTCGCCCTATCGCAGCGCCCATGACGGCTATATCGGCCGCTATCTGGAAACCGGCGAGAAGCGCATCATCGGCTACGGCCGCGTCGTCACCGGCCAGCGCGCCGACGGCTCGCAATTTCCGATGGAGCTGCATGTCGGCGAAGCCACAGCCAATGGCGAGCGCATCTTCACCGGTTTCGTGCGTGATCTGACGAGCCGCTTCCGCATCGAAGAAGACCTTCGCCAGGCCCAGAAGATGGAAGCCGTGGGCCAGCTCACCGGCGGCCTCGCCCATGATTTCAACAATCTCCTGACCGTTATCAGCGGCAATCTCGAAATGATCGAGGACAAGCTGCAGCCGGGTCCGCTGCGCGACATGCTGCGCGAGGCCCAGGATGCGGCGACTGATGGCGCCAAGCTCACCGGCCAGCTGCTCGCCTTCGGACGGCGCCAGCCGCTGAACCCGAAACATGCCGATCTCGGCCAGCTGCTCTCAGGCTTTTCGGATCTGCTGCGCCGTACGCTCGGCGAGGACATCAAGCTCTCGACCGTGCTCTCGGGCTCGGACTTCAATGTGCTGGTCGATAGTTCACAGCTGCAGAATGCGGTCCTCAACATCGCGCTCAATGCCCGCGACGCCATGCCGAAGGGCGGCAGCCTGACGACCGAGATCTCGCGCGTGCATCTCGATGCCGATTACGCCAAGATGTTTCCCGAGGTCCGAAGCGGCAATTTCGTGCTGATCACGATGACCGATACCGGGTCGGGCATGACCGACGAGGTGAAGAAGCGAGCGATCGAACCGTTCTTCACCACCAAGGAAGTTGGCTCCGGGACCGGCCTCGGCCTCAGCATGGTTTATGGCTTCGTCAAGCAATCGGGCGGCCACCTGCAGATCTACAGCGAGGCAGACCGCGGCACGACGATCCGCATCTATCTCCCGGCGCTCACCGGCCCGAAGCCGAGCGCTCTGGAGCAGGAAGGCGCGGCCAGCGAAAGCCCGCTTCCCGGCGGCGACGAGCAGATCCTCGTCGTCGAGGACGATATCCGCGTCCGCCGCGTCGCCGTCGCGCGACTGGCCACCATGGGATACCGCGTGCTTGAAGCCGACAACGGCAGGCAGGCTCTGGAAATCCTGAGGGAAAGCCCGGAAGTCGCCCTGCTCTTCACCGACATCGTCATGCCGGGCGGCATGACCGGCGACGAAGTGGCGCGTGAGGCGCGGGAACTGCGCCCCGATATCGCGGTACTATTCACGTCGGGCTATTCCGAACCGGCGCTTGCCGCCAACGACACGATTTCCGGTGCCCGGTGGCTGCGCAAGCCCTACACGGCGCGCGAACTCGCGGCCCAGATTCGTGAGCTGCTCGACGCCGATTAAACGGCGAGCGATCCCTCCAGTTTGACCGGCATCAAAGAGCATCGCCCTCCCTCGTCCTAGAACTGTTTCCGCGGCCGGATGGCCGCGCAAACAGGAGACGTCAGATGAATTTGAAATACGGTCTGATCGCGGCAACATGCGCCATGCTCGCATCGGCTGCGCCGCTGATGGCGGCCGATCACCAGGTCCAGATGCTCAACAAGGGCACCGACGGCGCAATGGTCTTCGAGCCCGATTTCATCAAGATCGCGCCCGGCGACACCGTGACCTTCGTTCCGACCGACAAGAGCCACAACGTCGAGACCTTCAAGGGCCTGATCCCGGATGGCGCGGCGGAATTCAAGTCGAAGCCGAGCGAGCAGTTCCAGGTAAAGTTCGACATCCCCGGCGCCTATGTCGTCAAATGCACGCCACACTTTGCGATGGGCATGGTGGCGCTGATTCAGGTCGGCGACAACCCGGCCAATCTCGACACCATCAAGGCCGCCAAGGTTCCGAACCTCGCGCGCAAGCGTCTCGATGGCGAGCTGGCCAGATTGGCTCAATAACACTGACGATTTGAGGTATGCGGGCTGCAATCTTTGGATGCAGCTCGCCGCCGGCTCCCGGCGATATATGTTGCCTAGCTAATATTTTGTGACATGCTCGATGGAAGTCCCGTTCGATGTTGGGTTCCATGGGTGGAAGAGCGGCCGAGGACACCATGACGGTGTCCGTTCATCGCAAGTCTGCAGCCTGTTACACGCCACCCATGCCTGTCGGCAGCGGTCTTGGCGCGGCAAAAACCAATGGCGAACTTCCTGGCAGGCATCTGATCGCCGACTTCAGCGGCGCCAGACGGCTCGGCGACGTCGCGCATATCGAAGCGGCTTTCCGGGCGGCCGTAAAGGCCGCGGGTGCGACCCTGCTCGGCATGAACTTTCACGTCTTCGATTCTGGCGGCGGCGTGACAGGAACCGTCTCGCTCGCCGAAAGCCACATGTCCATCCACACCTGGCCCGAACATGCCTATGCGGCACTCGATATCTTCATGTGCGGTGCCTGTGATCCGCTGAATGCCTTGCCGACGCTGGTCGAGGCGCTCTCCCCCGCCCTGGTGGAATTGCGCCAGATCATTCGCGCGGAGGCGGCGGATCTCTGATGGCGATGGTCATAGCCGACGATCCGGAAAAGAGCGCGATTGAGGCACTGCCGTCGGTATCGCGTCCCTATCCCCTGCCGGAATTGCCGCCGGACCGTGTCTTCGTGGAAGGGCTGGATACGAGCGTGCCGCCGAGGAGCGGCAGTGTCTTCGTTCTTGAGGACGCCGATATCTTCGACGAGTACCATTACCGCGCCCAATCCATCGTCTGCTCCTTTAGAACGCCGTTTCAGAACGTGACGATCGCCGATACCTACAGTTTCGGCCGCGCCCTGTTCCTCGACGGCGCCATCCAGAGTGCCGAGGACGATGAGGCGCTCTATCATGAAATGCTCGTGCATCCGGCCATGCTGATGCATGACAATCCGAGCCACGTCCTGATCATCGGCGGCGGTGAGGGCGCGACATTGCGCGAGGTGCTTGCCTATCGCGATGTCACGCGCGCCGTGATGGTCGATATCGACCGCGACGTCGTCGATTGCTGTCGCGAACATCTCGGCACCTGGAACTACGGCGCCTTCACCGATCCACGCGCCGAGCTGCACTACCGCGACGGCCGTGAATACGTGGAAACCACCGACGAGCTCTTCGACGTCATCATCATCGACGTCGTGGACATGCTGGACAATGGCCCGGCCCAGCACCTCTATACCAAGGAATTCTACCGGTCCCTGCGCGGCTGTCTGCGCGATGGCGGTATCCTGGTGGTGCAGGCGCTCGAATTCTCGTCCTGCAATTACAAGGGCCATACGGCGCTGCGCCGAACCCTTGAAACGGCCTTTACGAAGGTCAGCAGCTATCAGGTGCCGATTCCTTCCTTCCTGGCCATGTGGGGCTTCCTTCTCGCCTCCGACTGGCTTGATGCCGAAGAGGAGAGTGCTACCCGCCTCGATCAGCTGATCGACACGAGGCTCGGCGATGATTGGCTCGATCACGCGACGGGCGCCTTCATCATGTCCCGCTTCTGCTTCGACAAGGAGACCGATTTTCTGCTCGGCATCGGTGGACCCGTGCTTGAGGACGGCATCGCTTTCATACCGCCTCCCGACGTCCACATGGTCGATGACGGGATGCGCCAGCTTCCCGCGCTGACGGACGAATAGCCGATGACGGCAAACGGCGCCCAGCATTGCCGGCTTTTCCTGCTTCCAGCCGGCGAAGCCGGCCGCGCCGGCGCGGCCCTCCTCTGCAGCCTCTCCTATCCGCGTGCGGTATCGCTGCATGCGCTGATCGCGCCGCTGGAAGGCGAAGCCGTCCCCGTCTTTCAGCCCGCCGATGCCGAACAGCTTGATGTCGTCTTGCTGCCGAGCGGCTCGCAAACGTCCTTCGCTTTGCAGGAGTCGGCAGCGGACTGGCTTCGGAACGCCGTTGTGCAGGGGCGCTTCGAAAACCTGTCCGCCGACCTGAAGCTCCGCCAGGGGCAGATCAGCATCCGCGGCCAGCAGGTCGTCATCCAGTCTGCACCGGAGCTCTTCAGGGATATGCTTGCAGGCGTCGGCGCATTCGGCTGGCTGTGGCTGAACATCGAAGATACCGAGCGTGCGGTCGAGACGGCCTGGGATCAGCAACACGATGATGCCGAACTCCTCGAGCGCTCCTCGTACAGCCGCAGGATCAGCCGCAGCCTGGCCGCCAAGGTGGCCGAAACGGCACGCCTGCGGCAGTGGTTCCTGAAGAGCACGCTGCTTCTGGAGCGCGGCGATCGCGGCCTGCCGCCAGCCTCGCGCCGCAGCTTCTTCGAGCTTTGCCAGCAGATGGATTTCGGGCGGCGGCTCCAGCTGATCGGCGAGGTGATCGAGGCGCGAGAGACACTCTACGGGACTGCGGCCGAGCGCAGTTTCGAATACCGGCTGTTCTTCGTATCATGCATCATCGAGGCGGCCATCCTGGCCGGCATCCTGATCGAAATCGCAATCATGCTCTACGATCTCTGAGGAGGGAAAGATGAGGTTTGGATTGTTCCTGGCCGCGATGGCGGCCACAGCAGCATCGGCACTGGCCCAGGACGCATTTCTCACCGGGGCGCAGATCAAGGCCGCCTTCGCCGGCAAGACGGTATCGGGAACGGAAGATGGCTCGGCCTATCAGGAAAAGCTCCTTGCCAACGGCTCCATTCAGGGGCGATCCAATCTCGACGGAAGCTATACCGGCGAATGGGAAGTCGATGGCAATGAGATCTGCTTCTATTACGACGATGATGATGACGACGAAGACGATGATTGCTCTCGGGTCGTGCTGAAGGGCGCCAGCGTCATATTCGTCGACGATGACGGCTCCCGTTCAAGGGCGACCCTGCGCTAGAGGCCCGCAATTATCCACTGCCGGGTCCATGTCACGCCGATGTCACGCGACGGCTGCGGGGCGTTGTGGTTAGCTTCTTTTCGAGGGGCTGGGGGCCGCTCATTTCAAGGGCTTCGCCGGTGTTCCAGTAGCGAAGTCCCTGTTCAAGAGACCCGCCGGATACGGCGGGTCTTTCAGCATATGGAGGGGCCAGACGTGACCAAGCTGCACATTTCGTTCGGCATAGCTTTCCTCGTGGCGCTGACATCGATGATCATCTCGCTGACAAGCTCGCCTTTGCCGTTCTAAGCACCACCGAAAACGAAAATGGCACGGATCTCTCCGTGCCATCCAGATCTGCGAAACGGTTGCCGCTCAGTGGTTGTCGCGCGGCACGCCCTTGGTCTGGGCGATGCGCTGATACTTGACCGCGGGTTCGAGAACGGCACCGGTTTCCAGCTGGCCGACGACGGCGCGCTGGATTTCCTGCCACGGCGTCTGGTGGTCCGGATAGCGGTAGCCGCCATCCGCCTTCAGCGCGGCGTGGCGCTCGGCCAGTTCGCTCTCGGAAATCAGGATATCGGCGCGTCCGCGGCCGACGTCGATGCGCACCTTGTCGCCGGTCTTCAGAACTGCGAGACCGCCGCCGGCGGCCGCTTCCGGCGAAGCGTTGAGGATCGACGGGCTGCCCGATGTGCCGGACTGGCGACCATCACCGATGCAGGGCAGCGACGACACGCCCTGCTTCAGAAGATAATCCGGCGCACGCATGTTGACGACCTCAGCCGCGCCCGGATAGCCGATAGGACCGGCGCCACGCATGAAGAGGATCGTGTGCGCATCGATCGAAAGCGACGGATCGTCGATGCGCTTGTGATAATCCTCCGGACCATCGAAGACCACGGCGCGGCCTTCGAAGGCTTCCGGATCGCTCGGGTTCGAGAGGTAGCGGTCGCGGAACTCCGGCGAGATGACGCTGGTCTTCATGATCGCCGAGGAGAACAGGTTGCCGCGCAGCACGCGGAAACCGGCGCGCGGCTTCAGCGGTGCGTCGAAGCGGCGGATGACCTTCTCGTCCTGAATCGACTGCCCGCGACAGTTCTCGCCGATCGACTTGCCGTTGACCGTCAGCGCCTCTTCCTGGATGAGGCCCTGCCCCATCAGCTCGTTGACCACGGCAGGCACGCCACCCGCATGATAATAGTCTTCGCCGAGATATTCGCCGGCCGGCTGCAGGTTGACAAGCAGCGGCACCTCTTCGCCATAGGTCTGCCAGTCATCGACGGTCAGCTCGACGCCGATGTGGCGGGCCAGGGCGTTGAGATGGATCGGCGCATTGGTCGAGCCGCCGATTGCCGAGTTGACGCGGATGGCGTTGATAAAGGCATCCTTGGTGAGAATATCCGACGGCTTCAGGTCTTCGCGGACCATGTCGACGATGCGCAGGCCGGTGCGATAGGAAATTTCCTGGCGGTCGCGATAGGGCGCCGGAATGGCGGCCGAGCCCGGCAGCTGCATGCCGAGCGCCTCGGCAAGCGAGTTCATCGTCGTCGCCGTGCCCATCGTGTTGCAATAACCGGTGGACGGCGCCGAGGACGCGACGAGTTTCACGAAGCCCTGGTAGTCGATCTCGCCCTTGGCGAGCAGCTCGCGGGCCTTCCAGACGATGGTGCCCGAGCCGGTGCGCTCGCCGCGGAACCAGCCATTCAACATCGGGCCGACCGAAAGCGCGATCGCCGGAATGTTGACGGTGGCCGCCGCCATCAGACAGGCCGGCGTGGTCTTGTCGCAGCCGATCGTCAGCACCACGCCATCGAGCGGATAGCCGTAGAGCACTTCGACGAGGCCGAGATAGGCAAGGTTGCGGTCGAGACCGGCGGTCGGGCGCTTCCCAGTTTCCTGGATCGGATGAACCGGGAATTCGATGGCGATGCCGCCGGCTTCGCGGATGCCCTCGCGCAGGCGGTTGGCGAGCTCCAGATGGTGGCGGTTGCAGGGCGAGAGATCCGATCCCGTCTGGGCAATGCCGATGATCGGCTTGTCGGACTGCAGCTCTTCCTGGCTGAGGCCGAAATTCATGTAGCGCTCGAGATAGAGCGCCGTCATGTCGGCATTGTCAGGATTGTCGAACCAGGCGCGGGAACGAAGGCGGGGCTTGCTGTCGTGTTGGGTCATCGCACTATCCACGTTGTTTATTGACATGCAAATATCCTAAGGCAGAGAGATTGTATAATACCGTTCTCCTATTCTGACTTAGGAAAAGCGAATATCAGAGGCCATGATGACACGTCTCGATGCCTTCAAGTTAAAGCATTTGCGCATGCTCGTCGCGCTGGAAGAGCATGGGAAGGTGGGCAGGGTCGCGGCGATGTTCGGCCTGTCGCAGCCATCGCTGTCGCGCACACTGTTCGAGCTCGAATCGCTTGCCGGATACCGGCTGTTCGACCGGCATAATCGCGGCACGACGCTGACCGCCGAGGGCAAGGTGCTGGCGCGCTATGCCCGGACGCTGCTGTCGGAAGCGGCGCGCGCCGAATATGACATGAAGGTCATCGCGTCGGGCAAGCGCGGCAGCGTCAGCATCGGCACGGTTATGACCCCGGCCTCGGATGTCATCGTCCCGGCGCTGAACGATGCGCAAGCGGAGTATCAGGATCTCGACATCAACATCTCGCATGGCAGCAGCGATGCGCTGCTGGCGCAGCTCAATGCCGGAAGCCTCGACTTCGCGATCTGCCGCCTGCCCGAAAACGCCAACCGGGCGATGTTCGATTATGAGCCGATCGGCGAGGAAACCTTTCGCATCGTCGTGGCGGCGAACCATCCGCTGGCGAAGAAATCGGCGGTCGAGGAAACAGATCTCGAAGGCCTCGACTGGGTGCTGCAGCCTGAGGGTTCCTACCTCCGGGATGTGATCGACGATTACCACCGCACGCATGTCATCGTGCCCCGCAGCGTGATTTCCACCTCATCGGTGCTGATGACCATCCTGCTCGTCAGAAGCGGCGGCCGCGTCGGCATGTTCGCGACGACGGTGGCGGAAATGCTCGATCAGCATCACCTGCTGAAGGCTCTGCCGCTGAATGCCCGGATCGACATACCGGGCTTCGGTCTGGTGCAGCTGAAGGGCAAGGAGTTGTCGCCTCAGGCCAAAGGTGTGCTGGAGGCGTTGCGGCAGAAGGCGAGTGAGCGGAAGACGTGGGTTTGAGAGGGAGTGTCTTCGCCCGGAGCCTCCTAGAAAAACCGCCCCAAAGTACGCGCCGTCGAGATATCGTTGACCACCCGGCGAACGCCGCGGACGCTGGCCACAGTCGCACCCGCCGCCTCCCGCGTGCCGGAACTGCCCAACCGGCCCTTGAGCGTGACGACGCCGCTCGCGACGGTCGCCCTCACTGCCTCGTGGCTCAGGCCGAGTTCCAGCTGCAGTCGGTTGCGGACGGCGACTGAGAGGGCGTCGTCACCGATCGGGATGATATCATTGACGAACATCGCAGCAGCCTCCGGTTCTCACTGACGGCATCCTCTGCCCGGCTGCCGTCACTTGCCTTGACCTAGATCAACCGATGCGCGGCATTCACGTTCGTGTCAGTTTCGTCAGGCACGGAGAGGAGCCAACAGCCGGGAGCCGTTCATGCCGAAGACAAGCTATTCCCTCACCCAGCGCATCCTTCATTGGAGCATGGCGCTGCTGATCTTCTTCAATCTGCTGTTCCCTGACGGCATGAACCGCTGGCACCACCTGCATAGGAGCGGCCAGCCGATATCACCCGACGATATCGCCGGCGCCAATATCCACGCCTATATCGGCATCCTGATCCTGGTGCTCGCGGCACTTCGCCTGATCGTGCGGGCGCTCTCCGGCGCCCCGGCCGAAGCCGAGGGATCACCGGCCGTGCTGCATCTCGTGGCGCGGGCAACCCACGCCGCGCTCTATCTGCTGCTCTTCGCCATGCCGCTGTCCGGCATTGCCGCCTATTACTTCGGGATCGACAGCCTCGGCTCGCTGCATGGCGGCCCGGTCAAGATGCTGCTCTGGGTGCTGATCTCGCTGCATGTGCTCGGCGCCTTCGCCCAGCACTTTTATTGGCGGACGAACGCGCTGCGCCGCATGACGATCGGCTGAAACAGGTCAGACGCCGTCGGCCTCGAGTTCCCGGTGCCGGACCGGCCGTTGCTCCGCCTTCGCCGCAGCCATACGGATATCGCAGAGCATCTGCCGTTCCAGCTTGATCTGCCGGCGCATCGGGCCGGAAAACAGCCGCAGTGCCTGACCGACGGCACCGGGCGAAAGCTGGCTGCGTCCCGCCGCAAGTCCCGTCAACGCCGCGATTGCCTGCTGTGCCGCATCGAGCTCGGCCGCGCGGCAGGCGGCGCGCAATTCCCGGAGGTTTGCGATTTCGGCTGCCTTGGCGATCAAGGGCAGCGCGGAGCAGATCAGCCGCTCTTCCAGCCGATGGGTTTCTGCCAGCAGCGGCCCGAGTTCGCGGGCCATCGTCGCGCAGAGCGCATTGTCGACATGGCACGGCAGGAAGTCGGCGATCGCCTCCAGAAAATCGCACCAGGAGAGGAGTTTCGTATGACACGCCTCCAGTTCCTCAAGCCCGCCCGGCATCACATCAGTCATCGCTACCCCCGATCAGAACGGCCGGGCAATGCCACGGCCTCCCGTCGGCGATAGACGCAGATGCGAGACCTTTCCTTGAGAGAGATCAACAAGCAAGGATTTGTTGGGCGGGATTACTTCGCCTTGAAGTCGACGAGCAGCGACTTGAGCTCGATTTCGCGCACGCGGCGCGCGGCCTCTTCGGGCTCGACCCAGGCAAGCACGCGCTGGCCACGCTCCTTGAAATCATCGACCTGTTCGAGAACCTCGACCGGATAGATATCGACGATGCAGGGGGCGACGTCGCCGTTGTCGAGCCATTTCAAATAGGTGTAGCGGCCGATCGGTTTCTTGCCGACAGTGCCGCGAACGCCCGCCTCTTCCCACGCTTCCGTGGCGGCGGCCTCGTAGGGCTTCTTTTTCTTCATCGGCCAGCCCTTGGGGATAACCCAGCGGCCGCTCGCGCGCGAAGTCAGGATCAGCACTTCGATGCCGTTAGGCCCGCGACGGAAACAGAGCGCGCCATATTGCTGCTTGAAGGCGCCGGTAAACAGCTTGTCGGGCTTGGCGGCCAACTGCTGCAGCAGCGTCTTCGGCCTTTCCGGTGGCGGCTTGCGCTCTTTCTTCTTGGGCACCATCAGCAGCGGCTGGTTCAGCCATTCGCCGCGATGCGCATATGAAGAGATAAAGTTCATGCCTGCTCCGCCGGAACGACTCAGCCGCCCGCTTCTCCGCCGCCTATGCGGCACCGGGACAAATTGCAGCCCAAGAGCAAAAGGGCAAGTGCGACCTGCAGACACTATGAGATTTTGATACCGGAGCCTCCCACCACGAATGGAATGCTTAGGCGCTTGGGTCCATCTCTGGCGCAGCATGTCCGGCGGCGCCAATCGGCACGCCTGCACCCGATCACAAGACTGAAAATGGAAATGACGATGCGCCTGCAACAGCGGCCGTTCACGGTCGAGATCAAGAAGAAACGCCCGCTTGCAAAGCCGGCACCCGCCCTGCCCGTATCGAACATCAAGCAGGGGAAGCCAGCGTAATGGTCAGCCGCAGCCTACCGCACGAATATTTCGTTCTAACGCCTGCGCAGAAGACGGGGCCTGTTATCGGCCATCTCGACGGTCGGCCGATCGCTGCGGCGGTCATCGACAGGGATGGCGGGCGCTACCGTTTCGTCGGCATTGCCGCTCGCGATCGCCGTGGCCGACTCGACGTGACGGCGCTAAAGCCGGGCGAATGGATCGTCACTCCCGATCTCGTCTATGCCGAAGCGGCCTAGCTACGCCGCCTTGCTATACGTGCGGCCGGGCGCGCCGAAATAGGCATCGAAGGCGGATGCCACGGCGCGGACCATGAAGCGGGCGTCCCCGGAAACGGAGAGGCGCCCGTCCGACAAGCTCGCGACGCCATCTCGGAGCAATTGCTCCAGCCGCTCGTTGCGCTCGGTCAGGAAAGCGTGGTCATAGCCGGCCGTTTCGCAGAGACCGGCGATATCGACCTGGAAATCGCACATCAGCCGCTCGATCACCTTTGCGCGCAGCTTGTCTTCGTCGCTCAGCCGATAACCTTTGGCGGTCGGCAGGATGCCGGAAGCGATGCGCTCGCCATAGCGGCCAAGCGGCACCTCGTTTTGCACATAGCCGCCGGGAAGCCGCCCGATCGATGAGGCGCCGAGACCGATCAAGGTCTCGCAGTCGTCGGTCGTATAACCCTGAAAATTGCGGCGCAACGTTCCCGATGCAGCAGCGACGGCCAATTGGTCGTGCGGCAGGGCGAAGTGATCGAGGCCGATCTGGACATAGCCGGCCTCAACCAGCGCCTCGGCGATCGCTTCCGCCTGGGCGTTGCGCTGCGGCGCATCCGGCAGCACCGCCTCGTCGATCAGCCGCTGATGCTTCTTGAACGACGGCACGTGCGCATAGCCGAATACCGCGAGGCGCTCGGGGCGGAGTTCGACAGCCATCTTCACCGTCTCAAGACAGGAGGCGACCGTCTGATGCGGCAGCCCGTAGATCAGGTCGAAATTGATGCTCTCGGTCCCGTTTGCGCGCAGGCCCTCGACTGCCGCCCTGGTCTGCTCGACGGTCTGGATGCGGTTGATCGCGTGCTGCACCGCCGGATCGAAACTTTGGACGCCGAGGCTGGCGCGATCGACGCCGTTTTCGCCGAGCGCGGCGACCATTTCCGCGGTGAGCGTCCGCGGATCGATCTCGATGGCGACGCTGCTTCCCGCCTCGAAGCGGAAGGCGCTGCGCAGCTTCTTCATCAACGCCGCGAAGGCATCCGGACGGATGATCGTCGGTGTGCCGCCACCGAAATGAACGTTCTTGACCCCAAGCCCGTTACCGGCCGCCTCCGACACCAGTTCGATCTCCTCGGCGAGGAGGTCGAGATAGTCAGCCACCGGGCCGTCCTGGCGGGTCACCGACGTATGGCAGCCGCAATACCAGCACATTGCCCGGCAGAACGGGATGTGCAGGTAAAGCGACACGGGATCCGATGGGCTGAGCGCCGCCAGTCCGGCCGCATAATCCTCTGGCCCGACAGCGGCTGAAAAGGCGGGCGCGGTCGGGTAGCTGGTGTAGCGCGGCAGGCGGGCTTCGCCATATTTGGCGACAAGGGCGTTGGACATCGTGGCTTCCTTCACAAGCAATCCCGCCCTTATGGCGCCCCGGCGAAGGCATCTCCTTGTTCTAGATCAATGAACCGGCCGCCATACAGCGAGCCCGCGACTTTGATGCAGATCAAAGCGCGTGGCCGCCCGCGCGATAGCATTGCCGCGTTGCGGACCGGTGCGCGAAGGAGAGACCGTTCAATGCGATACGCCATCATCGCCGCCCGGTTCGACGAGCGGGCAAAGTCCGGACGCATCGAGCTTCACGACGGCGCGCAGGCGAGAACGGTTGTAGTCACCCGCCGCGCGCTCCTCAGCATCGCCTCGCCGCCGCGGGCGAACGAGGCCCGATTGCTCCAGAACCTCGACGCCTTCTGCGAGATCGCCTTGAGCCCGGAAATAGCGCCCGACAAGAATGGCGAGACCACCATCACCGCCAAGCACGTCAGGACCTGGCGGGGCACACCGGTTGACGAGCCGGTCTGGAGCTGGCGCAAAAGCCAACCACCCTCAGCGGATCGAAGCGCGTTCCCGCAATCTCTATAAAGACGCTGGCGCAGGCTGCGGGCCTGAAGGATACTGCCGAAGATGACCTTACTGACCTTCTCTCTCGGCGTTCTCGCGCTGCTGATCATGCCCGGCCCGACCAACGCGGTCCTCGCCATGGCGTCGGCAGGCATCACGGCTGCCCGGCTGCTGTCGCTGCTTGGCGCGGTGCTCGCGGCCTATCTGATCGTCATCATTCCGGTCTCGGGGATTGCCGGACCCTACCTGCAGGCGCATCCCGTCGTCGCCCAGAGCGTTCGCATCGTCTCGGCGATCTGGGTGCTGTCACTGGCGCTGAAACTTTGGAAAGCCGATCCCGACGCCGGCGCCACCAAGATCGGGCCGCGGCATCTCTTCGTCACGACGCTCCTGAACCCCAAGGCGATCATCATCGGCCTGACGATGGTGCCCGCCGTTGAGGCGCCGCTTGCGCTCGCGATCCTGAGCTTTGCCGCCTGTGTCACACTCACATCGGCAATCTGGATCGGGCTCGGGCGGCTAATTGCCGGAAACGGCGGCGGCATGCCCCTCTTGGCGCAGCGTTGCGGCTCGGCCGTTCTGATGGCCTTTTCGATCACGCTTGCGGTCAGCGCCGTCGCCTGACCTACGATTTCTTCTTGGCCGTCGAAGTCCGAACGACCAGCGGACCGTCGACCTTGATCGTCATCGGCCGCAGCGACTTGCCGTGCACGGCCATGTCGATCAGCGTCTCCGCGGCTTTCTGACCCATTTCATAGTTCGGCAGAACCAGCGTCGAGAGCGGCGGGTGCGTGTAACGCGCCAGTTCCTGGTCGTCGTAGCCCATGACCGACAGATCCTCGGGCACCCGAAAACCCTTCTCGGCTGCCGCCTCCATAACACCGATGGCCATCAGGTCATTGCCGCAGAAGATCGCCGTCGGCGGGCTCTGCATGGAGAGCAGATCAAGGCCGGCCTCGTAGCCGCGCAGCGGCAGCCAGTCGCCATCGCGCACCAGCGTCTCGTCGAAAGCGACATCGACTGTGGCGAGCGCCTGCTTGTAACCCTTCAGGCGATCTGCCGCCGCGTCCATCCACGGTTCGCCATTGATGAAGCCGATGCGCCGGTGGCCGAGCGAGGTCAGATGCGCGGTCGCGGCAAAGCCACCCGCCACTTCGCCTGGAACGATCGCCATATGCTGGCGCGGCTCGGCATAGCAGTTCAGCAACACGGTCGGGATATCCTTGAGCAGCTTCGGTACCTTGACCTTGCGGGTGAAGATCGTTGCGTAGATCACCCCGATGATCGAGGGATCGCGCAGCACGGAGCGCAGCACCGCATCTTCGAGATCCGGGTTCGACCGCGTCGCGTGCGCCGATGTCAGGAAGCCCTGCTCGAAGGCAAAGTCGCGCACGCCGTCGAGGCTGACGACAGGATGCGGGCTGGTGGAGATTTCGTCGACGATGAAGGCGATCGTGTCTTTTTCGATTCGTGTCTCGGGCGGCGCTTCATGACGGACACTTGGTAATTTATAACCAATTTTATGAGCAGCCTCCAAAACCTTGGCCTGGGTCTCCGGAGAGATGCGCGATCCCGACATTTCATTGAGCACGAGCGACACGCTGGACTGCGAAACACCCGCAATACGGGCAACATCTGTCATTGTAGGCCGTCCAGCCTCACCGCGGCGCCCTGTTTCCCCGCCGCGGCCATTCTTCTTCGCCATCCAAATATCCTCCCGATGATTTGCTGCAGCGCAAACCAAAATTTGTGCAATAGCTCATAAAATGACGCTTGACTTGCTAATATTATTAGCTGCAAGATTAGCTCATGTGAAGCAGTTATTGCTCACTGCCGGTTGGGAAGATACCGGAAAATTCGGGAGGAGAAACTGAGATGTCCGCATTCTCACGTCGCACATTCATGCTCGCTGCAACCGCACTCGGCGCCGTCGCCGTTGCCGGCAGCGTTGCCATGGCAGAAGTCCCTGCGCTGAAGCACAAGGACAAGTACAAGGTCGGCTTCGCGCAGACCGAATCCAACAATCCGTGGCGTATCGCGCAGACCGAAAGCATGAAAGCAGAAGCTGCAAAGCTCGGCTATCAGCTGGTCTATACCGATGCTGCCGGTTCTGCCGCCAAGCAGGTCGCGGACGTCAACTCGATGATCGCCCAGGGCGTCGACCTGATCTTCCTGTCGCCGCGCGAAGAAAAGCCGCTCATCCCGGCCGTCAAGGCCGCTGAAAAGGCCGGCATTCCCGTTATCCTGCTCGACCGCAGCGTCGATCCGAAGCTCGCAAAGCCCGGCAAGGACTACCTGACCTTCATCGGCTCCGACTTCATCAAGGAAGGCCAGCGCGTTGCCGAATGGCTGGCGAAGAACGCCAACGGCAAGAAGAAGATCATCGAACTCGAAGGCACGACCGGTTCCTCGCCGGCCAACGACCGCAAGAAGGGCTTCGATGACGCGATCAAGGCCGCCGGCGGCTTCGAGATCGTCGCTTCGCAGTCCGGCGACTTCGCCCGCGACAAGGGCCGCCAGGTTGCGGAAGCCCTGCTTCAGGCCCATCCGGATGCCGATATCATCTACGCTCACAATGACGAAATGGCGATCGGCGCCATCTCGGCCATCGAAGCAGCTGGCAAAGTGCCCGGCAAGGACATCCTCGTCCTGTCGATCGACGGCGGCAAGGAAGCCGTCGGCCTCGTGGCAGATGGCAAGATCGGCGCTGTCGTAGAATGCAACCCGCGTTTCGGGCCGAAGGCTTTCGAAACGATGGCGCGCTACGCCAAGGGCGAAAAGATCGAGCCATGGGTCATCAACGAAGACAAGTTCTATGATGCATCCAACGCCAAGGCCGAGCTCTCCAGCGCATACTAAGCTCCCAAAGTGACCGCTCCGGCCGGTTCGGCAAATGCCGTTCCGGCCGGCTTTTCTTCTATAGATAATGGAGTGGTCGACATGCTTCTGTCGATGCAGGGTATCTCCAAGTCCTTTGCGGGGATTGCTGCGCTCCGCTCGGCTTCCCTCGATATTGCCGAGGGCGAGATCATGGCACTCGTCGGCCAGAACGGCGCGGGAAAATCAACGCTGATCAAGATTCTCACCGGCGCCTATCAGCGCGACGAGGGATCGATCCGCTTCAATGGTGAAGATGTCGCCTTCTCGACGCCGGCCGAAAGCCAGGCCGCGGGGATCGCCACGATCTACCAGGAAATCAATCTGGCGCCGCAGCGCTCGGTCGCCGAGAACATCTATCTGTCGCGCGAGCCGAAGAAATTCGGCTTCCTCGATCGCCGCGCCATGCGCGAAGGCGCCCGCAGGGTGCTCGCCACCTTCAATCTCGACATCGACGTCGATCTTCCGGTTTCGCGCTTCAGCGCCGCGACGCGCCAGATGGTCTCGATCGCCCGCGCCGTCACCCAGAACGCGCGGCTACTGATCATGGACGAGCCGACCTCTTCGCTCGACGAGCGCGAAGTCGCGGTGCTTTTCGAGACGATCCGCACGCTTCAGAAAAGCGGCGTCGCGGTGATCTTCATCGGCCACCGCCTCGACGAGCTCTATGCCATCTGTGACCGCGTCACCATCATGCGCGACGGGCAGACGGTTGCCGTCAGCGCCATGAAGGACATCCCCAAGATGGAGCTCGTGCGCCACATGCTCGGCCGCGAGCTTGCCGCATTCGAGGCGCTGAGCCGCGATGCCGACAATGCGATCGAACGCCCAGTGCGTCTCGAGCTCGAAGGCGCCGGCTCCGGTCTGCGCGTGCGTGACGTCGATCTGCTGATCCGCGAAGGCGAGATTTCAGGGCTCGCCGGTCTGCTCGGCTCCGGCCGCACGGAAACGGCGCGCATCATCTTCGGCGTCGACAAGCTGGAGCGCGGCAACCTGCGTTTCGGCGGCACCGAGCGCAACTATGCCGAACCGGCCGCGGCGATTGCCGATGGCATCGGTCTCGTCTCCGAGGACCGCAAGGTGGACGGCATCGTGCCCGACATGAGCATCCGCGAGAACATGACGCTGGCGTTGCTGCCGAAGCTCAAGAAAGCCGGCATCGTCGATCGCGTCCGCCAGGACGAGATCGTCGCGCGCTTCATCAAGTCGCTCGGCGTCAAATGCGCCTCGCCGGATCAGCCGATCAAGGAACTGTCGGGCGGCAACCAGCAGAAGGTGTTGCTGGCGCGCTGGCTCTGCACCGACCCGCGCGTGCTGATCGTCGACGAGCCGACCCGCGGCATCGATATCGGCGCCAAGTCCGAAATCCTGCGCCTGCTGCGCAACCTCGCGGACGAAGGCCTCAGCGTATTGATGATCTCGTCGGAGCTGGAGGAGCTGCTTGCCGCGGCCGACCGCGTGACCGTGTTGAGCGATGGAGCATCGGTGGCGGTCCTTCCGCGCCGGGAGCTTTCCGAACAGAGCCTTCTCGCCGCGATGGCGCATCAGGTAGATTGATATGACGATGACGGACACTTCCCTCAAAGCCGCCGCCCCGCCGCGGCCTTCCGCCCTGCAGATCGCCAGCCGCTACGGCACGTTCGCGGCCTTCCTGCTGCTGATCGCCGTCAACATCGTGATCACCCCGAACTTCCTCTCGTGGCAGACGCTGAACGTCAACCTGACCCAGGTCGCCACCATCGTCATCGTCGCGACCGGCATGACGCTGGTGATCGCGACCGGCGGCATCGATCTCTCGGTCGGTTCGCTGATGGCAATATCGGGCGCCGTCGCGCCGATGATCTTTCTCGGCACGCTCGTGCCGATCGACAATGCGGCGCTCGCTGTCGGCCTCGCCTTCGTGCTGCCGGTGATCGTCGCCATGCTCTTCGGCTGGTTCAACGGCTTTCTCGTCACGCATTTCTCGATCCAGCCGATCGTCGCGACGCTGGTGCTCTTCATTGCCGGGCGCGGCATCGCGCAGGTAATGACCAACGGCAATCTGCAGGTCTTCAAGAACCCGGCCTTCCAGTGGATCGCCATGGGCAATGTCGCGGGGATCCCGGCCCAGGTGCTGCTGATGATCGTCATCGCCGCGCTCGCCTATTGCCTGATCCGTTTCACCGTCATCGGCCGCCAGATCATCGCCGTTGGCGGTAACGAGAAGGCGGCGCGCCTGACCGGCATTCCGGTGAAGCGGGTGAAGACACTGGTCTATGTGATCAGCGGCGCGCTGGCCGGCATTGCCGGGCTGGTGGTTGTCGCCCGAAACTCCGCGAGCGACGCCAATCTCGTCGGCATGGGGATGGAGCTCGATGCGATCGCCGCGGTCGCGGTCGGCGGCTCGCTGCTGACGGGCGGGCGCGCCAATATCTTCGGCACGCTTCTCGGCGCCTTCGTCATTCAGCTTGTGCGCTATACGCTGCTTGCCAATGGCGTGCCCGATGCCGCCGCCCTCGTCGTCAAGGCCGGCCTGATCGTCGTCGCCGTCTTCATCCAGCAGCGCGCCGACAAGACCTGAGGACAACAAGATGCTTTCCGCTCTCATCCGACCCTTCACTCCGAAATCCTCAGGCGATCTTGCGCGTCTCGGCGTGCTGATCGCGCTCGCGGCACTGATCCTCTTCGGCGCGCTTCGCTATGACAATTTCCTGTCGCCGTTCAACATCCTGAGCTTCCTGCGCTACAACTCGATGTTCGCGCTGATCGCGCTCGGCATGGCCTTCGTGATCATGACCGGCGGCATCGATCTTTCGGTCGGCGGCGTTGCCGCACTTGCAAGCGTCGTCTCGGCGCTGGCATCGCCCTATGGCTGGGCGGCCGGGCTTGTCGCCGGCATTGGCGCAGGCCTCGTCGTCGGCATGCTCAACGGCTTCGTCATCGCGAAGATGCGGATCCAGCCGTTTATCGCGACGCTCGCCGCGATGCTGGCTGCCTATGGCACGGCACTGCTCCTCGCCGACAATCAATCGGTTTCCGTCGATTACGACACCGCCTTCGTCTCGATCGGCCAGGACGATTTCCTGGGCTTCCCGATCCCCGGCTGGATCGCGCTTGCGGCCTATGTCGCCGGCTGGATCTTCCTAGAGCGACGCCCCTCCGGCCGCCATATCCTGGCGATCGGCGATGGTGAACAGACCGCGGCGCTGATGGGCCTGAAGGTCAACCGCACGCTCTTTGCGATCTACGCGCTTTCAGGCGCGCTCGCGGGCCTCGCCGGCGTCATCCTCGCCGCGCAGTTCGGCGCGGGGCAGCCGACGGAAGGTGTCGGCTGGGAACTCTTTGCGATCGCGTCTGTCGTCGTCGGCGGCACGCTACTGACGGGCGGTTCCGGATCGGTCGGCGCCACGCTGGCAGGCGCGCTGCTGCTCGGCATGGTCTTCAACGTGCTGAACTTCGAAAACGGCCTCGGCTGGATTTCGCTGTCGGCCTATTGGCAATCGGTGATCCGCGGCGCCTTCCTGCTCGTCGTCGTCATCCTGCAGGCAAGGCTGACAGCGAAGTCGGCCACCTAGGAGACCGAAAGACCGCCATCGACAGGCAGCGAAACGCCGTTGACCATCGCGGCACCGTCGCTCAGCAGGAAGAGGATCGCTTCGGCCACCTCGTCCGGATCAAGGAAGCGGCCGAGCGGGATCCGCGCCTTGACCGGATCGGCCTTCGCCGGGTCGCTCCAGGCAAGTTCGCCCATCGGCGTCAGCGTCACCGTCGGATTGACGCTGTTGACGCGGATGCCCGACGGGCCGAGCTCTGCTGCCATCACCCTGGTCATCGCATCGAGCGCCGCCTTCGAGGCGCAATAGGCCGTGTGATTGACGACGCCGCGCCGGGCCGCGTCGCTCGACACATTGACGATCGCGCCCTTGATACCGCGCGCCAGCCAGTCCTTCACGACGATCTGCGACAGAACCATCGGCGCCACGGTATTGACACCCAGCACCCGGTTGAACTCCGAGAGATCGCTGTCGACGAAACTCTGCAATGTCGTTGTTCCCGCGCAATTGACCAGCAGGTCGATGGGGAGAGCAGGCTTCACCGCTGCCTCGATCTGATCGATGGCGCCGAGATCGGCGCAAACTGTCTCGCAGCCGGTTTCCGACTTGAGGGAAGCGAGGTCATCGGCACTGCGGCTGAGCGCCACGACCCCTGCCCCGCGCGATGCCAGCATCACGGCGGTTGCCCGCCCGATCCCCTTGCCTGCTCCCGTCACCAGAACGCGCCGTCCACTCCAGTTCATGCTCTTCCTCCGGATCATTTTCGATGCGGATCATGAAGGCTTGGGAAAGCGAAATCCACCTCATTCGCGCTTTCGCCGGAGAGAATTGCACTGCCCGATCAACCGTTTCCGGCAGGACGCGCAGCCGCGGATTTAGCGGCCCGAAACCGCCTCGCTGGGGATCATCCAAATATTGCTATTGACTAATTGATACGTAGCAATAATTTGTTGCTACGTATCAATTAGGGTTTTCTTGCGTGAGCGGGCGACGAATTACGCAGAAGGAAGTTGCAGAAAGAGCCGGCGTTGCGCAGGCCACGGTGTCGCTCGTCCTGAATGGCGGACGCGACAAGGTGACCCCGAAACGGCCGAACGCATCGAGGCGGCAATTTCCGAGCTCGGCTACCAGCCGAACCGCTTCGCACAGGCGCTGCGCACCAAGCGGACCTATGTCATCGCCTGCGTCGTTCCAGATCTCGCCAACCCCTTCTACCCCTCTCTGGTCGTTGCCGTGCAGAAGGTGGCGCGCGCCGCCGGCTACGAAGTCGTGACGATCGATACCGAGGGCGAGCTTGCCAACGAGCGCCAGGTCATCCTCGCTGCGCAGCAGGGCCGCTTCGACGGCGTCGTCGGCGTTTTCTTCAAGACCAGCGCGCGCGATCTGGCGCCGCTCGGCAAGAGCGGCGTTCCCGTCGTGCGCATCGAGGTCAGCCGCAAGACGGGCGGGCCGCTGCCGATCGACAATCTCTTCATCGACAATGTCGCCGCCGCCCGGGCGCTGACGCTTCACCTTCTGGAACTCGACCACCGCTCGATCGCCATGATCGCAGCACCCGGCGGGCCGCAGCAGGTGCGTCTGCAGGGCTATCTCGAGGCGATGGCGACCATGGGCGCGGAGCCGATCGTGCTCGAAGCCGCGCATTTCACCCTGGAGGCCGGGCGCGAGGTCGCCGACCGGCTGATCGAAAGCGGCCGCTCCGTCAGCGCCGTCATTGCCGCAAACGACCTGATGGCAATCGGCGTCATGCAGGGCCTCTCGGCGAAGGGACTGTCGGTGCCCGGTGACGTCTCGGTTGCCGGCTTCGACGACATCCTGGCGGCAGCGCTCGTGACCCCGCCGCTGACGACCGTCGCCCAATTTCAGGACCGGATCGGCGCCCGCGCCGCCGAAAAGCTCGTCGAGCGCCTGGGAGGCGATGCCTCCGCACCGGGCGAGGCGGAGGAAATGGCATACGAAATCATCATCCGCGCTTCGGTCGCCCCGTTTTCGGCGCGGCCGGACCAAACGCATCCAGTAAGGGAGGAAATATCATGACCAGGCTGAAGCTCTTAGCCGCCACCGCATTGATCGCCAGCACCGCACAGATGGCCGCCGCACAGGAGAAAGTTTCCTGGTGGTACGAGCAGGCGACGCCCGACCAGCAGAAGCTGATCCAGCAGAACATCGTCGAGCCCTTCGCCAAGGCGAACCCGGATTACAGCCTCGTCATCGATTACCGCGGCAACGAGCTCGACAAGCAGCTGCGCGTCGCGATGCTCTCCGGCAACGGCCCCGACGTCGTCTATACCGCCGGTCCGAGCTATGTCGCGCCGATGGCCCAGTCCGGCCAGCTGATGCCGCTCGACGACTATGCCGCCAAGTACAAGTGGGAAGACCGCATCCTGCCGGTGTTCCTGAAGATGGGCGAGTATAACGGCAAGATCTACGCGCTGCCCAAGACCTACGAAACCGTCGGCCTGTTCTACAACAAGACGCTGTTTGCCCAGAAGAACTGGCAGCCGCCGAAGACGCTGGACGAGCTGGAAACCGTGGCCGACGCCATGCTGAAGGACGGCATCACGCCGTTTGCGGCCGGCAACGCCGACTGGCGCGGCGCAAACGAGTGGTTCGTGACGCTGGCGCTCAATTCCGTCGCCGGCCCCGAGAACCTCAACAAGGCGCTCCGCGGCGAGATGCCCTGGACGGCTGAACCCTTCGTCAAGTCGATCGACCGGCTGAACTCCTGGTGGCAGAAGGGCTATTTCGGCAAGAACTACTTCTCGATCGCCAGCGGCGAGCAAGCCGCCGATGCCATGGCATCCGGCAAGGCCGGCATGATGCCGACGGGCACCTGGCAGTTCCAGAACGTCGACACCTACGGCAAGAAGGCCGGCAGTGAAGCAGGCTTCGTCGGCTTCCCGAGCGCTTCGGGCGACCCCGTCTTCCCGCTCGGCATCGGCTCGACTTTCTCGATCGCCACCAAGGCCAAGAACCCGGATGGCGCAGCAGCAGCGATCAACTACGTCTTCTCGCCCGAAGTCTACGGCACGATGAATTCGGCCTGGCAAGGTGAGTGGAACATCCCGCTGAAGGACATCTCCAACGTCAAGATGGCTAGCGAGGTCACGCCGCTCTTCACCGAGACGATGAAGACCCTCTCCTCCGAGGTCAACGACGGCAAGTACGGCTACACGACCTGGACCTTCCTGCCGCCGGCGACCGACAGCTATGTCATCAACGGCATCGAGGAAGTGTGGTTGAAGAAGACGACCACCGCCGACTTCCTCGCCAAGATGGACGCATCCTTCCAGAAAGAAATGAAGGCCGGAAAGGCGCCTGCCGTCCCGGCCCGCTGATCGCAACGACAGTGAGGGTGCGGTTCGTGCGCCCTCACCTCCCCGCTCGCGCCGTCTGGCGCCAGGCGGCCCGATTGCCTCGAAAGGTAGATAATGCACCGACTTTACGTCTTGCCGACATTGATCATCAATGTCGTCATCATCGCCATTCCGGCGCTGCTGACGGTGGCTCTCGCCTTCTTTGAGTGGGACGGGATCAGTACGCCAGTTTTCGTCGGGCTCGACAATTTCCGCGCCCTCTGGGACGACAGCGTCTTCTGGACGGCACTGACCAACAACATCGTCTGGACGCTGATCTTCCTGACGGTGCCGATCGCCATGGGCCTGCTTGCGGCAACCATGATGCTCGTCGTGCGCCGCGGCTCGAACTTCTTCCAGGTCATCTATTTCCTGCCCGTCATCATCGCGACGGCGATCACCGGCCGCGTCTGGCAGGGTATGATCTACTCGCCGGTCACCGGCGTCACCGGCCTTCTGCAGCGCCTCGGCCTCGATATCGCCAACCCGCTCACGGAGACGTCGAGCGCGCTTTATGGCATCGCCGTCGTCGACCTCTGGCACTGGTGGGGCTTCCTCTGCGTGATCTTCTTTGCCGCGCTGCGCCAGGTCCCGGCCGAGCAGATCGAGGCATCACGCATCGAGGGCGCCACCTTCTTCCAGACGATCCGTTACGTGCTGTTGCCGGGCATCATGCCGACGATCACGCTGATGATGATCATGACTGTCATATGGTCATTCCTGGTCTTCGACTTCGTCTACATCCTGACGCAGGGCGGCCCGGCCTATTCCTCCGAGGTGCTCTCCACCTTCGCCTATCGCTCGGCCTTCTACGACCTCGCCGTCGGCAAGGCGGCAGCGATCTCCGTGGTCATCAGCCTTTTCGGCCTCGCCGCCACGATCTTCTATATCCGCGCCCAAGCGACGGAGTTCGAACAATGAACATTTCCGAAAGCCGCCTCACCTTCGCGATCGTCTACATCACGCTCTCGGTGCTGCTGATCATCACGCTGTTTCCGATTGCGCTGACGGTTCTCAACGCGCTGAAGCCGTCCGCCGAAATCGTCCAGAACCCGCTGGCGATGCCTTCGGTGATCCGCTGGGACAATTTCACCCGCGCCTGGACGGATGCCAATTTCGGCACGACGCTCGTCAACTCCGCCGTCCTGACCGGGCTGACGATCATTCTCGTCTGCTCGACGGGCTCGCTGACGGCCTATGTTCTGGCGCGCCAGAAGATCAAGCGCTGGAAGGTCCTGACGTTCTATCTGCTGGCCAGCACCACCGCGCCGATCCAGCTCTTCCTCTTTCCGCTCTATTTCGGCTTTGCCCGTTTCGGGCTGATCAACAACCCGATTGCCGTCGCCTTCATCTATACGGCCGTTTATTCGCCCTTCGCGATCATGCTGCTGCGCACCTATTTCCTCGCTGTTCCCAAGGAGCTCGAGGAAGCCGCGCTGATCGATGGCGCGACCCATTGGCAGGTCTTCCGCCGCGTCTTCCTGCCGATCGTTTCGCCCGGAATCCTGACAGTGGCGCTGATCATCGGCCTGTATTCCTGGAACGAGTTCCTGATCGCAACGACCTTCCTGCAGGAACAGGACAGGCTCACCGCCGTCGTCTCCTTCTTCCTGCTTTCTGGCCAATACTCGTCCGATTGGGGTGAGATCATGGCCGCCGCCCTCATCATCATTCTTCCCATCGTAATCCTCTTCGTCCTGCTGCAGCGCCACTTCATCGAAGGAATGGCCGGCGGCTCGGTGAAGGGCTGACAAGGAGTTTCGCATGCCAATCCCCGCAGATTACACCAACCGCGTCTATGCCGGCGTTCTCGGCAAGCTGATCGGCGTCTATCTCGGCCGCCCCTTCGAGAACTGGCGCTACAAGGACATCCTCGAGAAGCTCGGCCCGATCACCTATTACGTCCACGACCGCCTGGGCGATCCGCTCGTCGTCACCGACGACGACGTCGCCGGCACCTTCACCTTCCCGCGCGCCCTGGACGATTACGGCATTTCGCCGGATCTCTCGGCCGAAGACATCGGCAAGGCCTGGCTGAACTACATCATCGAGGAACGCTCAATCCTCTGGTGGGGTGGCGCCGGCAATTCGACCGAACACACCGCGTGGCTCAACCTACAGCGCGGCATCCCGGCTCCGGCATCCGGCTCGATCGAGGTCAATGGCGCGACCGTCGCCGAGCAGATCGGCGCACAAATCTTCATCGACGGCTGGGCTCTGGTTTCGCCGGGCAACCCGGCACAGGCCGCAAAGCTGGCGCGCGCTGCCGGTTCCGTCAGCCATGACGGCGAAGCCGTCAACGCCGCCGTGCTCTGGGCGGCGATGGAGGCGGAAGCCTTCGTCAGCAAGGATGTGAACCACCTGCTCGACACCGGCCTTGCCCATATCCCCAAGGACAGCCTGATCGCCAAGCTGGTCGGCGATATCCGCAACTGGGCCTCCGGCAACGAAGACTGGGAAGCGACGCGCCAGAAGATCGAGGACAATTACGGCTACGACAAATATCCCGGCAACTGCCATGTCGTGCCGAACCACGCGCTGATGATCATGGCGCTGCTGCATGCCCCGCACGATTTTCAACGCGGCCAGATGATCGTCAACACCTCCGGCTGGGATACCGATTGCAACGCCGGCAACCTCGGATGCCTGCATGGCATCATGCTCGGCCTTGACGGCCTGGATGCCGGTCCCGACTGGCGCGGTCCGGTTGCCGACCGTCTCTACATGTCGACCGCCGATGGCGGCCGCTCGATCTCCGATGCTGCCGATATCTCTCTGTGGCTCGCCAATCTCGGTCGCAAGCTCGCAGACGAGACGGCAAAGCCGGCGCCGAAGAACGGTGCGAAATTCCACTTCGCGCTGCCGGGCTCCGTCCAGGGCTTCCGCCCGCAGGCCGGCCAGACTGCCCTCGACGGCCTCAAGGTCATCGGCACCGGTTCGGCTCTGGCGATCGACTATCTGGCGCTGGCGCCAGGCCGCGAGGCTGCGGCAACCACGCCGGTCTTCACGCCGCACGAAGTCACCAAGATGCGCACCTACGATCTGGTCGCCAGCCCGCGCATTCACGCCGGTCAGACGCTGCGCGCAACGCTTTCGGCAGAAGCCGGAAACAGCGGCACGGTGGAGGCCAAGCTCCGCATCCGCCACTATGACGGCAGCGACAACCTCGTCGATGTCGACATGCCCGCCGGCAAGCTTCTCGGCCCCGGCGGTTCGGCGACGCTCGAATGGACGGTTCCCTCGACCGGCCACCAGCCGATCGCCGAAATCGGCGTCGTGCTGAGTGCCCCGCAGGGCCGTGCCAACGGCCGCGTGCTCGTCGATACCGTCACCTGGGACGGTTGCCCGGATGTCACCTTCCGTCGTCCCGAAGACGGTGGCGATTTCTGGCGCCGCGCCTGGGTCAGCAACGTGCATTTCTTCTCGAAGAACTTCCCGCAGGATTTCCGCATCAGCCAGAACCGCGGCGAAGGCATGATCCTGCAGGGCACGCGCGACTGGACGGACTATGCGATCGAAGCCGACATGATGCTGCATCTCGGCGACCACGGCGGCCTGGTGATCCGCGCCGAAGGCCAGCGCCGCTACTATGCGGCCCAGGTGACGCGTCAGGGGCAGTTGCAGATCGTCTGCCGCAAGGACGAAAAGCAGACCGTGCTCGCCTCCGCGCCGCTTCGCGTCGAGTTCGAGACACGCTTCACGATGAAGTTCTCGGCCAAGGGCGGCAAGCTCTCGGTGAAGATCGGCGATACCGTGGTCGAGGCCAATGACCAGACTTTTGCCGGCGGTTCCGCCGGCCTGATCATCCACGAGGGCGCCCTGTCGGCCACGCGCATCCATATCGGCGCGGCATAAGGAGGACTTCATGGCAAGCGTCACGATCGACAAGGTCGCCAAGCGTTTCGGCAGCGCCGAGGTCATCCACGGCATCGACGCGGCGATCGGCGACGGCGAATTCGTCGTCCTGGTCGGGCCGTCGGGTTGCGGCAAGTCTACCCTGCTGCGGATGATCGCCGGGCTTGAGGATATTTCCGGCGGTACGATCTCGATCGGCGGAAAGGTGGTCAACACCCTGCCGCCGAAGAGCCGCGACATCTCGATGGTCTTCCAGAACTATGCGCTCTACCCGCATATGACCGTCGAGGAAAACATGGCCTTCTCGCTGACGCTCGCCGGCGCCAGCAAGGCCGAGAAGCAGAAGAAGGTCCGCGAGGCCGCTGAGATACTCGGCCTGGAGAGCCTGCTGCAGCGCAAGCCGAAGGCGCTTTCCGGCGGCCAGCGCCAGCGCGTCGCCATGGGCCGCTCGATCGTCCGCAATCCGCAGGTCTTCCTGTTCGACGAGCCGCTCTCCAATCTCGACGCCAAGCTGCGCGTCCAGATGCGCGGCGAGATCAAGAGCCTGCACCGGCGTTTGGGAACGACGATGGTCTATGTGACGCATGACCAGGTCGAGGCGATGACCATGGCCGACCGTATCGTCGTCATGCAGGCCGGGCGCATCGAGCAGATCGGTACGCCGCTGGAGCTTTACGACCGGCCGGCAAACGCCTTCGTCGCGCAGTTCATCGGCTCGCCCGCGATGAACCTGTTCCCGGCAACCGTATCCGCCGGACAGCTGGTGCTGCAGGGCGGACAGGCTTCCGGTCTCACCGCGCCGGCCGGCGTGAAAGACGGCCAGAAGCTGCTCATCGGCAAGCGCCCGGAAGAAATCGCCCTCGGCCCGGAAGGGTCGCTCGAGGCCACCGTCGAGAATATCGAGCCGACCGGTTCCGAAACCTTCCTCGAGCTGAAGCTCGGCAGCCAGTTGGTCTCGGCGGTTCTGCGCGAGCGGCCTTGGTTCCAGGTCGGCAGCAGCCAGAAACTGTCGCTATCGAAGGGTGCGATCCATGTCTTCGATGCCGATAGCGGCCAGCGGATCGGCTGACGGCGTCAGCGGCGCCCGTCGCCGGGGATCGCCGAGGTGATCAGCAGATCAGCGTCATATTGTTTGATATAGACGCCCGGAAGCTCGATCTTGGCAAGGATCAGCGGCGGATCCGGATCCTGCGGCGGCAACAGGCCGCCCTGGGCCCAGATCGCCTTCAGCTGGTCGCGCGGGACCGGAGCGAGATTGACGTCGATATCGGTGAGCGTTCCCGGCACTCGATAGGGACAGCGCCGCTTCGAGCAGTTCGCCGCCGAGGAGAACTGCCAGAGGAAATATTGCTGCCAGTTTCCCATCGGGAAGACGCCATCGACGCCGGGCTTGTAACGCGCATACCAGATCGGCAGCCGTGACAGGATGCGGTAGGTCTGCCGGTAGGCGGCAATATAGCGGGCGGTCACATGATTGGTGTAGAGGATCGGATAGCGGCCGGTCCGGGCGCGGATATGCCCCGCGAAGATCTGCGCATCGGCGAGCGACATATACTGCTCGCCATCGAGCCCTTCGAGGTCGAGCACCATCAGATCGTCGGGGCCGGGCTCCGCATAGTCGAGAAAATGGTTTGCCTGGTCGATCGGATTGCCGGGCCGCGCCAGATGGTAGGCGCCCCATAGCAGCCCGCTCTGCTTGGCGATGAATTTGCGCGTCTGGTAGAGCTCGCGGCTCACCGCATATTTGCGCCACATCGTCTTGCAATGGGCGGTCGTATCGCCGCGATGCTCGCCGCTGCAATCGAACACTTCAGGCAGGCCGTCCGATGCCTTGGAGATCACGCCGGCAATCCGCTTGTCGGTGAGCAGAGCCTGCCAGTCGATCGGGTTCATCTCATAGGCGTCGACGACAAGTGCCGCGTCGGGGCTGTTCCAGGGAGCCGGATCGCGGGCGCAGGCTCCGGAAGCGGCGAGCCAGAAGCAGGCCGCGATCAGATATGCAAACATCGATATATGCGACAGCCGCATCGATCGCCCTCTGCCTCGCATCATGTTTATATTAGCTGATTCTTGCGCGAAGCTGCGCAAGGCGTGGCGCATCGAGGCTGGCGGGTAGAACGCCTACCACTTTCGGCCAGATTGCCGATCGAGCCCCGCGCGAGCATATCCAACTGGCTATGGTGGGCAGGACAGATGACCGCCACCAAAGGCGGGGCCCGTTGAACCGGAATTCGGCGGGCCTCACTTCCTCAGCGCCCGAGCGCAACACGCGAATTTCGCACCGTCCATCCACCCGATCGCCCCCACATCCCGGCCCGCCACGAAAGTTGCGTCACGGCAGTGTCACGCGACAGGCCAAATGCTTTGTGGTTATGTCCCGGCGCCGAGGGGCTGTGGGGGCCTCTCTCAATCCGAAAATCCGATGACGGGCTCGCCTTCGTATCGCGTGGCGGGCTCAAGACTTTTTTGTCGTGGCAGGGCAGTGCAGCGTGAGGAGGCACATATGTCCAGTACCAACGCCTTCATTACGGAACTGATCCGGGCCGCAAACCAGATCGACAGATTGAGCCATACCGACGCCCGGGGACTGATCCTCAGGGCCGTCACGATGATCCGCGACATGCGCACGCGGGTCGGCATGCCCAACAACAGCAGCTATGACACCGTGTTCGATCTCCTGAAGATCGCGTCATCGCCGGAGCGGCACCAGCTTTCGGAACTCGCCCGGGCACTGCTGATGGCGGCAGACATGCTGCGTACCCTCTATCTCGTGGTGGATAGCAGCCCCGAGATCACCGTGGCCGGGATCACGCAATCCCGGTGATGCCTCAGCGTTTATCTGCATAGTCGCTGCGGACGATGCCGTGGCGCTGCAGCTTGTCGTAGAAGGTCTTGCGGGGAATGCCGAGCGCCGCAATCGTCTGCTGCACATTGCCGCCGAAGGAGGTCAGCGTCTCCCGGATGATGCCGGCTTCGTAGCGGTCCAGCCGCTCCGGGAGCGGTGTGCCCTCGCCGGTAACCGGTTCGATCTCCGTAACCGGTTCCGGCGGCTGCATGCCGAGCACCGCGCGTTCGGCGAAATGGGAGAGCTCGCGGACATTGCCCGGCCAGTCATGTTCCCTGAGATGCCGGGCAATGGCGGGTGTCAGCGATGGAATATCGCGCTCGAAGCGGCGGGCGGCGCGTTCGGCGAAATAGGTGAAGAGCAGCGGGATATCGTCGCGCCGTTCGCGGAGCGGCGGGATGGCCAGCGTCACGACATTCAGCCGGTAATAGAGATCCTCGCGAAAGCTCTGGCGCTGCGAGGGATCGCCGAGATCGACCTTGGCGGCGGCGACGACGCGCAGGTCGACCGGGCGGACCTCATTGGTGCCGAGCGGCGTGACCTGCCGCATCTCCAGGACGCGCAGCATCTGCACCTGTGTCGAAAGCGGCATGCTCTCGATCTCGTCGAGAAACAGCGTGCCGCCGCTCGAATGCTCGATGCGCCCGACGCGCTTCTTCTGCGCGCCGGTAAAGGCGCCCGGCTCATGGCCGAAGAGCTCGCTTTCGATGATCTGCTCCGGCAGCGCGCCGCAGTTCAGCGCCACGAAATTGCCCTTGGCGCGGCGGCTCCAGCCATGCAGCAGGCTCGCGACCACTTCCTTGCCGCTGCCGGTCTCGCCGGTGACGAGCACGTCGACATCGGTATCGGCGATCTGCCGCAGCATGTGGCGCAACCGTTCCATGACGGGCGTCTGGCCAATCAGCGGCATGCCCTGCTCCGCCTGCTGCGCCGCCTCCCTAAGGCTGCGATTTTCGATAACGAGCGCCCGCTTCTCAGCCGCCCGGCGCACGCATTGAACGAGACGCTCGGTCGCGAAGGGCTTTGCGATGAAATCATAGACGCCGTCCTGGATCGCCTTGACGGCCATCGGGATATCGCCGTGGCCGGTCATCAGGATGACCGGCAGTTCGTGATCCATCTGCCGGATGCGCTGGAACAGCTGCAAGCCGTCAAGGCCGGGCATCCTGATATCGGAGACGACCACGCCAGCGAAATTCTGCTCGATCCTGCCGAGCGCCTCGGCGGCCGACGAAAAACGGCTGACCTCGAAGCCCGCGAGCTCCAGCGTCTGGCCGGTCGCGCGCAGCAGATCCTTGTCGTCGTCGATCAGGAAGACCGGGGTTGGGCTGCTCATGTCGAAGCCTTCTTGAGATGGACGATAAAGCGTGTAACGGCCGGGCCGCTCTCGACCTCGATACTGCCGCCATAGTCCGAAACGATATCCTTGGAGATGACGAGACCGAGGCCGAGGCCCTTTTCCTTGGAGGAGTTGAAGGGTTCGAACAGCGCCTCGAGAATATCGGAAGCAATGCCCGGTCCGTTATCGGCAACCGCTATGGCGATATCCTCGCCGGCGGCGGTCACGGCCACATCCACGCGCCCGCCATCCTGTGCCTCCACGGCTTCCAGCGCATTCTGGAAGAGGTTGATGAAGACCTGTTCCAGCCGCAGCCGGTTGCCCATCACACTCAGCCCTTCGGCGACGGGGGCGACGGCGAGCATATCCAGCCTGCCGGTGAAGCGGCTGCGGAGCAGCATCAAGGCACCCTCGATCACCTCACCGACAGCGACCGGCTCGGCCACCGCCCTGCCCCGCCGCGCGAGCGCCTTCAGATCCTCGGTGATGGTGCCGATCCGCTCGGTCAGGCCGGCGATCAGCTCGAGATTTTCAATCACCGGCGCCACCTGCTGGCGCTCCAGATAGACCTTCGAATTGTCGGCATAGGCGCGGATCGTTGCGACGGGCTGGTTGATCTCGTGAGCAACCCCGGCGGCGACCTGGCCGAGAATGGCAAGCCGGTTGGCCTGGACGAGATCCTGCTGCACGGACTGCAGACGCGCATCGGTCTCGCGATGCCTTACGATTTCGGCCTGAAGATTGTCGCGGGTCTCGCTGAGATCGCGCGTCCGCTCAGCAACCCGCCGCTCCAACTCCTCGCGTGCCGCCTCCTGGCGCACGATGGTCATCAATGCCGCCTCGCGGCGGCGCAGCCAGATGGCCGCGATTGCGATAGCCGTCAGCAGCAGCAGCGCCGCGACCAGCAGAGCCTCGCGGATGGCCGCGGCCACCGGAATTTCGACCGGTAACAGGTACTCGAAAGTCCAGTTTGTCGAGGGCACCGGCGTCATGATCTTGAGATAGGTGGCGGCGCGGCCGCCTGGGAGAATGGCGCGGATCAACCCGGCATCGGCGCCGAATGCCTTCTCCTCCTGAAACGGCAGCGGCAGGAGCGGCGCATCGCCGAACTGCAGGCTTTCGCGGATCGCCGCGAGGCCATCGGGCGACAGCGCCTCTGTCGTCATGAAACGCCAGGAGGGAATGCTGGTGATCAGCACGACATTGTGATTGTCGACGACGAAGGCCGGGCGTTGCGTATCGCTCCAGTCGCTCTCCAACTGGTCGAATTCCATCTTGACGACGACGACGCCTAGCGGCGCAGAGGCCGGCCCGATGCGGTGCGAAATGTAGAGGCCCGGGCGCTTGCTGACCGAGCCGAGTGCAAAATGCTCGGCCATGCCCTCGCGCATACCGCGGGTGAAATAGTTGCGGAACGTGTAGTCGTTGCCGACGAAACTGGTCGCCTCGTGCCAGTTGCTCGCCGACACCGCGATGCCGTCGGCGCCGACGACATAGATCACCGCGGCGTTGGTGCCGTTGACCAGATCCTCGAGCTTGCGGCTCAGCGCATCCTTCTTCTCCGGCCCCGGCGTTGTCAGCGCATCCTCGACATCGCGGTCGCGCGACAGGAGCAACGGCAGCGCTCGGGGCCGCTCCAACACGGCCTGCAGCAGCGCCACTTTCAGGTTGGCATCGGTGCGCCCCTGCTGCTCCAGCGCGGCGAGCGCGGCCGAACGGCCGTAGATCGCGGCGGCTGTCAGCGCGGCTGCCGCGATCAAGGCCGAGATCAGAGCGAAGACAATCCACGTCCGGCGAATGCCGAGCCGCAGGCGCGCTTCTTCAGTCCGTGGAAGAGCAAGAGACATCGCAGATACTGAGCATAAATCCGCACTTTCTTCAAATCAAATCGTGCGGAATTACGCACAATATCTAACCGCGCGTTATATGGCCAGACAGACAACGCAACAAAAACATGACGTTACCTGTCAGTGTCGAGTTTGGCACGCCGATTGCTGTTCCCTTAGCGATGAAACGCAATTCGCCCGGGAGAGCCAGGATCCCTTGGTTGGGCGACATGGAGGATAACATGGACATTGCACACCAGGACACGCAGCCGCGTGCACCACTGCCGTTCTACCGGCATCTCTACGTACAGGTCATCGCCGCCATCGTGGCCGGCATCCTGCTCGGCCACTTCTATCCCGATACCGGCACCGCGCTGAAGCCGCTCGGCGATGCCTTTATCAAGCTCGTGAAGATGATCATCGCACCTGTCATCTTCCTGACCGTCGCCACCGGCATCGCTGGCATGTCGGATCTGAAGAAGGTCGGCCGCGTCGCCGGCAAGGCGATGATCTACTTCCTCGTGTTCTCGACGCTGGCGCTTGCCGTCGGCATGTTGATCGCCAACGTTCTGCAGCCGGGCGCCGGCATGCATATCTCGGCCGCTTCGCTGGATGCCAATGCCGTCTCCAGCTACGCCAGCAAGGCGCATGACGCGACGATCACCGGCTTCCTGATGAACATCATCCCGGATACGATCGTCGGCGCCTTCGCGCAGGGCGATATCCTGCAGGTTCTGTTCTTCTCGGTGCTCTTCGGTATCGCGCTCGGCATGGTCGGCGACCGCGGCAAGCCGGTGCTCGATTTCCTCAACGCCCTGACCGCCCCGATCTTCCGCCTCGTCGCCATCCTGATGAAGGCCGCCCCAATCGGCGCATTCGGCGCCATGGCCTTCACCATCGGTAAATACGGTATCGGCTCGATTGCCAATCTCGCCTTCCTGATCGGCACCTTCTACGTGACGTCGCTGCTCTTCGTCATCGTCGTGCTCGGCGCCGTTGCCAAGTATAATGGTTTCTCGATCTTCGCGCTGATCCGCTACATCAAGGAAGAGCTGCTGCTGGTTCTCGGCACCTCCTCGTCGGAAGCTGCCCTTCCCGGCCTGATGCAGAAGATGGAACGCGCCGGCTGCAAGCGCTCAGTCGTCGGTCTGGTCATCCCGACCGGCTACTCGTTCAATCTCGACGGCACCAACATCTACATGACGCTGGCCGCCCTCTTCATCGCCCAGGCAACGGATACGCCGCTAAGCTTCGGTGACCAGATCCTGCTGCTGCTCGTGGCGATGCTGAGCTCCAAGGGTGCTGCAGGCATCACCGGCGCCGGCTTCATCACGCTCGCCGCCACGCTCTCCGTCGTTCCCTCGGTTCCGGTTGCCGGCATGGCACTGATCCTCGGCATCGACCGCTTCATGTCCGAATGCCGAGCGCTCACCAACTTCGTCGGCAACGCCGTTGCGACGATCGTCGTCGCCCGCTGGGAAAACGAACTGGACACGAAGATGCTCGCCAGCGCCCTTTCCGGCCAGATCCCCGAAGAGCAGGTTCCTGCCCTGCAGGCGGCCGAATAGTTCCTCCCAAGGAAAGAGACCGCGGTCTCCGGAAGGCCCGCCGCTTGCGGCGGGTCTTTTTCGTTCCGGCCTATGCCGTCGTCAGGCCTGGCTGATGCTGAAGGAGATCAAAGCCCTCATCGATGTAATGCGTAAGCGGATGTGCTGCGTCTGCCTGCCGCCAGTTCTCCTTGGCGAAGCGCAGGGTTCCCATGGCGATGATCGCCGCAAGCCGCAAGCCCGGCCGGCTCGCCGCGTCCGGCCATAGTTCGCACATCGCGTCTGCCAGCACATCTTCCATCTGAATGTGCAGCGCATCCTTGCGGAGCCGCAGTGTTTCCGTCGATCGCAGAATCCGGTCGGCGAGAATGGATTCCTTGCTCTCATATCTCGAAGCCAGAATGAGAAATGTCTTGCGAGCGGCCTCCAGCGGCGGCTGTTCCGGCGACTGCGCCAGAAATGTGGGCCGCAGCATGTCAGGGATGTCACCGCTTTCGTGGGCGAGAAGAACGTCCTCTTTCGACTTCAAGTACGAGAAGAACGTCCGGCGCGATATTCCCGACGCCGCCGCGATGGCATCCAGCGTCGTGGCCTCATAGCCGTTTTCCATGAACAATTTCAGGCCGGTCTTGGCGATGCGGTCGAGTGTCGACCTGCGTTTGCGCTCGCGCAAGCCGATGGGGGCGGTGTCAGCGGTTTCCATGACGACCACTCTTACCGCAAAAAAGGCGCTTGCCAAACTTGCACTCAGTGCGATATTTATTTTGCACTGAGTGCAATTACCTTAGCGGAGAACAGCAGGATGACATCGCCCAAAGTTTGGTTCATCACCGGCGCGGCCCGGGGATTCGGACTTGTCTGGACCGAGGCCGCTCTGCGGCGCGGTGACAAGGTCGCCGCCACCGCACGCGACACCACATCGCTCAACGATCTGGCGGCCACCTATGGCGACGCGGTTCTCATCCTGCCGCTCGATGTCACAGATCGCAGCGCCGTCTTCGACGCGGTCGGCAAGGCGCATAGCCACTTCGGACGCCTCGACGTCGTGGTCAGCAATGCAGGCTACGGCTATTTCGGCGCCATTGAGGAGATCGAGCCTGAACAGGCCAGGGTCAATTTCGACACCAACCTGTTCGGCACGCTCTGGCTGATGCAAGCCGTCTTGCCGATCCTGCGCGCGCAGGCCAGCGGTCACATCATAACGGTATCGAGCATCGGCGGCGTGATCGGCTTCCCGACGGGCGGGACCTATACGGCAACCAAATTTGCGATCGAGGCCATGTCGGAAGGTCTGGCTGCGGAGGTCGCAGCATTCGGCATCAACGTCACGATCCTCGAGCCCGGCCACTTCACCACGGGTTTCGGCTCATCGGCCCGCTCTGCGCCGGCCATCGAGGTCTATAATCCGATACGCCAAGCCATTCGCGCCTCGTTCAAGCCTGAGGATTTTGGCGACCCAGAAGCAACCAGCGCAGCACTCTTCCAAGCGGTCGACGCCGATAAACCGCCACTACGCCTGGCGCTCGGCACGGGAACTATCACGAAGTTCAGGTCGGTCTACGAGGCGCGACTGAGTAACTGGGCTCAGTGGGAAACCGTCACCAATGCTGCTCAGGGCCGCCCTGGCGCCTAGATCGCACACGCCCCGGCGATCGCTTGACGGTTTCCGGGGCGTGGCGTTCTCTACGGGTCGTTATCTCAAGTTGTGAGAGTGGAAAATGAAGCTGCTATTGCTTGGCGCGACGGGACTTGTCGGCAACAAGGCATTGGAGTTGGCGCTTGCCAACGCCGCGATCTCGGAGGTCATTGCGCCGACAAGAACGCCGCTCCCCGCCCGCGACCGATTGCTGAACCCCGTCGCAGAGCGTCTGGAGGAGCTTGTTCAAAGCTCCATCTCCCACCAGCCGGACGCGGTCTTGTGCGCTCTCGGCACGACGCAAGCCAAAGCCGGCTCGAAGGAGGCGTTTCGCTACGTCGACCACGAACTGCCGATTGCGTTCGGCAAGGCTGCGTTTGACGCCGGTATCAAAACCTATGCCCTCGTGTCCGCCATGGGCGCTTCTGCGACATCCGTCAACTTCTACACGCGGACGAAAGGCGAGGTCGAACGGGACATCCAGAAGATCGGGTTTCAATCCCTGACGATCTGCAGGCCAAGCCTGATCGGCGGCGAAAGGAAGGAGACGCGGCGGGCGGAAAGAGCGGCGCTGGCATTGGTCCGGCTTCTGGCGCCGGTTCTGCCGAAGAAATTCCATCTCAATCCGGCAGAGGCGATTGCTGCCGCCGCGCTCGATGCGGTTATCGCCGCAAAGCCCGGCAACCACTTCATCTATGCCGAGCAAATGCGCTGAAAAAGCCTATGCCGTCGTCAGTTTTTCGATCTGCTGCAGATTGACGATCGCCTTGATCGGCAGGTGGTCCGAAGCGACGCGGGAGAGCGGTGTGTCATGGGCCTCGACCGTCGTTAGCACGCCCTTTCGGTTTGCCATGATCCGGTCGAGCGCCAGGACAGGCAGGCGCGCCGGGAAACTGGGAACGGCGGGCGGTTGCGGGCCGAAGGCCGACTGGAAGGTGTTGAGCGAGGAGCGATCGCCGAGCCGCCACTCGTTGAGATCGCCGAGCAGGATGGTCGGCATCTCGTGGCGGTCGTTCATCAATTCGACCAGCATCTGCGCCTGGCGGGCGCGTGAATGGCGCAGCAGCCCGAAATGGGCGGCGATGATGCGCAAGGCGCCGCCGCGTTCGAGCTCGATCTCGGCAACGAGGGCGCCACGCGGCTCCAGTCCCGGCAGAACGATCTGGTGAACGTCTCGGACAAGCCCCTTCTTGAACAGCACAACATTGCCGTGCCAGCCATGCGCCTTCGCCATGCCGGAGACCGGCACCGGGATCAGCCCGGTCTCGCGCTCCAGGCGGGAGAGATCGAGAATGCCTGTCCGCTCCCCGAAACGGGTATCGGCCTCCTGCAGCGCGATGACATCGGCATCGATCTCGTGGATGACGCGGCTCGTACGCTCAGGATCGAAGCGGCGGTCGACGCCGACGCATTTATGGACATTGTAGGAGGCGATCAGCGTGCCCTCGGCGCGGGGACGGGCCTCGGCAAGCGCAGCTTCCAGCCGCTTCTTCCTATTGCGGATTGAAGCGAGGATGTTAGCGGGGAGGCTGTCTTTTCTGGCATGCATCGGAGTGGGCATGGCTCCGTTGATCGAAAGTGGCTCTGGAAAGGATTATAGGCAGCACGCCGCGGGCGGCCATAGCTTGGATCAAGAAAATCAGAGATAGGGCGAACCGAGCCACAGCACCTTTTCGACCAGCCGCACATAGAAAGGTCTCGACCGCAGTCCCTCAAGCGTGACGGGCGTTGCCGTGCGCAGGAGTTCCTCGAGATGTTCGTCGATCTCGGCGGCAAATCCCTCGTTGAAGACTTCGAGGTCGATCTCGAAATTCAGCCTCAGCGATCTGGGATCGATATTCGACGAGCCGACATAGGCCCAGGCGCCATCGACCGTCAGCAGCTTCGAATGGCTGAAGCTGCCGGTCGCGCGCCAGATGCGGCAATAGTTCTTGAGGATCTGGTCGAACTGCGCCGTCATCGCCCTGTCGACCAGCATCAGATTATTGACGGCGGGTACGACGATATCGACCTCGACGCCGCGACGCGCCGCCGTGACCAACGCGCTGATCAGCTCCCGATCGGGCAGGAAATAGGGCGACATGATGCGGATCGACTTGCGCGCCACGGAGAAGGCACCCATCAGCATCTTGTGATTGGTCTCGACGCTGCGATCAGGACCGGAGGCGACGACGCGCATGAAGACGGGATCGCCGGGTTCGCGCTCCGGCGTCTCGATCCGCCAGGGCTCTCCGTTCAGGAGTTCGCCGGTCGCAAAGCGCCAGTCTTCGGCGGCCACGTCGAAGAGATCGGCGACGGCGGGGCCGGTCACCGAGAAATGCGTGTCGCGGGCATAGCCCTCACCTGATATCTCCTCGCTGAACCCCTCGCGGATGTTCATGCCCCCGGTCAGCGCCATCCGGCCGTCGACGATGACGATCTTGCGGTGGGTGCGCAGATTGGCATAGGGCAGCCGGAGGCCCATGATGACATTGCCGTTGAAGACCGAGACGGTGACGCCGCCCTCCGAGAGATAGCCGAGAATGCTCGGCACCGAATAGCGGGCGCCGACCGCGTCGATCAGCACGCGAACCTCGACGCCGCGCTTGACGGCCGCGATCAGCGCATCGGCGATCCTGAGGCCGATCTTGTCGCGATCGAAGATGTAGGTTTCCAGAAGCACGCTGCGCGCGGCGCCATCGATCGCCGTCTTCATGGCGCGATAGGCATCGTCGCCATTCTCCAACATGTCGATCGTGTTGCCCGTCGTCAGCGGATTGCGCGCGACGCGATCACCGAGCGTCTGCAGCGCGGCGAAGCGATAGCCGAACCCGCCGATGACCGTCTCGGCGTCGGCATCGAAAGTCTCGAGTTCATCAAGTTCATCCTCGGGCAGCAGCGCGTCGCGCCGCAGGCTGAGCGACTTGCGGCGAATGCGGTTGACACCGGCGATCGCGTAAAGCACGGCGCCGACGATCGGCGACAGGATGATGACGCCGACCCAGCCGATCGCCGCGCGCACCTCTTCCTTGGTCATGGCAGCATGAATCGCCGCCGCTGCTCCCATGGCGATCGATATGACGAAGAGAATATGCGGCCAGTAAGTCGATATGAGATAGAACATCGGCTCGAAATATAGACGTAAAGTGGCGGCGTTCAATTCGCCGCCCTTCGCGTTCTGCGCGAATTTCTCATCAGGGATCAGGCGATGGCGAAAACAACCGTGTTCTGCGCATAGAGGCCGCTATCCGGCGGCGCGCCATAAATCGGCCGGTCGCTGGTGGCGGGTAGCGTCAATGGCTCCCGCGAAAGGTTGGCGCGCAGCTGCAGCACCGCACCCTCCATCTGCCAATCGATCGCAAGGCCGCCGTCCGTGGTCTCCAACGCCTTCGCATGCATCCGGCCAGTCTCCTTGATCAGCGGAACGATATGCCGCTGGCGAAGACGGGCAAGCTCGCGCAGGAGATCTCTCCGGCGCCGGCCTTCCAGGCTTTCGGCGCGCTGCCATTGCAGCTTCGAGCCGTCGAAGGTCGATTGGGCATTCGGGTCCGGCAGCTCATCCTTCGAGCGGCCGTCCTTCAACCCGCCAAAACCTTCCGCCTCGGCCATGCGCCCCTTGCGGACGATCTCGCCGAGTTCTCCGGTATAGTCGCAGAAGAAATAGAAGGGTTGGCTCTCGCCATAGTCCTCGCCCATGAACAGGAAGGGGATCTGCGGCGACAGCATCATGATGGCGGTCAGCGCCTCGACCGTCTCTTGCGGAGCGAGGCTGACGAGACGCTCGCCGAAGGCGCGGTTGCCGATCTGGTCGTGGTTCTGCAGGAAGTTGATGAAGGCTTCCGGCGGCAGGTAGACGCGCTCGCCATCCGGCAGCACAGGCGGATCGGCACGGTTCGGATAGACAAAGCCGTGTTGCAGGGCGAGCCGGGTCTTCTGCCAGAGCTCTCCAGCAAAGGCGGTGTAGTGACCATCAGCCTCGCCGGTCGCGATGATATGGGCGACGTGGTGGAAATCGTCGTTCCACTCGGCCGTGAAGGCCTTAACGCCGCCGCGGGTGTCGCGTTCGAGAAGGCTCACCAGGTTTCGCTGGTCCTCGATGACCAGATGCACCTTGCGATCGGCAAAGGCAGCCCGTACTTCCTGTGCCAGCTCGTCCAACACATGGCGGGCCGACGTGTCATGGATCTGCTCGACGGCATCGAGCCTCAGGCCATCCAGCCGGAAATCGCCGATCCAGTAGAGCGCATTGTCGATGAAATAGCGGCGCACCGCCGGTTGGCTGAAATCGATGGCATCGCCCCAGGGCGTCGCCCGGTCGGTGCGGAAGAACTCCGGCGCGTAGCCGTGGAGATAATTTCCCTCCGGCCCGAAGTGATTATAGACGACATCGAGCAGCACCATGATGCCCTCGGCATGCGCGGCATCGATGAAGGCGCGGAACTCATCCGGCGTGCCATAGGCGGGATGCGGCGCATAATGCAGCACGCCGTCATAGCCCCAGCCGCGTCGGCCCGCAAATTGTGCCACCGGCATGATCTCGATTGCGGTAATCCCTGCCGCCGCGAGATCGGCGAGCTGTTCGGCAGCGCCAGCGAAAGTGCCTGCTTGCGTGAAGGTGCCGATATGGATTTCGCTGATGATGGCCTCTTCCCAGTCGCGGCCCGTCCAGCTGTCGAAGCGCCAGCGGTAGTCGGAGGAAGCGACAAGCGATGGGCCGTGGACGTCGCCCTTTTGGCGGCGGGCGGCTGGGTCGGGTACTGCGCGGCCATCCCCGGTGACGAAGGCATAGGCGTCGCCCGCTCTCACGTCGGCGATCGCCGCCTCGAACCAGCCATCCTCGAAACGCACCATCGGCATATCGCGTCCATTGAGGCGCAGCGAGACCTCGGCCTCTCCCGGCGCCCACAGACGAAAGCGCATGCCGCCGTCGATAGCTTGCGGCCCCCAGGCCATCCTGCGCTTTCCCGTCTTCTGCATGCCTACCCCGCTTGATCCGATGCGACGGGTCTTGAACTGCCGGGAGCGGCCGCTTGTTCCCTGCGGCGTTGGCGTTTTCGCGCGGGATGCGCGAACGCCGTTTTATTGGGCAGAAAAGTACAAGACACTGAATATTAAAGAGGCTTCACTGCCCATTTATGTTGCAGCGCAAACAATGTTTTGCAGTGTGTCAAAATTCTTCTTGAAACTGCATGATTCCTCTGGAACCATCCCACCTAGTCTAGCGTTTGACTGCGGCATGTTGTGACGGGAGATCAGCGATGGCAGAAACTCGCGAAGAGTGGATCAAGAAGCGTGCATATGCTCTCTGGGAAGAAGAGGGCCATCCGACGGGGCGCGATTCAATTCATTGGGAGCAGGCAAGGAAAGAGCGTGAGACGCTCGAAACCTCTGCGGCCTCCAGGGACGGGACCGAAGTAAAGACCAGGGCAAAGCGGACCGCAGCGACCGGCGCCAAGACCAATGGCGCCGTCAAAGCTGCAGCCGCTCCCAAGAAAACGGCAAGCCGCAAGTCTGCCTGAAGGCAGACGAAGCAGCATGCCAGTCGGCGACGTGCAGACGCGATGAAAACCGCGTCCGCTGTTTCATGTCATATATCTGAATTACTTGCGTTTTATGGTGTGATTCACGGGCGGTTCGCGCCCCGGGGATAATTCCAGGAAAATGGCGTCAACAGCGGGGCAACTTCAAAAAATTGCCGTGAAATGGCCACGAATGGCGGAACCAAAGATCGCCTCGAATGTTTATGGCGAGAATGGGAGAACCGCTATGAACAAAGGCTATTTCGACGTCATCCTCGTGTCCCTGATTGTAGCCAGCTGCTACATGTTCGTCGTTCCGGTGTGAGGGGAAATGCTGGTCCTGACGATCGCCGCTCTCGCCTATCTGATCCTGGCCCTCGGGCTGGTGCTTGCGATCGACAACATGGTCGGTTTCGTCTTTCCTGAACGCCGCACCACATCGGGCCGCTTCTTCGATATCGCCAAGGCGATCGCTGCGGCGCAGCGCTTCAATCGCAAGTAAAATTCTTCCACCCGGCAGTTATTCGCCTCAGCGAATACACGCGTGTTAAGCTTATTTTCCGCAAGCCCTTTCCCTATACGTGCGACCCTCTATTTTAGCTGCAATTGGCAGCATCGCGCCGCGTCTTCGCGGCTTGGCACGGAAGTGAAATGAATGACGGGGCAGACTGAAGGCGATTGGCCGAAAGGTGGCGGCGAAATCGGCAAGATGCTCCGGGATCCAGCATTCCACGCCTCGGGCATAGGGCCTGTCGATCAATGGCCTGCCTCGCTGCGCTATTACGCCGACGCGATGCTGAATTCCCGCCATGCGAAGTTCGTCGCCTGGGGACCCGACCTCGCCTTCATCTATAACGATGCCTATGTGCCTGTTTTCGAGGAGCGCCATCCGCAGGCGCTGGGCCGTCCGTTCCGTGAGGTGTGGAGCGATATCTGGCAGCAGTTCGAGCCGATCGTGAAGGCGACGCTGAGCGGCCAGGCACAGCTTTTCGAGGAACTTTTGGTCCCGATGCGGCGCGCCGGCAAGGTCGCCGATACCTGGTTCACCTTCTCCTACACGCCACTGCGCGACGAAACCGGCTCGATAGCCGGTATTCTCTGCGCCACCATGGAAGTCTCGGCGCAGGTGATGGCCAAGCGGCGCGAGCGGCGCGCGCTGGATGAGTTGCGGATCAAGTCCGACGCGCTGTCGATCGTCAACGCCGCCGGTGCGGCGATCACCGCCGAGCTCAATGTCGAGCGGCTGACGCAGACCGCCGTCGATGCCGGCGTGGCGCTGACCGGCGCGGAATTCGGCGCTTTCTTCTACAATGTCGATGACGGCGAAGGGGGCAGCTACATGCTCTACGCGCTGTCGGGCGTCGACCGGAAGAATTTCGAGCGCTTTCCGATGCCGCGCAACACCAAGGTCTTCGCGCCGACTTTCAGCGGCGAGGGCGTGGTGCGCTCCGACGATATTCTGCAAGATCCGCGCTACGGCAAGAACGCGCCGCATCAGGGAATGCCGAAGGGGCATCTGCCAGTGCGCAGCTATCTCGCCGTGCCGGTCAAATCGCGCGATGGGAGCGTGATCGGCGGCCTGTTTTTCGGTCACGCCCAGCCCGGGCGGTTCAACGATGCGGCCGAGGCAAGTCTTGTCAGCCTCGCCGGTCAGGCCGCTGTCGCCATCGACAATGCGCGGCTCGTTCGCGCCCAGGAGATGGAAATCAACCAGCGCCGCAATGTCGAGGAGCAGCTGCGCCGCCTCAACGAGACGCTCGAGGTGCGCGTCGCTGCCGAGATCGCCGAACGCCAGCAGGCCGAGGCCGCCCTGCAGCAGGCCCAGAAGATGGAATCGATCGGCAAGCTCACCGGCGGCGTGGCGCACGACTTCAACAATCTGCTGCAGGTCATCTCAGGAAATCTGCAGCTGCTCGGCAAGGATGTCTCCAGCAATACCCGCGCCAAGGAGCGTATCTCCAATGCGCTGACCGCTGTCGATCGCGGATCGCGGCTGGCGAGCCAGCTTCTCGCCTTCGGCCGCCGCCAGCCGCTGGAGCCGAAAGTCATCAATGTCGGCCGCTTCGTCGCAGGCATGGACGACATGCTGCGCCGCGCGCTCGGCGAAGAAATCGAGGTCGAGACCGTCGTTTCCGGCGGGCTCTGGAACACCTTTGCCGATCCGATCCAGATCGAGAATGCGCTGCTGAACCTTGCGATCAACGCCCGAGATGCGATGGACGGCTCCGGCAAGCTGACGATCGAAGTCGGCAATGCCTTTCTCGACGATTCCTACAGCCGCACTCATCCCGAGGTCGTGCCCGGGCAATATGTCGTGCTCGCGGTCACCGATACCGGTTCGGGAATGACGCCTGATGTCATCGAGCAGGCCTTCGAGCCGTTCTTCTCCACCAAGCCGGAGGGCAAGGGTACCGGCCTCGGGCTCTCGATGGTCTATGGCTTCGTCAAGCAATCGGGCGGCCACGTGAAGATCTACAGCGAGGTCGGAGAGGGCACGACGATCAAGCTCTATTTGCCGCGCTCCTTCCAGAGCGAAGACAGGATTGCGAGCATCGAGACGGTTCCGGCCGTCGGTGGTACCGAAACCATTCTGGTCGCCGAGGACGACGAGGGCGTGCGCGCCACCGTCGTCGAGATGCTGACCGATCTCGGCTATTACGTTCTGAAGTCGCGCGATGCGCAGAGCGCGCTCACCGTCATCGAAAGCGGTGTCCACATCGATCTGCTGTTCACAGACGTCGTCATGCCCGGAACGCTGAAGAGCCCGGAGCTTGCCCGCATGGCGCGCGAGCGGCTGCCGCATATCGGAGTGCTCTATACGTCAGGATATACCGAAAACTCGATCGTCCACGGCGGACGGCTGGATCCGGGCCTCGAACTGCTCTCCAAACCCTATACGCGCGAAGCGCTCGCCCGGAAGATCCGCCATGTGCTTGCCAATCAGGCGCAGCGCCGGCAGGGGCATGCAGCGGCCTCCGCCGCTCCCGGCGCACCGCCGCGCGAAATCATTCAGGAAAAGCTGAAGCTGCTTCTCGTCGAGGACGACGCCTTCATCCGCATGGATACCGCCGAGATCCTCCAGGATCTCGGTTATGAGGTGATCGAGGCGGAAAGCGGCGAGCGCGGCGTGGAAATCCTTGCGGCCGCGGCGATTGATATCATCGTCGCCGATGTCGGCCTGCCCGGCATGTCCGGCCCGGCCTTTGCGGCCAAGGCGCGGGCGGCCTTCCCCTCGGTCGGCATCGTCTTTGCGACCGGCAACAGCAGCCTGCCGGAAGCGGCCCGCTTTACCGGCTCGGTGCTTTTGACCAAGCCGTTCAGCAGCACCGCTCTCGACAAGGCCGTCAAGACCGCCGCGTTGCAGCGCCCGATTACCTGAGGCTTCAGAAACCATCGAGCTTATGGCTGCCGCTGTTGAACTCCGGATATTTGCGGACGATATCGTCCGTGCTGGTGCAGCTGTCGTCGCGGGCGACGAGCTCCACGGATAGCGCATCGCCGCTGCCCAGCTCTCCGCCCGGGTGATAGACGGGAATGCGCGCACCGCTGGCGCTGATCAGGACGGCATCGCTGCCGAAGCCACGCTGCAGCAACCAGTCGCGTGGCGCGAGCAGCCGTACGCTGATCTCAAAGGACCGGCCTGTGCCCTTCCTTACCTTGAGGCTGTAGGCAACAGGCGACAGCTGGCCATTCAGATCGATCTTGCCGTTTCCATCGGCTTCGCTGATGTGGTTATCCATCTCTCTGCTCCTTCCTGTTTGGTCATCAGGTTTGCAGGACTTGCCCCCAAAAACAGGGTTAACGCGGCTTTTGTTCCGTTTACGTAAGAATCGTTCTGCGGCGCAAAAAGAGCGGAACCTTTCAGGTTCCGAACGGTTGGAACCTCTTTGCAGCAAGAGGAGGCAACCATGCCCAGAGGCGATAAGTCGGCCTATACCGACAGGCAGAAGCGCAAGGCAGAACACATCGAAGAAGGCTACGAAGACCGCGGCGTCTCCCACAAGGAAGCCGAGCGCCGTGCCTGGGCCACCGTCAACAAGGAAGAAGGCGGCGGTAACAAATCAGGCTCCGGACGCGGCAAGAAGGATACCCACGTTTCCTCCGAGAAGGGCGGCCGGATCGGCGGCAAGGCATCGGCATCACGCCCGGCGGCAGAACGTTCGGCTTCTGCCAAGAAGGCGGCAGCGACCCGCAAGCGCAATGAGCAACACGCTCATCATTGACGCACGAGCCGCGCCCGTTGACGGATAGGCAAGCCGCCACATTTCAAGGGGTGGAACAGGATGACGCTAGCCGAGGAATTGCATGGCATACGAGCTCTACTACTGGGACGGAATACAGGGGCGCGGCGAGTTCGTGCGCCTGGCGCTCGAGGAAGCTGGCGCCAGCTACATCGACGTGACGCGCGAATCCGGCAGTGATCGCGGCACCGGTGCGATGATGAAGATCATGGAAGATAGCGCAAGCGCTGACATCCCCTTCGCGCCGCCCTTTCTGAAGGATGGCGATCTGATCGTCTCGCATGTCGCCAATATCCTCTTCTATCTCGGAGCGAAGCTCGATCTGGCTCCGAAACACGATACGGCACGCTATGTGCTCAACGGCCTGCAGCTGACGATCACCGATTTCGTCGCCGAGGTGCACGACACGCACCACCCCATCGCGACCTCGCTCTACTATGAGGACCAGAAGGAAGAGGCGAAGGCCCGCTCGGCCGAATTCATCAAGGAACGCATCCCGAAGTTTCTCGGATATTTCGAACGCGTCATCGCCAACAATCCGAAGGGAACGGCGCATATCTCGGGCGACAAACTGACCTATGTGGACCTGTCTCTGTTTCAGGTGCTCGAGGGGCTGCGCTACGCCTTCCCGAAGGCGATGAAGGGTTCCGAGAAGCAATATCCATTGCTGCAGGCGCTGCATGACATGGTCGAACAGCGGCCGAATATTGCGGCCTACCTGAAATCGGATCGCCGCCTCGCCTTCAACATAAACGGCATTTTCCGCCATTATCCCGAACTCGATCAGGCTGCGTGAGGAGACGAGCCATGCCCCGGCAGACATTCTGGAAAGGCTACCTGAAGCTCTCGCTGGTGACGGCACAGGTATCGCTGACGCCGGCGACGACGGACAGCAACAAGGTGCGGTTCAACGTTTTGAACCGCAACACCAAGAACCGCGTCGAAAGCCGCTATGTTGATAGCGTCACCCACCGGGCGGTTGCGGCCAAGGAGCAGGTGAAGGGCTATCCGCGCGGCGAGGACGATTATGTGCTGCTCGAAGATGCCGAGCTCGACGAGGTCGGCCTGGAAAGCACGCGGACGATCGATATCGACACGTTCGTGCCGCGCGGCTCGATCGACTGGATCTGGTACGACAAGCCGCATTTCCTGGCGCCCGAGGACAAGGTCGGGACCGAGGCTTTCTGCGTCATCCGCGAGGCGATGGCTGCCAATGACGTGGTCGGCATCGCGCGGCTGGTACTCTATCGCCGCGAACGCGCTGTGCTTCTGGAGCCGCAGGGCAAGGGCATCGTGCTCTGGACGCTGCATTACGGCGACGAGCTGCGCGAGCCTGCCGGCACCGTCGATATCGACGCCAAGCCGGACGCCAAGGTGCTGGCGATGATGAAGAAACTGGTGAAGGACCAGACGCAGGACTGGAGCCCGGCGATGATGCAGGATCCGGTGCAGAAGCGGCTGCAGAGCATCATCCGCGCCAAGCTGAAGACCATGAAGAAGATGACGCCGGCCAAGAAGGCGCCGCCGGTGAAATCGACCGGCAATGTCGTCAACATCATGGACGCGCTGAAGAAGAGCCTGGCGAAGGAAAGCGGCCAGCCGAAGCGTCATTGAGCGGCCAATTCCGGACCCAAACCGTCGCATTCGGAACGGTGCCTGTTTCCATATCCTCTAATCTGTGAGCACAGCCCGCAGCGGGAGGAGCCGCGCGGGATGGCGACATTTTCAACGGAGGAGACGAAAATGAGCAAGAACAGAGGCGTGGTCTATCTGCGGCCCGGCAAGGTGGAAGTCCGCGACATCGACGATCCGAAGCTGGAAGCGCCGGATGGCCGCCGCATCGAGCATGGCGTCATCCTGAAGGTTATCTCGACCAATATCTGCGGCTCCGACCAGCACATGGTCCGCGGCCGCACGACCGCTATGCCGGGCCTGGTTCTCGGCCATGAAATCACCGGCGAAGTCATCGAAAAGGGCGTCGATGTCGAGATGCTCGAGATCGGCGATATCGTATCCGTTCCGTTCAACGTCGCCTGCGGCCGCTGCCGCTGCTGCAAATCGCAGGACACCGGCGTCTGCCTGACGGTCAACCCGTCGCGCGCCGGCGGCGCCTACGGCTATGTCGACATGGGCGGCTGGATCGGCGGACAGGCACGCTACGTCACCATCCCCTACGCCGACTTCAACCTCCTGAAGATCCCGGATCGCGACAAGGCGATGGCCAAGATCCGCGATCTGACGATGCTGTCCGACATTCTGCCGACAGGCTTCCATGGCGCGGTCCGCGCCGGTGTCGGCGTCGGCTCGACGGTCTATGTCGCCGGTGCCGGCCCGGTCGGTCTTGCCGCCGCAGCTTCGGCCCGTATCCTCGGCGCTGCCGTCGTCATGATCGGCGACTTCAACAAGGATCGCCTCGCCCATGCCGCCAAGGTCGGCTTCGAGCCGATCGATCTGTCGAAGAGCGACCGTCTCGGCGACATGATCGCCCAGGTCGTCGGCACCAATGAAGTCGACAGCGCGATCGACGCCGTCGGTTTCGAAGCCCGCGGTCACTCGGGCGGCGAACAGCCGGCGATCGTCCTGAACCAGATGATGGAGATCACCCGCGCAGCAGGCTCGATCGGCATTCCCGGCCTCTACGTGACTGAAGACCCGGGTGCAGTGGACGCCGCCGCCAAGCAGGGCAGCCTGTCGCTGCGCTTCGGCCTCGGCTGGGCCAAGGCGCAGTCCTTCCATACAGGCCAGACGCCGGTCCTGAAGTACAACCGCCAGCTCATGCAGGCGATCTTGCATGACCGCCTGCCGATCGCCGATATCGTCAACGCCAAGGTCATCTCGCTCGAAGACGCCGCTCAGGGCTACGAGAGCTTCGACCAGGGTGCGGCGACGAAATTCGTCCTCGACCCGCATGGCGTCGTCTCCAAGGCAGCCTGATTTCGGAAGGGCGGCGCAAGCCGCCCTTTTCATTTCCGCACGCGATTGACCGGCCCAAAGTTTGCCGGTAGCTCTAGAGCATTATGATCGCGACGGTTCTCGTAGTGGTGATAGGGCGCATGGGCAGGATGGCGTAGCCATCCGGCGAAAGCACCCATGCGCGGTAAGCAGGCTCCCGGCGGGGCCTTTTTTATTGCCCGGATTGCGGGCAGCGGCCTGCCGGACATCCCTCTTCCCATCACCCGAGAGACCGACCGATGACCGGAAATTCCGCATCCGAACTCGCATGCGCACGCCAACCCAAACCGCCGCGGCTGTTTACGCTTATCCTGCTGACCGCCCTCTCCGTCCTGCCCGTCAACCTGATCCTGCCGTCTCTTCCCGAGATCGCTGCCGACCTGCACACCGATCCGGCTCTGGTGGCACTCAGCGTCGCGGCCTACGCCGCGCTCACCGCCTTTGCCGAAATCATCGGCGGCGCCCTGTCCGACCGCTTCGGACGCAGGCCGGTCGTGCTTGTCTCGCTGGCGATCTTCATCCTGGCGTCGGCGGGCTGCGCGCTGGCGGGCAACATTCATGTCTTCCTGTTCTTCCGCACCTTGCAGGCAGCGATCGCCGCCTGCTTTTCCATCGCGCTCGTCATCGTCAAGGAAAGCTGGGGCGGGCAGAAGGCTGCGAGCAAGTTCGGCTATCTCGCCATGGGCTGGGCAGTCGCGCCGATGGTGGGCCCGACGATCGGCGGAGCGGTCAGCGAACTCTTCGGCTGGCGGGCAAATTTCGTGATGTTCGCCGCGCTCGGCGCAATCATGCTGGCGCTTGCCGCGCATGAAATCCGTGACGAGGCTGGCGTGCAGCGATCTCACGCGCACGGTTATCTCGCATCGTACCGGCTACTGCTCGGCTCGCCGCGCTTCCTCATCTATGCCGCCTGCATGGCCTGCTCGATGGGGACGCTTTACGTCTTCCTTGCCGGGGCTCCGCTGGTCATGAACGAGGCGCTCGGAGGATCAAGCGCCAAACTCGGCCTCTACATGGGCATGGTGCCCGCCGGCTTCATTCTCGGCAGCTATCTCGCCGGACGTTATGCGAGCCACATGCCAATCGCCGGCGTGCTGATCGCGGGACGGACGCTGACATGTACCGGCCTGCTTGGCGGACTGGCCCTTGCGGTCGCCGGGATCACCGCCCCTCCGGCCTTCTTCGCGGCCTGCATCTTCATCGGCATCGGCAACGGGCTGACCATGCCCGCCGCCAATTCCGGCATATTGGCCGTCCAGCCCGATCTGGCTGGAACCGCCGCAGGGCTGGCAGCCGCCGTCAGCGTCGGCGGCGGTGCGGTGATCGCTTCGATTGCCGGACTTCTCCTCGATGAGGCCTCGACCGGGCGGGAATTGCTCTGCGTGATCCTGATCCCGGCGACATCGGCACTGCTTACGGCAGGTCTCGCGGGATTGCTGGACCGCCGGAAGACGGTTGCGGCATGATCCGTGGAAGAGCGGTCCCTAGGACCGCTTCTTCTTTTCGAGCGGCTTTGCCGCCTCAAAGAAATCGCCCCAGGGATCGCGCGACAGCGCGTTGATCCTGGCAGGCGTATTACCGACAGTGAAATAGGCGGGGCCGATTTCGTTTGTCAGCTCGCTCCAGTCGATAGGCATCGAAACCGGTGCGCCTTTGCGGGCGCGGGCCGAATAGGGGGCGACGGCGGTATTGCCGCGGCCGTTGCGCAGGTAGTCGATGAAGATCTTGCCATTGCGCTCCGCTTTCGTCGCCTTGGCGATGTAGCGGGAGGGGTCAGAGCTCTCCATCGTATCGGCGATCCATTTGGCGAAGGCTTTCACCTCGGTCCAGCCGGCTTTCGGGGCCAGCGGCGCCACGACATGCAGACCCTTGCCGCCCGAGGTCTTGACGAAGGCCGCAAGCCCCTCGCCTTCCATGATCGCCTTGATCTCATGCGCGGCGGAAATGACCGCCGTCCAGGGCACATCATCGGCCGGATCGAGATCCATGATCACCATGTCGGGCTTTTCCCACTTGGCGGTCGTCGCGCCCCAGGGATGGATTTCCAGCACGGCCGATTGCACCAGAGCAACGAGACCGTCGAAATCTTTGATCCGTAACAGCTTCTCACCGCCGCGATCCTTGGGATCGGCAATCTCCTCGATGTGGGCGTTCATGCCCTTCCAGGCATGTTTCTGGAAGAAGCGCTGCTTGCCCGAAATGCCATCCGGCAGACGCAGCAGCGACAGCGGCCGGTTGACGACGAAAGGCTTTATCAGTTCCCAGACATTGGCGTAGTAATCCGCCAGTCCGGCCTTGGTGATGCCTTCGTCCGGCCAGTAGATGCGATCGGGATGTGTCAGCGTCACATCCGATACCGGCAGCTCTTTTGCAGCAGTTGCACCCATTTCGCGCCCCACTTCCTTTGCCGCCTTGTCCTCGCGCAAGCCGCGGAAGGCGGCGTGGCGCAGATTACCATCCGCCGACCAGGCGCTGAATTCAACCTCGGCCACCAGCTCCGGCTTGACGAAAACCAGCCCACGGCGCTCGTCCGCCGTCAGCTTGCCTTCGAAGGCGCTTGCGGTTTGCTCAAGCTTGGAAAGCTGCCGGTAGAGATCGTGCGACAGCTTGACGGTGTAGCCTGTGCCGACCCGGCCGACATGTTTCAGCTTGCCCTTGTCATAGTAGCCCATGGCAAGCGAACCGATCGCGCTTTTCATCGATGTCGAGGGAACGTATCCGCCGATGACGAACTCATTGCGTTGAACGCATTTCGACTTCACCCAATCACCGGTTCGGCCCGAGACGTAATGGCTGTCGCGCTCCTTGGAGATCACGCCCTCAAGACCAAGCCGGGAGGCATGATCGAGAACGAGACCGCCATTCTCGTTGAAATGCTCGCTGTAGCGCAGTTTTGCGCTGCCCGCGGGCAGCAGCTTTTCCAGCAATGCCTTGCGGTCGATAAGCGCGACATTCTGCAGATCGTGGCCGTCGAGATAGATGAGGTCGAAGGCGTAGTAGGAGAAGCGGTCGCTGCGGCCTTCGCTCAGATCGTGCTGAAGCGCCGAGAAGTCGGAGGCGCCGTTCTCCCGCTCGACGACGAGCTCGCCATCGATCAATGCGCTATCGACAGGCAGCGCGCCGAAGGCGGCGGCGATCTCCTCGCCGAACTTCTCTGTCCAGTCGAGCCCGGTCCGCGTCAGCATCGTCACTTTGCCGTCGCGGATGCGGATCTGCAGGCGATAGCCGTCAAACTTGATCTCGTGGATCCAGCCGTCTCCTGCCGGCGGGCGCGGCTTCAGCTTGGCAAGCACCGGCTCGACGAAATCCGGCATCGCGGTCTTGCGCGCGCCCTTCGGCCACTGATGCACCTGCGGCTGCGCCTTGGCCTTGGCAGCGGGTTTCGTAGCCGTCTTGCGGCCATTCGGCTTGGAATTCCAGGTATCGTCGGGGTTCTTGGCGACCTGCTCGATCGTCCGTCCGCTCTTGGCGGATTCCGGACGTTTCTTCAGGATATCCTCGCGGCGGCCGTGGCGGGCCTCCTCGTCTTCACCCTTGATCAGCAGCCAGTTCTCGCGCTTCTCGCCGGGCTTGCCGTGCATCCGCACCAGATGCCAGCGGCCCTTCAGCTTGTCGCCATCAAGCTCGAATTCGATATGGCCCTTGCGATAGGCTTTCTTTGCGTCGCCGAGCGGCGCCCAGGTGCCCCGGTCCCAGACGATGACGGTGCCGCCGCCATACTGACCCTTCGGGATCACGCCCTCGAAATCACCGTAGGAGAGCGGATGATCCTCTACATGGACGGCGAGCCGCTTGTCGTCAGGATTGAGGCTCGGGCCGCGCGTCACCGCCCAGCTCTTCAACACCCCATCCATCTCCAGGCGGAAATCGTAGTGCAGGCGCGTCGCATCATGTTTCTGGATGACGAAGCTGTTGCCCTTGCTCTTGCCTTTCGCGCCGCGCGGTTCCGGGGTGACCTTGAAGTCGCGCTTTTGCTGATAGGTTTCGAGCGCCATTGTCAGCTCGCCTTCTTGCGGCGGCCGGATGTGCTAGCGGCTGGTTTACCGGATCCCGATTTGCCGCCGATCTTGGCGCTCTGGCGCAGCGCCTCCATGAGATCGACGACCTTGCCCTCCGGCTTTGGCTTGCGCTTCGGCGGCTCGCGACCCTCGATCTTGGCTTTGACGAGTTCGGTCAGCGCCGCCTCGTAGCGGTCCTCGTATTCGGCCGGATTGAAGCTGCCCTTCTTGGTGCCGATGATATGGCCGGCGAGCTCCAGCATTTCCTTGTCGAACTTGATGTCCGGGATGTCCTTGAAGACGGTCTCGGCGGAGCGGACCTCGTAGTCGAAATTCAGCATGGTGGCGATGACGTGATCGTCCTGCGCGCGGATCAGCAATGTCCGGTTACGGCGAAACAGCACCGCCTGGGCAAGTGCCGCGACCTTGTTGTCGCGCATGCTGCGCATGATCAGGCCAAGGGCTTCGGCATCGTGATCTTCAATGGGGGCGAGATAGTAGGGACGGTCGAAATAGAGCTTGTCGATCTCCGCCAGGGGAATGAAGCTCTGGACACCCATCACCTTGTCGCTGTCGGGCATGACGCTGGCGATCTCGTCGCCTTCGATGACGATGTAATCGCCATTGTCCATCCGATAGCCCTTCACCTGATCCTCGCGATCGACGGGCTTTCCGGTTTCGCTATCGACGAACTGCCGCTCAACGCGGTGGCCGGTCTTGCGGTTGATGATGTTGAAGGACAGGCGGTCGGAGGACGAGATGGCGGTGTAGAGACCGACGCCGCAGACAAGGTCGCCAATCTTCAGATGGCCTTTCCAGCTTGCCCGCGCCGCCATGTCACTCTCCTACGCTACAGTTATCCTATCAGAGTCTGCTACCGCTTCTGTCAGTTTCAAGGGGCTGGAACTGCCAACCGCCATCAGGAGCCGGATAAGCGAGCAAAGCATCACCATCGCCGATCTTCTGCCGCGATGCGGCGCTCCTGGCGCGATCGGCGGCTTCCTCCGCCGTCGCATAGGTTTCGGATATCGTATCGCCGAGCTTGTAGGCCCAGCCTTCATCATGCGGCACGATCTGATAGGTAATGTCGACCATCTTTTTCTCCTCTCTTCAGTCGTAGTCGCGTGGAGCGCCTTTACGGCGCTCGTCCAAAGCTATGATCTTCTCGACGGAAGCGATCTCGTCGCTGGTCACCGGCCGGACGGGGTCGGAGGCGATCGCCTCAAGCATCGCGTCGGACAGCCCGCCGTTGCGGATGACCCATTCGAGCGTTTCCCGCGTCTCGCGTTCGGCCTTCAATTGCGCATAGAGCGCGATGATCAGCCGGTCACGCGGATCGAACTTCTGGTTCTTTTCCGAGACCTTACGAACATTCGGCATAGGAAAGCCCTTTCAGAATTGCTCCCGATCAAGCTTTGAAACGTGATGTAAGAGAAATTGTTCCGTCCAGAAATTGCGGAACGATCGGCGGCTTCAACTGTTCTTCCCCTGCAACCTGCGCTTTGCAGAGCGCCAGCCACGTGCGGCTCGCAAAGCGGAGAAATCGAGGAAGGCCGGCGACAGAACCGGGCCGCCCTTGGTGGACCTCCTGTCACCTGAGAAGCCCGCGTCCACCCGGCGCGGGCTTTTTTCGCCAGCCATGCCTCAGGCGGTCATTCCCGCTTCGCGCATGAGGAAATCCAGCAGCCGGTTTTCTTCGGCGCGCAGACCGCGCAGCGGCGACGCCGCTTCGGGCATATCCTCCGGAATTTCGCGGTCGCGATCGGCGAGCGCGATGACGCGCGGATGGATATAGCTGGAGCGCGAGATCGCCGGCGTGTTGTGCAGCACCTCGGCCGAAGCCTCCGCCATCTCCTTCACCGTCGGGCGCCGCCCTTCGAGGATCGCGCTTCGCGCCACGCCGAAACCGGCAAGCGATCCGGCCCAGGTCCGGAACGTCTTGGCAGAGATGGCGATGCCGGAGATCTCGGCGAGATAGCTGTTCAAGCGCCCGGACTCGACGGGTTTCAGCGATCCCGTCTCATCTTTCCAGACGAAAAGCTGCCGGCCCGGCAGGTCGGCGATCTCTTCCAGTATCTTCTGCAGGCGAGGATGCTTGAGGCTTCGCTGCACCCGCTTGCCGCCCTTGGCGCGGAATTTCAGTTCGATCTTGCCGTCGTTGAGCTTGATATGGCGCTTGAGCAGCGTGGTGGCGCCATAGGTGCCGTTCTCCTTGACATAGGCCTGATTGCCGACGCGCAGATGCGCCTCGTCGAGCAGGGTCGTCAGCGCCGCCAGGATACCCCTGATATCGTCGACGCCGGTGTCGAGATCCCTCAGCGCCTGCCGGCGGATTCTCGGCAATGCCTGGCCGAACTCGATCAGCTGATGGAACTTCTCGACGCTGCGAAAGGCGTTCCAATCCTTGTGGTAGCGGTACTGTTTCCGCCCGCGGGCATCGTAGCCGGTCGCCTGCAGGTGACCGTTTTCCTGCAGGCAGATCCACACATCGTCATAGGCGGGCGGCAGGCCGAGCGCGGCGATCCGGTCCTTGAGCTCCGGGTCGGCAACCAGTTTGCCGTCAGGCAGCCGATAGCAGAAGCCCTTGCCCTTCCGGCTGCGGCGAATGCCGGGCTCGGTATCGCTCACATAGATCAGGCCGAGATCGGCAATCGCGTCCGCATTCATCGCGCTATCAGTGGCCCGTCATTTCGGCTTGCGGCCGAAGTTGAACCAGCGGCGGCGCTCGGCCGTGTCTGCCTCTTTCGGCGGCTCCGTCGCGCCCTTTGGCGCGAAGACGGCGACGCTTTCGCGGTAGAGCGTAATCGGGCTATCGACATCGATGATCTCGAAGGCATCGTCCGCGCCGGTTTCGACCAGCCGTTGCCAGTGATCGATGCCGTTCACCTCAGGCAGGCTGATCTCGCAATCGCCACCGGCATTGAACAGCATGAAGAGCCCGTCCATCTTCTCGCTGTCCGGCGTGTGGACGCTGCGGGAAATATAGACGCCAAGGACACGAAGCTCGCCATCGTTCCAGGCGCCGTCATCCATGAAGGTGCCGTCGTGCTTGTACCAGGCGATCTCGATACGGCCGTCCTCGCTGGTCTCGCCCGTCAGGAAACGCTCCTGACGCAGTTCGGGATGCGCCTTCCGGAGCGCGATCATCTTCTGGCAGAAGGTCAGGAATGGATCGTCGAGCCCGCTCCAGTCGATCCAGCCGATCTCGTTGTCCTGGCAATAGGCATTGTTGTTGCCATGCTGGCTGTTGCCGATCTCGTCACCGGCGACGATCATCGGCACGCCCTGCGACAGCATCAGCGTCGCCATCATATTGCGGCGGCGGCGCGCACGGTTGTCGTTGATGCCCTGATCATCCGTCGCACCTTCGGCGCCCATATTATCCGAATGATTGTCGGAATGGCCGTCGTTGTTGTCCTCGCCATTCGCCTCGTTGTGCTTGTCGTTGAAGGACACGGTGTCCATCAGCGTGAAGCCGTCATGGGCGGAGAGCAGGTTGACGGAGGAGGTGGCGCCGCGGTCGGAATGGTTGAACTGGACGGCAGAGCCGGTGATGCGCTGCGACAGGCTCGAGACCAGACCGCCATCGCCCTTCCAGAAGCGGCGCACATCGTCGCGGAACTTGTCGTTCCATTCACGGAACGGATGCGGGAAGCCGCCGACCTGATAGCCGCCCTCGCCGACATCCCAAGGCTCGGCGATCAGCTTGACGCCGGCGAGGATCGGATCCTGGCGGATGGCGCTGAAGAAGATGCCCTGGCGGTCGAACTCCAGATCCTGCCGGCCGAGCGTGCTCGCCAGATCGAAGCGGAAGCCGTCGATATGCATGACGCCCACCCAATAACGCAGGCTGTCGAGCACCATGCGCATGACCATCGGATTGGCGATGTTCAGCGTGTTTCCGGTGCCCGTCGTGTCGAAGGTGTGGCGCGCGTCGTCGGGCGAGAGAATGTAATAGCTCGCATTATCGAGGCCGCGGAAGGAGAGCGTCGGGCCACGCTCGCTGCCTTCGGCGGTATGGTTGTAGACGACGTCCATGATCACTTCGATCCCGGCCGCATGGAACTTGCGCACCATGGTCTTGATCTCGGTGATCTTGTCGCTGGAGAGGTAACGCGACTGCGGGGCGAAGAAGCCGAGCGTTTGATAGCCCCAGTAATTCGTCAGGTTCTTCTCTTCGAGATAGCGATCGTTCGGGAAGAACTGGATCGGCAGCAGCTCGATCGCGGAGACCCCGAGCTTCGTCAGATGCTCGATGATCGGCTCGCTCGCCATGCCGAGGAACGTACCGCGCAAGTGATCCGGCACCTTCGGATGGGTCATCGTCATGCCGCGCACATGCGCTTCATAGACGATCGTCTCCGTCCACGGGCGGCGGATCGCCTGATCGCCGTCCCAATCGAAATCCGGATCCTGCACAACGCCCTTGACCATGAAGGGGGCGCTGTCGCGCTCGTCGAAGGAAAGATCGTCCTTGCCGATCGTGTAGCCGTAGAGCGCGTCGTCCCACTTGAGATCGCCGACCACCTGCTTGGCGTAGGGATCGAGCAGCAGCTTGTTGGGATTGAAGCGATGGCCGTTCCGGGGATCATAGGGGCCGTGGGCGCGGTAGCCGTAAACAGTGCCCGGCCCGACGCCGGCAATATAGCCCGACCAGATATCGCCCTCCCGCTTCGGCAGCGGCAGGCGCGCCTCCTCCCTCTTGCCGTCGGCGGAGAAGAGGCAGAGCTCCATCTGCTCGGCATGGGCGGAATAGACGGCAAAATGCGTCCCGGAGCCTGTATATTCCGCGCCAAGTTCAGGCTTGAGGAAATCGAGTTCCGAGAACGAGTAGCTCATTGTTGTGTCGCCCATCCTTTATATCGCTTCATTAAATGGTTTCGCTGCCATGACAGCAGGCGAGGCGTGCAGGCAGTTCAACCAGCAGGCACAACAAAACACTGCGTCCGGCAACAATGCCCGGCACAGCGATGAGAGTGGCTTGGCTTGAACATGATCGTCCGTCTCGAAGGTACAGGAACGGCGATCGCCTTCCCCCAATCCTCGAAACGTGAAGGGAACCCGAAGGTTCCCTTGTGCAGTGCAAAATATCGGCGAGAGGAAGCGCCGATTAAGGCATCAGCTGGCCGCCATTGACCTCGATGATCTGGCCGGTGATGTAGCCCGACAGCGTCGGCGAGGCCAGGAAGAGATAGGCGCCGACGCAATCTTCCGAGGTGCCGACAAAGCCCATCGGGATCGACTTGCGCTGCAGCTCCATCTGCTCGTCATTCGTATAGCGCTCATGGAAGGGCGTGGCGATGACGCCGGGTGCGACCGCGTTGACGCGGATGCGATCGGGTACGAATTCCTTGGCGTGGCCGCGGGTGATCGTCGAGACGAAGCCCTTGGATGCCGCGTAAAGGATCGCGCCGTTGCCGCCGCCGTTGCGGGCGGCGATCGAGGTGGTGTTGATGATGAAGCCGCCCTGCTTCTTCAGCCAGGGATGGGCGGCGCGCACTGCTGCCAGCACCGAGCGGGCGTTGAGGTTCATCACCTTGTCGTAGTGCTCGTCGGTATATTCCGACGTCGGCTTGCGGCCGAGCATGCCGCCGGCATTGTTGATCAGGCCGTCGAGATGGCCGAAGGTCTTGGCCGTCTCCTCGACAACGCGCTCCGTCTCGCCTTCCCTGGAAACGTCGCCATGTACCAGATGGACCGTAGCACCTGTCGCGCGGATTTCTTCGGCGAGCTTTTCGGCCGGCTCGCGGCTGGCATTGTAGTGGATGCCGACTTTCATGCCCTGTGCGGCGAAAGCGCGGGCAAGGGCGGCGCCGATGCCTGTCGATGCGCCGGTGATGAGCACGGCCTTGCCGGCCAGATCCGGCAGCTTGATGGACGCGAGTGATTGAGCAAGATCAGCCATGGCTGCAAAGCCTCCCTAAAACAATTGCATGGTAATGATATGCGGGAGTCTTAGCAGGCCGTGTCCGCCAACTGCAATGCCGGACACGGGAATTTGTATCGGGTCAGACGCGCTCGAGCGCCACGGCGATCCCCTGGCCTACGCCGATGCACATGGTCGAGAGCGAATAGCGGCCGCCGGTTTCGGCAAGTTCGAGTGCCGCCGTGCCGGTGATACGGGCGCCCGACATGCCGAGCGGATGGCCGAGCGCGATGGCGCCGCCATTGCGGTTCACACGGCCGTCGTCATCGGCAATCCCGAGCTCGCGCAATACCGCCAGCCCCTGCGAGGCGAAGGCCTCGTTGAGCTCGATGACGTCGAACTGCTCCTGCTTCATGCCGAGGCGCGCCATCAGCCTGCGCGATGCCGGGACCGGACCGATACCCATGATACGCGGCGGAACACCGCCAGCCGCACCGCCGAGAATGCGGGCGATCGGCCTGAGACCATGTTTCTTCGCCGCCGCTTCCGAGGCGATGATCAGCGCCGCAGCGCCGTCGTTCACGCCCGATGCGTTGCCGGCGGTGACAGTCCCGCCCTCCTTCTTGAAGGGCGTTCCGAGCTTGGCAAGCGCCTCCATCGAGGTCGCGCGCGGATGCTCGTCCCTGTCGACGACGATGGGATCGCCCTTGCGCTGCGGGATGGTAACGGCAGTGATCTCCTTGCCGAGCCGGCCGCTTGCCTGGGAGGCTGCGGCCTTCGCCTGCGAACGAACGGCGAAGGCGTCCTGATCCTCACGGCTCACCTTGTAATCCTCGGCGACATTCTCGCCGGTCTCCGGCATGGAATCGACGCCATATTGCTTCTTCATCACCGGATTGACGAAGCGCCAGCCGATCGTCGTATCGTAGATTTCGGCATTGCGCGAAAAGGCCGTATCGGCCTTCGGCATGACGAAAGGCGCGCGCGACATGCTTTCGACGCCGCCGGCAATCATCAGCTCCGCCTCGCCCGCGCGGATCGCCCGCGCCGCGGTGATGACGGCGTCCATGCCGGAGCCGCAGAGACGGTTGATCGTGGTGCCGGAGACGCCAAGCGGCAGACCGGCGAGCAGCAGGGACATGCGGGCGACGTTGCGATTGTCCTCGCCTGCCTGGTTGGCGCAGCCGAAGACGACGTCATCGACCGCATCCCAATCGACGGAAGCGTTCCGCTCCATCAGTGCCTTCAGCGGCACGGCGCCGAGATCGTCGGCGCGGACGGACGAAAGCGAGCCGCCGAAGCGGCCGATCGGCGTGCGGATGTAATCGCAGATGAAAGCTTCAGCCATCGGTGAACTCCTTACAGCTCGGGCACGGCGAGATCGGCAACCGGGCCTTCGATATGCAGTTTTGCGCCGGTCATTGCCTGCAATTCCTCGGCCGTCATGGCGGCAAGCTTCTCGCGCAGCACGAAGCGGCCCTTGACGATGTCGATCACGGCGTGGCTCGTATAGACGCGAGTGATGCAGCCGACGCCGGTCAGCGGAAAGGTGCATTTCTCGACCAGCTTCGGCTCGCCGTTCTTGGTCACATGCTCGGTGATGACGCAGACCTGCTTGGCGCCGTGGACAAGGTCCATCGCCCCGCCGACGGCCGGCACTCCCTTCGAGCCGACCCGCCAGTTGGCAAGATCGCCGTTCTCGGACACTTGATAGGCGCCGAGGATGGCGATATCCAGATGACCGCCGCGCACCATGGCGAAGCTGTCGTCATGGTGGAAGAAGGCGGCGCCCGGCTTCAGCGTCACTGCCCGCTTGCCGGCGTTGATCAGATCCCAATCCTCTTCACCGGCGGGCGGCGCCTCGCCGAAATTCAGGATGCCGTTTTCGGTATGAAAGATCGCCTCGCGCCCCTCGGGTTGGTAGCGAGCGACCATTTCGGGGAAGCCGATGCCGAGGTTCACATAGGCACCGTCAGTAATGTCCTGGGCGGCGCGCCAGGCAATCTGGGCGTTGGAAAGCTTGATGTCTTCGCGCGTATCGAATGTCATACGTAGGCCACCCCGGCTCGAATGAGCTCTTCTTCCTGTTGCGGATTGGCGATCTCGACGACGCCATCGACGAAGATCCCTGGCGTCACCACCTGTTCCGGATCGATGCCGCCGGCGGGCACCAGCTTCGAGACCTGGGCCACCGTCCTTGCCGCCGCCATGCACATCAGCGGGTTAAAGTTGCGGCCAGCCTTGTTGTAGGTGAGGTTGCCATGAGTATCGCCGAGCTGCGCCTTGACGATCGCGAAATCGGCCTTCAGCCAGCGCTCCTGCACATATTGCCTGCCATCGAACTCGGCGACCGGCTTGCCCTCGGCAAGCTCGGTTCCGTAGGTCGTCGGCGTATAGAAGGCCGGGATCCCGGCGCCGCCAGCGCGGATGCGCTCGGCAAGCGTGCCCTGCGGCACCAGCTCGAGCTCGATCTCGCCCGCCAGATACTTGTCGGTGAAAGCCCGCGGATCGGACGAGCGCGGGAAGGAGCAGATCATCTTCCTGACCATCCCGGCATCGATCATCGCCGCAATACCGATCCGGCCGTTGCCGGCATTGTTGTTGATGACGGTAAGGTTCTTCGGCCCCTTGTCGATCAGCGCATGAATGAGCTCGATCGGAGCACCCGATCCGCCGAACCCGCCAATCATCACGACGGCGCCATCACCAATATCGGATACGGCGTCGGCCGCGCTCCGGATCGTCTTGTCCATGCCGGATATCTCCTCGCCTGGTATCGCGGGGATCTCCCGCCTCAGGCGGAATGGATAAGTCCGCAACGGCGGGGCAGGCAAGCAAATTGTGCGTTATTTGACATTTGTTCGCATATCGCACATCGTATTCTTTGAGAACAAACGAGGTATGGCATGCGCGAAACGGACTTCGTCAGCGGGTTTGCGAGGGGGCTGAAGGTCATTGAGGCCTTTGGCGAGATGCATCAGCGTCTCTCGATTACCGATGCTGCCAAGCTGACCGGGCTCGACCGTGCAACGGTGCGGCGGTCGCTGCTGACGCTTTCGGAGCTTGGCTATGCCGATTACGACGGCAAGTTCTTTACGCTGACGCCGAAGGTGCTGCGGCTGGGGCATGCGTATCTCTCGGCCACGCCGCTGCCCGCCATCCTGCAGCCGCATCTCGATCTGCTGTCGGAAAAGGCAGGGCAGAGCGCCTCCGCCTCCGTGCTCGACGGCACTGAAATCCTCTATATCGCCCGGGCCTCGCAGAGGCGGGTGATGTCGATCAACCTGACACCGGGAAGCCGCCTTCCCGCCTATTGCGCTTCGATGGGCCGGGTTCTGCTGGCTGCACTCCCCGAAGCCGAGGCGCGCGCCATTCTTGCCCGCAGCGATCTCAAGGCCAACACGCCGCGCACGCTCACCGACCCGGGGAAACTGATCGCCGAATTCCAGCGCGTCCGCGCCCAGGGCTATGCGGTCATCGATCAGGAACTCGAACTCGGCCTCTGCTCCATCGCGATCCCCGTCAAGAACGACCGCGGCCAGTTGATCTGCGCGCTGAATATCGGCGCCCCGGCGGCGCATGCTTCGGCTGACGAAATGGTGACGCGCTATCTGCCGCTGATGAAGGAAACGCAGGCCGCGCTCCGCCTCGTTCTGCGCTGATCACATCCCGAGCTTCGCCCGCTCCGCCAGCCGCCAGGCGCGCGGTGTCTGGCCCGTCTGCTTCACGAAAAAGCGGGAGAAATAAGCGGGATCGGCGAAGCCGAGGCGATAGCTGATTTCCTGGGCGCTGCCGAGGGTGAAGACCAGTTCGCGCTTGGCTTCGTCGGCAAGCCGCTGGGCGATCATCTCGTGCGTGCCGAGGCCGGTCGCCGCCTTGACGATGCGGTTGAGATGGGTCGCGGAGATGCCGAGTTCGGCGGCGTAGAAGGCGGCCGGTTTGTGGGTGCGCAGATGCTGCTGGATCAGTCCGTTCAGCCGCTCCATGCGCCGGCCGTTCTCGTCGGAGCTCTCACCCGCAGCGCTTCCGGAAAGCCGCGTCGTCAGCTGCAGGGCAATCGTCACATAGGCTTCGAGCAGATCGGTGCGACCGCTGCTGCGAGCGGCGAACTCCGCGCCGAGGCGCAACAGGGTCTGCCCGGCATAGGCGGCGTCGGGATTATTCCTGTCGAGCACGGTCAGACGCGGGTGGGCGAGCCATTCGCCAAGTGGGCTGCGGCCGCCCGGCAGCGCCTTCAGATGCGAGGCAAGCACGGTGATGACGAAGCCATCGATATCCCTGGAAAACCGGAAACCGTGGTTGAGACCGGGCGGCACGGTGATCACGGTATTGGGCACGATCTGGTGGCGCTCAGCGCCGAAGATCGCATCGCCCGATCCGGCGCTGATGTACAAGATCTGGAAAAAGCTCTCGTGGCGGTGCAGCTTGATTTCCCAGTGATGCAGGCTGCTGCGCGATGGAATTGTTTCGCAATGCAGCCAGAAATCCAGCTTCTCTCCGGCATTCTCGCCATAGAGCTCATAAGTCGGGACGAATTTCGCCATTCCGGACGCCTCCTCGCATGTTCGATTAGTGCAATTTCTGGCGTGAAATGTCCATTGCTGCAGACCTCCCCTCCGCAGAATTGCGCCAAGAGGACGCCAGGAGGAACCATGCGCACCAAAGTCGCCATCATCGGCTCAGGCCCGTCGGGCCTGTTGCTCGGCCAGTTGCTGACGGAAGCCGGGATCGACAACGTCATCCTCGATCGCGTCGGCAAGGATTACATTCTCGGCCGCGTGCGCGCCGGTGTGCTGGAAGAAGGCACGGTCGGCCTGATGGATCAGGCGAAGTCAGGCGCGCGCATGCATGCCGAGGGGCTGCCGCATGACGGCTTTTCGCTCGCGTTCGACGGCCGCGATCACCGCATCGATCTACACGGCCTCACCGGCGGCAAGCGGGTCATGGTCTATGGCCAGACCGAGCTGACACGCGACCTGATGGAGCATCGCGAAGCAAGTGGTGCAGCGACGATCTATGACGCGGCCAATGTCACTCCGCATGATTTCGATGGTGAAACGCCCTACCTGACATACGAGAAGGATGGCATCACCCATCGCATCGATTGCGATTTCATCGCTGGCTGCGACGGCTTTCATGGCGCCAGCCGCAAGGCGGTGCCTGCATCGGCGATCCGCACCTTCGAGAAGGTCTATCCCTTCGGTTGGCTCGGCATTCTCGCCGATGTCGCCCCCGTCAGCCACGAGCTGATCTATGCCAATCATCCGCGCGGCTTCGCGCTCTGTTCGATGCGCTCGGAAAGCCGCAGCCGCTATTACATCCAGTGTCCGCTCGACGAAAAGATCGAGGACTGGAGCGACGAGCGCTTCTGGGACGAGCTGCGCCGCCGCCTGCCCGCCCATCACGCCGAGGCGCTGCAGACCGCGCCGTCCTTCGAAAAATCGATCGCGCCGCTGCGCTCTTTCGTCGCCGAGCCGATGCGGTTCGGACGCCTGTTCCTGGTCGGCGATGCCGCCCATATCGTGCCGCCGACGGGCGCGAAGGGGCTGAACCTTGCGGCGAGCGATGTGCATTACCTGTTCGGCGGCCTCGCGGAATATTATGACGAACGCTCCGGCGCCGGGATCGATGCCTATTCCGGCCGGGCTCTATCGCGGGTCTGGAAGGCCGTCCGCTTTTCCTGGTGGATGACGACTATGCTGCACCGCTTCCCGGATACCGGCGATTTCGGCCAGAAGATCCAGGAGGCCGAGCTCGATTATCTCACCCATTCGACCGCTGCCGCTACGGCGCTCGCCGAAAACTATGTGGGCCTCCCCTACTAGCCTGATGCCTTCCGCAATCCACGGAAGGCCGCTTGGAAGCGGCGGCGTCTCATGCGTTCCCGCCGCCGCTTCACCGCAACAGGCAACGCGCCGATGAATATGCTCGACAACTGAAATACGATGTCCGATCCTGTAGCCGTTGGGCTTTGGACACCGGTCAGCGAGCGGGGCAGATCGTGGAGACGCGGGAACAGGAAATTTCGACGGCGCGCAAGAACGCCTATCTGGTCGGTCTGGTGACGCTGATCATGCTGGCCGGCCTGCCGCTTGCGGCCTGGCTCGATGTCAGCACCCTGTCGCGCGATGCCGTCCATCGTCAGGCGCAGGACATGAGCTCGCTGATCACCAGCATCCGGTCCTACTATGCCACCAATGTCGTCGGCCGGATTCTGGCAGCCCACACGGCCGGACAGGAAGAGCGAACCGCCGTATCGCACAACTATGCGAATATTCCGGGCGCCGTGCCGATCCCGGCGACGCTGTCGCTGGAGCTCGGCGATGTCATCAAGGAACAGCAGGCGAATATCACCTATCGCTTCGTCTCCGACCTTCCCTTCAAGAACCGGGCGTCGCACGATCTCGACAAGTTCGAGAGCGATGCGCTGACCGCCCTCAGGAGCAATCCGAAACAGACGCTGACGGAAAACAAGCGCTCCGGCTTCACCAATGTCTTCCGGCTGGTGACGCCGGTGCTGATGGGGCCGCCTTGTGTGGCCTGCCACAACACGCACCCTGAAAGCCCGAAGACCGACTGGAAGGTCGGCGATGTCCGCGGCATTCAGGAGGTGATCATCCGCCAGCCCTTTGCGGCCAACATCTTCGCCTTCAAGTATCTGCTTGCCTATTTCATCTGCGTCGCGGTGCTCGGCGCCTCCTTCATCGTCATGCAGCGCCGCCAGGCTTCGCTGCTCCATGCTTTCAACCACGACCTCGAATCCACCAATGAGTTCCTCGCCAGCATCTCGTTGAAGATCTCGCGCTATCTCTCGCCGCAGATCTACAAGAGCATTTTCAGCGGCCAGCGCGACGTCGTCATCCAGACCGAGCGCAAACGGCTGACGATCTTCTTCTCCGATATCAAGGACTTTACCGCCACGACCGAGCGGCTGCAGCCGGAAGCGCTGACGGAGATGCTGAACGAGTATCTGACGGAAATGTCGAAGATCGCGCTGAAACATGGCGGCACGGTCGACAAGTTCATCGGCGACGCGATCCTCGTCTTCTTCGGCGATCCCGAGACCAAGGGCGCGGTGGAGGATGCCAAGGCCTGCCTGCGCATGGCGGTCGACATGCAGCAGCGCCTCGGCGAACTGAAGGCGAAATGGCGCCGTGATGGCACGGCCGAGCCCTTTATCGTGCGCATGGGCATCAATAGCGGCTACTGCAATGTCGGCAATTTCGGCAGCACCGACCGTATGGACTATACGATCATCGGCGCCGAGGCCAATCTAGCGGCGCGGCTGCAATCGATCGCCGAAGGCGGCAAGATCGTCATGAGCTATGAAACCTATGCACTGGTCGAGGACATCGTCGAGGCGGTGCCGCTGACGCCGATCACCATGAAGGGTATTCAGCGCGATATCGTGCCCTACGAGGTGCAGGCCTGCTTGTCGGCGGCGACGGCCATACGCGGGTGATGAGCGAGCATTTTGCTGGTCTCGACCTGCATCTCAACATGTCGCAGCTGGAACCGGCCGAAAGGAACAAGGTCAAGGCGGCGCTGATGGAGGCATTGGCCGCGGTGGAAACGCCTGCCGAGAAACCAGCCTAGGATTTCGGCGCACGGGCAGCGATCGCCTGGATGACAGCGGCCATATCGAGGGTGCCGAGGCCCATCTCCACGGCTTCCGCATAGAGATCGCCGCAGACGTCGAGCAGCGGCACCGGCGTGCGGCTCGCGCGGGCGGCATCGACGACCAGCCGGTTGTTTTTCAGCACGTCGGCGATCGCCGCCTGCGGCGCGAAATCCTGATCGGCGAGCTTGCCGGTCTTGATCCTCGATATGCCGCTCGCCATCTGGCCGCCATCGGCGATCCGCTTGAAGAGCTGCATGTCGAGCCCCTGGCTGGCGGCGAAATTGGCGGCTTCCGCCAGTCCCGTCACCGTCGAGATCAGGAAGATGTTGACGGCGAGCTTCATCAGCAGCGCATTCGGCACCGGACCGCAGGCGATCACATCGCGGCACATCGGCGAGAGCAGCGGCCGGATGCGCTCGACGGCATCATTCTCCCCGGCAAGCATCGCAACGAGTTCGCCGGCCTCGGCTGGCATGCGCGATCCGGAGACTGGCGCCTCGACGTAGAATCCGCCCGCGGCGAGGATATCGCTTTCCAGAGCCTTGGAAAATTCAGGCGCGGTCGTGCCCATATGGATCAGCGTGCGGCCACGCACACGTTTGGCAAAGAGAGCGGAGCCGCGGCCGAGCACGTCGTCGATCGCCGCCTGCGTCGCCAGCATCAGGATGATCGCATCGGCCTGGGTGAAGACCTCGCCGGCGCTCGCGGCAACCTCAGCCCCCGCCGCACGTAGCGGCTCGGCCTTGTCCGCCGAGCGGTTCCAGACGGTGAGCGGCTGGCCCGAACGCAGCAGATTGAGTGCCATCGGCGTTCCCATGATCCCGAGCCCGATGAACCCTATCCGCATGGCTTGTCCTCCCATTCGAGAGGACTATGCGCGGGTGCGGGCCTGGCTGTCTTGAACGTTAGTGCCGGGTCGACGAAGGCTGGCGAAAATAAAGACGTGTAGCGTCATTGAAATCACAACTTTAGACCACAATTCAGCGGTAAAAAATACAGCAACCAGTTGTTTAGGACCGGTGCGCATAATACTCATCATCATTACATAGCCCTTGCGGTGCTTCGTTAGACAGTGGCCATGACAGTCGTTTTCAAGCGGATCAATAAAGATCAGGCGCTTCTCGGCGCCGCCATCATCGTCGAAGCCTATAGCGCCGAACCCTGGCACGAACATTGGTCGATCGAGCGGGCGACTGCCCGCATGGTCGAGCTGTCGACGACGCCGGGCTGGATGGGCGTCGGCGCGCTGGATGGCGACGATCTGCACGGCTTCGCCATCGGCTATCCGCACACGGCGGCCACCGGCTGCATGCTCTACATTCCCGAAATCGCCGTCATGCCCGCTCACCAGGGCAAGGGCATCGGCACCACGCTGTTGAAGCTTCTCGAACAGGAAGCCTTGGCCAGCGGCTTCTCCAGCACCTGGCTCTTGTCACAGAACGAGGGCGTCGCCGCGGACTATTACCGGTCCGCGAGCTACAAGCAGTCTCCCAATCACCGCATCTACTCGAAGCCGCTGAAGTAGGCGCGTTTCCGCGCAGCAGACCTGATCTGGCGTCAGCGGCCGCTATCTGGGCGCACGAAAGCCGCGGGCAACCCGATCATCGCCCGCGCTTCAAGATCCCAGAATTCAATCAGTCGATATCAGCCGTCGTAATGGCCGGCAGCAACGGAATCGGCGGATTTCACGGCGACTGCCAGATTGACGCCCTTGGTAATGACGCTGCCCCGCGCCGCAAGTGCCGCCGCCTCCGCCAGCGCGCCCGCCTTCGGTACGCTGAGCGGCGTCACCGTCCCGCGGCCGAGATCCGCCACCCAAAGCCCTTTTTCACCTTCAACACTGATCACAACAACCTTAGTCATGCTGCAATTCCCTCTTCCAGAGTTGATGTTAAAAGCCTGCCTTCTTCAGTCCTTCGCGATAAAGGTCTTTATGCCACTGTTCCTTGCTCGGAACGGCGGACAACCATTTATCGACATCGAAGTTCGGATTGGCCTCGCGGACACGGCGAACGAGGACACGCGCCTTGTCCTTGTTGCCGAGCATCGCCCAGCTGGCGGCCGCAAGCCTGTCTGCCAGGCTCGGATCGCTCATCTGGCTGATATAGTCCAGTGAAGCCGAGAATTCGCCCAGCGCATAGTTGGCGCCGGCCGCAGTCCAGAGATAGGGATCCGGGCTCAGCGGATTGAGCTCGATCGCCCGCTCGATCTTCTGCAGCGCCATGCCCGGACGAGAGCAATGAACCAGCGTATCGGCATGGTCGGCGATGACGTCGGCATAGTGCGGCGAGAGCGTCTCGGCCACTTCCATCGCCTCGGCGCTTTCGTCGAAAGCGCCCTGCAGCAGCTTGGCGACGCCGAATTCGCGGTAGCCGTCGGCCAGATCGTTGCGGGCCTCGATCGATTTCGTGGCGAATTCCTCGGCCGATTTCAGCAGTTCCATGTCGCCGCGAGCGGTCAGCAGCCATTCCTTCGAATAGGTGCGCGCCGTCGAGCTCAGCGCCGGAGCAAAATCCGGCGTCGCCTTCAGCGCAGCGCGCATCTCCTTGCGGGCACGGCGCAGGTTCGGCAGCGTCAGCCGACCGAGATATTGCTTGCCGACCAGATATTGGTGATAGGCGGCCGGATTGAGCTCCAGGTAGGAGCGCGTCGCCTCGTGTCGCTCGATCTCGCTCGAGACCGACAGCGCGACGCGGCGCGAGATCACCCGGCGGTCGCGCAGCAGATCAGCCTGGCTGAGGCTGAACCGCTCGGCCCAGACGATCTGGTTATCGTCGAAGAAGATCAGCTGGGCGAACAGCTTGACCTCGTCGAAACCGGTGATCTGCGTATCCAGCACGTAATTGACCGAGTGACGCTCGAAGAAGGCCGACTGGTCCTCGTTCTGATGGCCGATCTGCACGGCCGAATGCGGGGCGATCACCTGCAGGCTGTTAAAGGCGCAGAAGCCGATGGTGATGTCCTCGATCAGCGAGGCGGCGATCAGGATCGATTGCGGATTGCTGGAAAGATTGCGAGGCGGCAGCAGCACGAGACGCGGAATGGCCGGCCGGCCGATCTTGTTGAGCGGCAGCGCATCGATGCCGTCATTGGCCGCCACCGGGCGCGCTTCGACCTTGTGCTGGCCGTTCGTACCGTTCGGCGCCACGGCTTCGAGGCCGCGCGAGATCGAGCTTTTGCGCCGCTCGATATAATCCCGGATATAATCAACCTCCTCCTGCGCATCGAAGATTTCGAGCAGCAGGCGAAGAATGTCGGAATCCTTCGGTTCATCGCGAAAGACGAGGAGACCGGCCTTGCGCAGGATTTCCCAATCCTCGGTCGACTCGACCGGCAGCGAAACCGCTTTCAGCGCATCCTGGAGCAGGCCGGAATGGCGGTAGATCTGATCCTTCTGCCAGGTCTCGAACACGCCGCTCTGGCAATTCACCTGACCGAGAAAGGGATGGCTCATCGCCTTGGTCAGTTTCGCAAGCCGTGGCATCGCATCGCCGGGAAGCGGCAGATCGGTGAAGTCGGCCGTCAGCGAAGCCGGGTCGAGCGAGACGGCGGTATCGGTGAAGATCAGGAACTGGGCGCCGAGCTGGTCCTGGCGCGCCTTGATGCGCGAGATCGTCTTGCGCAGGTTGGAAAGCGAGACGGCCTTGTCCTCGTTGCCCACAGGAAATCGGCGGCCATGGTGCGGTGTGCGGCGTTCTTATCGAGCGTCAGCAGGTAGGCGATCAGGAGCAGGCCTTTTTCCGGGAAAGCGATATCGTTGCCTTCCGCGTCGGCAAGCCGCAAGCGTCCGAACGTTTCGACGATAAAAGCCATTTTAACCTATGAGTTGCGCGCCGCCCCGAGTCGCATCTCTCATGCGAGACAATTATGCAACCAAAATACGAATAACGCTCAGCAAAGCAAGCGCTTGCCAAGCGGTCAGGAGATATGAGTTTGGCTTAATATGCGCGCGAATTCAACTGTTGTGCAGCGCACACATGACGATTACTCAGCCGCGAGTTGGTGAAATGGCCGGGCGCGACCCGCATGAGGCGCATGCCCGGCCTAAACGGGCTACTTCTTAACCGGGTAACCGGCGGCTGCGAGGATCAGGTTGGCAACCTCGCGCGGGTGCGAAACCAGCGACACATGGCTCGAATTCAGCTCCACCGTGGTGGCGTTCATGCGCTTGGCAAGGAAGCGCTCGAGGTCCGGATTGGTGGTGCGGTCATTCTTGGAAACGGCATACCAGCTCGGCTTGGTCTTCCAGGCAGCCTGCGTCGTCTTCGCGGTAAAGAGCGTATCGGAGATCGGGCCCTGTACGGCATAGAGCGCCAGCGCGTCCTTGTGGCTCAGGTCACCGGCGAAGTCATGCACGAAGGCATCTTCGCTGAGCTGGGCGAACCCGCCGTTATGAACCAGCCCCTTGCTTGCCGGGGGAGCCGGGAACTTGGCAGCAAGTGCCGGATAGTCCTCGCCGGCATCCGGCGCGCGGGCGGCCAGATAGACCAGTGCCGAAACCTTCGGGTCGACGCCGGTCTCGCTGACCACCATGCCGGCATAGGAATGGCCGACGAGCACGGTCGGGCCGTCTTGCAGGGCGAGAGCCCGCTTGGTCGCGGCGACGTCGTCGGCGAAAGAGGTAAGCGGGTTCTGGACCGAGGTGACATGCAGCCCGGCCTTCTGCAGCAGCGGGATGACCTTCGACCAGCTGGAGCCGTCGGCATAGGCTCCGTGGACGAGGACGACGTTGCGCGCCTTGACCGGCGCCTGATTGGCAGCAGAGGAGGCACCGGCAAAAGAGACTGCGGCGATGAATGTTGCCGCGGCAAAGGCGGCCTTCTGGAAGATGTTCATGATCTGACGTCCGTATCGTTTTCGTGATGAAGCACGTCGCTTCAAAACCCTATTCGACCGGCATCCGCGCGGCGCAACATGATCACGCTTTTGTGACGGCCTCAATTTTTTCATCAGCCCGTGTAACGAAACGCTGGCAACAGCGAAAAGACGATCATGAACCCTCGCGAAGACACCTGGGCGAACGCTATGCGCGCCGCCCGCGGCGGCAATACCGGAGCCTACGAAGCGCTGCTCGAAGATATCGGGCGCACGCTGCGCGTGCTCGTCGGGCGCAAGCTGTCGCGGCTCGGCATGGGCACCGACCAGACGGAGGATATAGTTCAGGAAGCGTTGCTCGGCCTGCACATGATGCGCGACCGCTGGGACGACAGCCGGCCGTTCCTGCCCTGGCTGCACGCGATCGTCCGCTACAAGATCGGCGACGCGGTGCGCAAGCGCAGCCGCGAGGCGCGCCACCGCTGCGATGTGACGCTGGACGAGCTCTCAGACGTCATCGCCGCGCCCGATCAGAGCGACCGCCATATGCCAGACATGGACAGAGCGCTTGCCAGCCTCTCCTCCGGCAGCGCGACGTCGTCTCGTCCCTGGCGATCGAGGGGCAGTCCGTTCGCGAGACGGCGGAACGGTTGAAGACCAGCGAGGGTGCGGTCCGCGTCACCCTGCATCGCGCCCTGCAGCGCCTGACGGCCTTTGCCGATCCGGCGTCCGGCTATGCAAGAAAAGGCAAATCATGAAATCCGCCCAAGACACATCCGCGCTCATCCGCAGCCTGGCGCGCGAAGCGACCGAGAAGGAGCCGCCGCAGGGCCTGCGCTTCCATCGCTTGCTGCTGCTTGCGGCCGGCTTCTCGCTGATGCTCTCGATCGCGCTGGCGCTCGGCGTCTTCGGCATCCGCCCCAATCTGCCTGCCGTGCTCGCCGGCACGCCGTTCCTGTTCAAATTCGCAACGATGCTGCTGCTTGCCGCGGGCGGCCTGGCGCTGGTTCGCCGCGCCGGTGAGCCGGGCATCGGCAGTTCGGCCTGGATGATGCTCATTCCGGGCTTCCTGGTGCTCGCCATGGGCCTAGCGCTCGACAGTTCCGGTTTCCCGCTTCTCGGCGTCATGGCGGCGCAGTGCCGAGCTGCGTCGGCGCGATCGTTCTCCTGTCATTGCCGGCGCTCGCGGCCGGCCTGGGCGTTCTGAAGCGCGGCGTGCCGGTGCAGCCGCTGCGCGCCGGGCTTGCGGCAGGCTTCCTTGCCGGGACGATCGCGGGGCCGCCTATGCCTTCGTCTGCAAGAATGATGGCGCGCTGTTCGTCGCCATCTGGTACGGGCTGGCGATCGTCATCGTCGCGACGCTCGGCGCCCTGATCGGCCGCAAGGCGCTTGCCTGGTAGGATCAGGCCTTGGCCGACACCTCGTCGGCCGCTTCGCGGATCGTCTGCATCAGGATCGACAGCGGTAGCGACGGTATCGCGTCGGTCCGCATCGTCAGGCCGACTGGTCCCTTGGTCTCGCTGGTATCGATCGGCAGCACCGCCAAAACGCCATCCTCGACATCCTTGGCAACGACGCCGGTCGAGATGATCCAGACCGCATCGCTTGAGCGCACGAAGGCGCGGCCGAAGCTGTCGGAGACCGTCTCGATCTGGTTCGGCAGGCTGGGCACGCCATTGGCGATCAGGAAGCTCTCGACGAAGGGGCGGATGATCGAGGCGCGCGTCGGCATCAGGATCGTGTAATCGCCGAGCGCATTGAAATGCGACTGCCTCGTCTTCAGCAGCGGATGACCGGCGCGAACGGCAAACACCACCTGCTCCGAGTAGAGATGCTCGAAGGAGAACCCGGCCATCTTTTCAGCGCCGGCGAGACGCCCGACCACGAGGTCGAGATCCCCGACCCTCAACTGCTCAAGTAGAACAGCATTTTCGCCCGTGACGATCTTCAGGCGGCTCCAGGTATTCTCCTTGAGAAACAGCTCCATCGCTCGCGGCATGATCCGCGTCGAAACCGTCGGCAGCGCACCGACACGGATCGGCGGCGCATCGCCGACACGCTCCTGCGTCACCGAATCCAGCCCCTGGCGCAGTGCCGTCAGCGCCGCTCCGGCGTGTTTCAGAAAGACTTCGCCGTAGCGGGTGATCTTGATGCCGCGACCGTCGCGCTCGAAGACTTCGACGCCCAGAACCTCCTCCAGTTCGCGGATCGTCTTGGTCACGGCGGGCTGGCTGACATGCAGCAGTTCGGCCGCCTTCATCACGCTTTTCTGGCGCGCGACCTCGACAAAGGTCTGCAGATGGCGGAACTTTATGCGGCTGTCGATCATCGATCACATAACTCCGGAGTTATCGGAAAGCCACGAAATATCATTTTACCTAACCAGATTAAACATTCAATTTCCTGTCCGGAGGAGTTTCCAGTGCAGTTTGCCCGCGTCAACGACATCGCCATTCACTATCAGGTTATCGGCGGCCCCGCCGACAAGCCGGTGCTTGTCTTCGCCAATTCGCTCGGGACCGACTTCCGCATCTGGCGCGATGTCGTCGTCCGACTGGCAGGCGATTTCGCCATCCTGCTCTATGACAAGCGCGGCCACGGCCTCTCCGATGTCGGCCAGACGCCCTATTCGATAGAGGATCATGCCTCCGATCTGATCGGCCTCCTCGAAACGCTCGAAATCAAGAAGGCGATCATCTGCGGACTGTCGGTCGGCGGGCTGATTGCCCAGTCGCTCTATCAGCAGCGCCCCGATCTCGTCAGCGCACTGATCCTCTGCGACACGGCCCACAAGATCGGCACGGCCGAGACTTGGAACAGCCGCATCTCCGCCATCGAGAAGGATGGCATCGGTAGCATGTGTGACGCCATCATGGAGCGCTGGTTCACACCGGCTTTCCGCCGTCCGGAGAACACCGCCTATAACGGCTATTGCAATATGCTGGAGCGCCAGCCGGTCGCCGGCTATATCGCGACCTGCGCGGCCGTGCGTGACGCCGATTTCACCGAGGTGGCGAAGACCATTGCCGTACCGGCGATCTGCATCGTCGGCAATCAGGATGGCTCGACGCCGCCCGATCTCGTCAAGTCGCTGGCGCAGCTGATCCCCAACGCCCGCTACGAGATCATCCGCGATGCCGGGCATATCCCCTGCGTCGAGCAGCCCGAGGCGCTGACAGCGGTCATTCGCGCATTCATCGATTTCGCATTGCATGGAGAAAAGAGCCCATGAGTGACAGTTCGCGCCCGTCCGAGCGCCACAAGCAGGGCATGGCGACGCGCCGCGCCGTTCTCGGCGACAGCCATGTCGACCGCGCCGAGGCCGGATCGACGGATTTCGACAAGCCGTTCCAGGACCTGATCACCGAAGCCGCCTGGGGACATGTCTGGTCACGGCCAGGGCTGACGAAGCGCGAGCGCTCGATCGTGACGATCGCGCTGCTGGCCGCTCTCGGGCAGGACGATGAAGTCGCCATGCACGTGCGTGCCACCGTCAATACCGGCGCCAGCCGCGACGATGTCTGCGAGGCGCTGCTGCATGTGGCGATCTATGCCGGCGTGCCGGCGGCCAATCATGCGATCAAGATCGCCAAGCAGGTCTTCGAACAGATGGACGCCGGGAAGGCGGCATAAGAGGAAGCCATGTCCGACATACCGAACCGCAAGCCCGAAACCGGCGCCTTTTTCGCCCGCGACCATGCCTGGCATCCGCCAGCATTCGCGCCTGGATACAAGACTTCGATCCTACGCTCGCCGCAGCGCGCGCTGCTGTCGCTCGACGGCACGATTTCCGAGATCACCGGCCCGGTCTTCGGCCACGGCATGATCGGCGAACTCGATAACGACCTGATCCATAACTACGCCAAATCAGGCGAGAGCGCGATCGGCGAGCGCATCATCGTCCACGGACAGGTACTCGACGAGCGCGGCCGTCCGCAGACCGGCGTCCTCGTCGAATTCTGGCAGGCTAATGCCGGCGGGCGCTACCGCCACAAGAAGGAAAGCTATCTCGCGGCGATCGACCCGAATTTCGGCGGCTGCGGCCGCGCGATCACCGACGAGGAAGGCCGCTACTATTTCCGCACCGTGCGGCCCGGCGCCTATCCCTGGCCGAACGGCGTCAACGACTGGCGCCCCGCCCATATCCACTTCTCGGTCTTCGGCCAGGGCTTTTCCCAGCGGCTGATCACCCAGATGTATTTCGAAGGCGATCCGATGATC